>JAUWQP010000007.1 GCA_030611015.1 Chloroflexota bacterium | reverse complement strand
ACTTAACTGATGCTATAGCAATAGGACATGATTTAGGCCATACACCTTTTGGTCATGAGGGTGAAGACATAATAAGAGAAATAACCGAAAACGAATTGGGGGAAACATTCTGGCACGAAAAGAATAGCTTATGGTTTGTTGACAATATTGAGACATTAGCAAATGAAGATAACAAACAAGAGAACCTTAAGTTGAAGTGAAGAGAGTTATTGACAATGCTTCTTCATTCGTCTATTCTAATATCTTATAGGATATATTAAACAAAGAGGAGGTGATTGAATGAAAACGTGGCTTGTAATTGTTTCTGTCGTAGCTGTGCTACTCGCTGCTTCCACAGGTGTTGGGTTTTGGATGTTAAATGACACCAAGGCTGAGTTGGCGAGCACCGAAGCGGAACTGGCGAACACTGAGGCGGAGCTGACCGACACTGAGGCGGAGCTGACCGAAATTGACGAGACTCTAGAGGAAGCTAGAGCTAGAATGGAGATTATTGCGGGCATTTTTGTACCAGCTTTTGGAGGTGAATTTGATGAAATGACAGAGGCTGGGGCTATGAATTATTTTCTTGAATGGCGAGACCAAATTATGGCTATTGGAGACCCAGTCCTAACGGAAAAGTTTGAATTTTTAATGGATACCTTCTCTGACGCAGCGTTTGAGAGTTTCTTTCTTTATCTCTTTGAGAGTACGGCTGCAGCACTGAAGTAGCGATGTGAGTTTCAGCACATATAGAAATGTGGTGTTATCTACGATAACAGTAGTATTCTAGGCTAGGCTAGAATAGGCTAGGCTGATAGGCTGTATCATATCTAGTGTATAGGACACCCGTTCAGGCAACCTGTTATGGGATTGCTGTAGAATCCTAGAGTTCCGTCCTGATTTCTTACAAAGCTGTCTTGTTGTGTTGTTCTGTGCATAATATCCTCTCGGTGTTTTTGGAAACCTCAGCGTGGCTCTTCACCCTTTCTCCAATACTGGATTACATTCCCGACTCGTTTAGTTTGCAATGTTACTGCTAGTGCTTTACTTGCCCGAATAAGCCTCGCTTTTGCAGTATTTGCTTTGATGCTGTCTTGCTTATCAACTGTGATTTGTCCGACTTGTCCCTGCGGTAATTCCTTGACGTAGGACTCAAATTCCTTTGCTACCTCACTCTTTGGCATCCTCCGTTTCAATCTATCTGCTTGCTCAAAAGTTATATACTCGTTCTTCATTACCAAACCTCCTATTGAACTGCCTGGCTATAATAACGCTAGTAGGGGTTTGATGTAAACGCCATTTTTCACGAAATTTAGCAAATTTTTTACAAGTCATACGTGATTTTTTGGGAAGACTTACGCCTGAGATGGTAATATATATAGTAGAGAGGAAAATTTCCCTAATGAATAAGTCCATCAACTACCAAATGTGATTGACCTATAAGTCCCTAGTGACTGAGTGCTCCCGTAGCCTGCTATGGTCGTCAATCACTATAAACAATTATGAATGAGTGGTGCTAATCCACTTGTATCTCCTGATACCCTTCAATAGATCACATCAATCTCTTCTCTTAACGTTATTACCTATACGTCCATCATAACGTCCCTCTCAACGTTCATCTACCACGTCTGGCAACGCTATTACTATGTCTATTATCACAGAGAAGGGATGAAGAGGTTGATGGTAGAGAGCAAGTGAGGAATCCCCACAAACTAAAATTGGAGTATAGAATGAATAGAACAGAACATGCATATGGAGAATGGATTGAATCGCTGGCGAGGTGGGATTGGTTTGCTACCTTTACCTTCAAATATCCAACCTCACCTAGAACAGCAAATCGTCTTTGGAGAAAACACTGGTTACATTTGCTTGAAAAGGAAGTGAATGGACAAGTTCATTTTGTAAGGGTGTTAGAAGAAGGTGATAACCTGCATTATCACTGTCTGCTTAGTGGAGTAAAAGAACAAAAACCATCAGTTTGGGCGCGTCGTTGGCATAACATTGGTGGTATAGCAAAGATTGAACCTTACACAAATAGTGGTGCCGCTTACTACATTGGTAAGAAATGGTATCGAGGGTGTGAATTAGCTTTGAGCAAGAATCTGATAAAAAACGGTAAGGTTATGGAATTCAGCTTGGTGGCCTAGGTAGCATTAAGCTCATTCAACATCGGGCGCACCGCTTCTCCAGCACTCCTTGAGTGTAATGGTGCGTTCTTTACTCCATTACTAGAATTGTAGAGGGCGGAGCTTCCGCTGTTGCTTCGCTCTCAATCGGGCAGGCAATTTGTGCTTGTCAAATCTTCGTTTGGAGGGTGAGAAATGAAGTGTAAATTAGAAAAACAGATAGACCACAGCAAGATTATAGAGCAGTTCAGAAAAACTTATATTGAGTGTCCCTTGTTGGAGAGGAAAGATGTAGGAATGAATTCATTGGGAATCATTTGTGGTGGGTGCTGCCTGAGAATACAACACCTACTTGAGGCAAAAAAGGATTTGCTTTTACGCTCAATAGTCAGCGCAGAGGATTACAAGAGGAATCCAGACATCATTGAGGAATACCTGCCTGAACACTTGCAGATATATCACCTTGCCCTCAAGAAACTGGGCAGGACTATTAAGGATGTATCCTCTGAGTGTAGCCATTGCAAACCTGAACCTGTTGATACTAGACCAATCTACGCTTCTGAAAAGACGGAAATGACGGAATGCGGTAGGAACGACTTGAGGTAGGATATGGAAATCAATGCAATTCTGAGTTCCATGGATCTGGCGAAGCTATTAAATATTAGTAGTAATAAGCTCACACGCTTGACCAAGCAAGGTTTGCCTTGTGTATCGTTGGGTGGCAATAGAAAAGTATTCTTGAGAGACGCAGTTCTTAATTGGCTCGAAAATAAGCAAAAATAAGATTTTTGGGTGGTTTAATGACACCTTTAGCTTTGGCAAATAGGTAAAAATACCCCCTTTTTAACCCTGCTTGAGAGTCTAGAGTCACCATTTTGAACGCAAAATTTCCGCTGGCAGCGGCATTTCTATCACTTTTTCAGAATATTTTTAATTAAAGGTAGGGAGAGGTTATTTTACACAGAAGCAAATATCACAAGGTATAAAAGTGAATGCGTTGTTGTATTTGCCAACAAGAATTTGTAACCGAGAATCCAAAGGGGTATTTCTGCAAGCGTTGTTGGAGTGCGTGGCATGATGCCATCCTGAATAAAGAGTCTTGGATTACTTGCTGTATCAATGATGAGCACCAACAAAGAAGGCCAGCACTCAAGGATAAAGAATTGATTTATCTTGGTAATGAGTTTGACATAGGTGATTTTGATGGGGAATATAAGTTAGTGTCCACAAAAGAGTATTATCAGGCAGGGGATTAATCGAAGAGGGACAGCCGCTAAAGCTGTCCCTCTGTTTGTGCCCAAGTGCTAGAGTATAGCTTAAGTTATGGTGAAAGATTATTTGATTATCATATTGCTTTATTTATAGCTATTTACCCACTTTACGACTTGACTTTAAAATTGGCATAGATTATAATGTTACTTAGATTATGATTATAAGAGGAGTCAATGAATGGAGAACAGAATGGCAGGTAATCTCAAGCAAAAAATTATTGAGGAAATGACGGTTGATTATGCCAGTGCTCTTGAGAAGAACTTTAATTTAGCAAAGCAACTGACTCGAATCACCAAAGACGGAAAGATTGATGTTATTGTGAAGGATGAATTGACTGGGAAACAGAACATACTTTTGTATCTGATAGGTAAAATGTACGCCAAAGAAGCTGAATTGAGTGCAACGAACGATGTTGGAAACCAAGAATTGATGGATGAGTTGGGAGTTCCTAAAGGTTCTCTACTTCCCTGGCTTAAAGACCTTCGAGAAGAGAACAAGATTCATCAGATTACTAGAGGCAAATACGCTTATCATGCTATCGCTCTGAATGTTCTAGAAAAAACACTGAAGGAAATAAACAAGAAAGTGAGCAAGGAGGGCAAAGATAATGTCGGTTGAGGATATGCTTAACGCTATAAAAAGTCAATTAGAGGATCACGAGAAGAGAATAGCCTATTTAGAAAAGAGACCTGGTGATAAGGGGGAGACTACAACCAAGAAACTTTCAATCAGGGAAATTTTCATATCTAAGAAACCAAAAACAGATGTAGACAAAACACTATTGGTTGGTTACTATCTTGAAATCTTCCAAGACTACACTTCGTTTAATAGTTCCGATATTGAAGTGGACTTTAGGTCAGCAAAAGAACCTCCCCCTGTAAATATCAATGATGTAGTCAACAAGAACATCCGTAAGGGATTCATTATGAGTGCCGAGGAGAAAAAGGACAATAAGCAAGCATGGGTTTTAACCAATTTGGGTATACAATATGTAGATAATGATTTGAAGAAGCAGTAACATTATGGAATCTAGAATTCTGAAAAGATTCGCAAGAGCAGATGTTAGCGGCTTTCCTCCGTTTGAGGATTGTCAAAGCATTATCCAACAAACGCTTTGGGTGTTATGGGTAGGAAAAGATGAACTGAGACAGAGAAGGATGAACACTGAACAAGTATCTTCAATACTCAGAGAAGTCCAAGAAGTTAGTATAAGCCCAGCAAGCATAGCTCGTGCCCTTAATAGAGCAGGTGACAAAGTTCATTGTTATCGGGATGGCGGGCAGATTTTTTACGAAATAATGAAATCTGGCAAAGGCTATTTAATATCCCTGAAACCACAAGGTACGTTGGAAGTATTTTACTTTGAACCTGGACAAAGATATTCGAGTAAAAGGGTTTTAGTAACAAGAATCTTAGAGTCACTTACAGGTAAACTAAGAATTGTAGACCCTTATTGTGGGGAGAGAACTCTTGATGTCATCAAGGACGTGAAAGCCAGACCAATCAAATTCTTAACTAAGCTAGAAAACATTACAAACATGAATGCGAAAAATAAGCTATTGCGTGAACTTGGGGATTTCAAGACTGAGAATGCGGATGTTGAATTTAGAGATTATCCAAACAAAGACCTACATGATAGGTATATCATTTCCCCTACCTCCCTTGTTTTGTTAGGACATAGTATGAAGAACTTGGGAGCGAAAGAGTCTTTTGCTATTGTATTGAATGAAGCAAGCAGTAAAAATATTTACGAAGCATTAAGTGAGAATTTTGATAGAAGGTGGAAGCAGTCAAATACGTTCTAGAGGATGATAATGGATACCAATGTTCTTTACTATGGTGATAACCTAGAAATCCTGCGGAAATATATTCCTGATAACTCTGTTGACCTTGTTTACCTCGATCCGCCATTCAACAGCAAGGCAACCTATAATGTTCTATACAAAGAGCAGACTGGTGAACCTTCGCAGGCTCAGATAACCGCTTTTGAAGATACTTGGCATTGGGGATTGGAATCAGAGCGAGCTTTAGAGGAGATATTTGCCTCCCCGATTGTATCCCCAGCAGTAGTGGGTGTCAATCATAGTGCAACGCTTCTCTTTGCTCTATTTGTTCATGTCTTCTCTCTCAAGTTGGCTGGTGGTATAATCGGATTAGAAGGGGGGTGATTTACATGCCGAATAAGCGACAGCGTTGTTTCGTAATAATGCCGTTTAGCAAGACGACAGAGCACCATACCACGACCTACTGGACAGATCATTTTGATGATTTCTTAAAGCCCCTTATTGAGGAGAACCCAGAACTCGGAGCCTACCGCTCAAAGCCACTTCGTGTGGATATTCTAAGGGAAATCATCACCAATCTTGTTGTGTCTCCTGTAGTGGTTGCAGACCTCACAGATTCGAATCCTAATGTGTACTGGGAGCTAGGGATTCGCCAGAGTTTCAAACATGGCACAGTTACAATTGCAGAAGCAGGTACATCGCTCCCCTTTGATATTAGTGTTAAAGGCACTCTCTTCTATCATCCAGGGGATCACATACAAACAGCAAAATTTAGGAGAGACTTTAAAGAAGCTATTGAGGATTGTTTGTCAAATCCCGACAAACCTGATAGTCACGTATTGGAGACCGTTGCTGGGCGAGGAACATTGTTTGAGATTTTCCGTCGAGACGAGGCGCTGCGGCGGCTAGAAGCAATGCTGTCAGAATGCGTTAGAAATCTGGATGTCCTTGAAGATGTCATTTATAAAGCCAAAGCAAACCAAGCAGAGCCTAAGAAGCGTATCTATGCTACTGGTCGTTTTAGAGTGGCAGCAGCCGAATTGCTGGTAACAAATCGTTATATTGATGAAGACCAGGCATTCTACAAATCTATCGAGTCTTATGTGAACAGTATGGTTGCGTGGTGCGAGCAGCTAAACCTTTGGGAATACTCTCCCGACATGACGGAGCAATGGTTCTTAAAGTATCAAGCAGGCGCAAAGAAGCTCATCACAAAAACAAAGCAGCAAGTAGAGGCGGCTCGAGACAAGGTGCGTGATCAACTCTAGTATGGTGGCGAGCTCTCTAATTATTCTGGGGACGTAATACCTAATTTGTAGTAGGAAAATGTGTAGCCACTCGACGTCTTCTATTAACGATTGGTTAGGGATATAATTGATTTAAGAGGGGGTTGAAGTGAAGAGGCTGGTTACTGTAGTCACCATTGCAGTCCTTCTGGCAGGGTTAATCCTGCTTGGCTCAAGTGATAAGGACATTTCCGTTGCTGATACCAACATCCCCGATAATGAGGTAGCTAGTAGGGTAAGCAGCAATTCCTCCGCAACTGCTGCCATTACAATTACGATGTACGCTGTGGCTGATGAGTAGGCCAGCAAGTTGACCTGAAAAGGTAACATTTTGGCTAAATATGAGGGTCTTGTTCTAGTCAAAATGTTGCTATAGTATCAATTATCAGACCAGCGAGCAGCATTACGAATCCTAGAACTGTGAAAGCAACTTTCGGCACTCTGGGATTTGCAAGCATCTTCATGGTATAACTAGATACTTTGAGAAAATAGGAAAAGAAAAACAGTGCAAGTGCCACGAGCCAAACAATACCAGACACGGCTGCCGAAGCCATTAGAGCGTATTCAGGGAAGAATTCTTTTGCCGAGAGTTCTCGCCCATTTCGTACATAAACGATTCGGCCCCACCTTGCTTGTACCCATGGTACAAACATAAAAGCTGGCCCCACGAACAGAAAAAACGACGCATATGCGGAATAAAGGCCGACCCCAGTCCATAGCAGAACTGAGATATGTTTTAACCAACCTATTATAAGGGCGGTGAGCGAGCCTGACCAGAAGAAGAAAAGGGCTAGAGCTTCCCACCACGTGAGTGTGGGATATTCTGGCTCTTTTGGTGGAATTATGTATTTTGCCAATTTTTGCATGAACTTTCTCAATCTATTAACAAATCCAACAAACAGAGATATAAACCCTTCGGCGATTTTCCCTCCTACCGCCTTGTCTAGCAGAATACCTCCAAATATACTGGCAAGCAGGAAGCCTGATAACTGAAGAACCTTCGCTAACTGAATGATAGACAATGTCCTGTCCCTAGAGTTAATGCTACGTTATTATATGCCCCAGGGGTATACCCCCATTCCTTAACCTTATCACCAAATAAGGCAGTAGTATAGAATTATACCTAATCGATTTGTTGGACTTAGCTCTTGTCTTATTCTAAAATGAACTTATAATGTAATAAATAATTGGGGTGGTAACATGATAAGTAATTGTGCGATTTGTGGATGTATTATCCATCGTGAAGGTGAATACGCTAAGCCATCAATTAAAGGACGTTCTCATGCCACGAAACATCACAATCTTGCAGAACGTTTTCTTGGTCGTTCACGAAATCGGAGAGGAGAACAGAGAGAGCCAATCTTCAAGGAATGTCCTTGGAATATTGAAGGTCAAACTGAGGAATTCTGCTATGAATGCCACGAGGAGCTTCTGCATAACCCCGTGCTACTAGAGACTGATATTAAAAGGTTCGCTGAATTGGTCAAATTAAGAAAATTGAATGAGACTAGGAAGACAAAAAGTAGAGATAAAATAGCTGGTCGCATTAAATTACTCCATGAAGTCTTGGAGCTAGGGATTGAGAAGTTATTAGAGATTGAGAGGTATGAATAACAATAAAGAGCATAAGGAACTTTGAATGTCTAACGTACCAAATGTTCAACCCCCACAGCACTTCCTTGAACTCATAGATCGGCTATATAAGAAACGAGACGGTATTCTTGAATCCACAGGGAAGTTGGTGGGCTATACTTACAAATTAGAAGCTTGTGATAATAGCGAGTTAAAAGGAATCCTTTCGGAAATTAGCAAGGAAATGAATCTAATTGTTTCCAACTCATACGAATTAGCCCCGCATCTCAAGGATTCTGGTATTGTTGAGGCTATTTCAAAACAGGTGAGACTTATTAGTTTAATGGTTGAGCAGACTAGATTGTCTCCGAAGTATTACAAAGGTATACTAGCGTTACTTATCAGGACTACAATCTGTCAGGATGCAAACAAAACTCAACTTAAACCTACCCCGAAGAGCATAAAGCAAGCATTTGGTATCACACTTAGTCCACGTGACATCAAGTTGTTATTTGAGCATCACCAAGAGAATTACTAGGCTGATGTGTAACGCTCCCTTGGTTCTGGTGTGGTGCCTCCCTTTCCTATTTGTCCATTCATCCTTCAAATAAGGCAGTAGTATCAGGGACACCATACGAATTTGTATTAACAGCTATGGTACAATAATCACGCAAGGTAAAGTTCAAATGGAAGAAAATCAGGACATAATTTTACGTGCCTATGCAGTTCTTTCATCACTAAGAAAGAATATTGACCAGCCATCCATTACCGAATACAACAGTATTAAATCCTCTTACGTTGAAGAATTTCATAGCGTCTTAAAATCACTTGAAGAAATCGGTATGAATGTTTCCCAATTTTATATACCAGATTCAGAAATTGAACCTATATTTTCTTCATTAGAGGGAGAGACACACTCACGAGATAGATATGTGCGTAAGAGTTATTTCTTAACTAAGCTAGATGCTATTCTTATATATTTTGATATGAAAACTGCTAAACCTCGGAAGACCATTGGATTTTCACCACCTAGTAAACAATAAAAAGCATACTGACATCCCTCAGTTCTAGTTCAGTATGGCGCGGTGCTTCCCTTTCACTTGTCCCCATTTACCCCTCAAGGATATTGTTTCTATGGTTATTCAAGCCTATAATTGATTTAAGAGGGGGTTGAAGTGAAGAGGCTGGTCACTATAGTAGCCCTTGCAACCCTTCTAGTAGGGTTAGTCCTGCTTGGCTCAAGTGATAAGGACATTTCCGTTGCTGATACCAGCATCCCCGATAATGAGATAGCCAGCAGTATAAGCAAGGCGAGCAATTCTTCGGCAAGTGCTACAATAATGATTACAAGGACTGGCGGACTTAACGAGTAGCGTAGCGAAGGAACTCTATGTTTTATAAGAAACTAGTGGATAGACTAAACCACTTGATAGAAGTAGGAGATAAGGTATTAAAAACAAGGCATCCCCGTCTAATACCAATCTCCGGCGAAATTGACGATTACTATGTTACGGATGACCCTTTTTACCAATGGCGAGCAGGAGCTCTATCCTTTTTGAAGGCTGTACTTGGAGATAACAGCACCCATTTTCAAGAGTTCCAACAGGGTTGTCGCGGCCACTTTTATACTGATGCACTTCAAGGGCAATCAATTTTGAAGGCTGCCAAAGAAGATATAGAGGGCGGCTACCTCAAGAAACTAGAAGACTTAGTTGCGGCGGATGTCTTTACAGACTTTCTGGAAATGGCTGAATATCTACTAGAACAGGGGTACAAGGACCCTGCTGCTTCCTTGATTGGTGCAGTATTGGAAGATGGACTAAGAAAGATAGCAAAAAATAAGGACATTACACTCAAAAGCAAGGAAAACATAAGTTCTCTTAACCACAAGATTGCCGATGCTAAAATCTATAATAGGCTTGTTCAGAGGAATGTAGAAGTGTGGAATGAAATCAGAGATAATGCTGACCACGGTAAATTTTCAGAGTATAATGCAGATTCGGTCAAAGATATGTGCAGTGGCGTGAGAGATTTCCTTGGGAAGTATCTGTAGGACAATGTGAAGCACCGGTCAAGTTCCGATTAACCCGCGTAAGCAGGGAAGAGTAGCCCAGCCAGCGGATTTGGAGAGCTAAGCAGAAAACAGCAGGTTAAAGTAGTGTTGCTGGTAGTGATGAATCTAGGTGTCGTGAGTTATTCAGGCGTATGCTTCGTAGAGGTGGAAGAAGGGATGAAATGAAACGATTATTAATAGTTCTACTTGTTGTAGGCTTAGTTTCACTTACGGCTTTCTTAATTGCTGATTGGGCATCAAAACGAGGGGAAGTGGTTAACGATAATGGCATTGATTGGGTTGATGTAACGGTACAAGCAGGAGAAAATCCCCCTCCACCTGAAGAAGTTGGGGCTGATTATATTGAACCAAGAGAGCCGATAGGAGGTGTTATTGAAGGCAATGATTTGGCAACCTTTGTAGAACGATGGAATGAAGAGGTTAACAATCTTGAAAAACCTTGGCTATTGATAGAGGAAGTAGAAGTTAATTATGCGATGGACTTCATGTCCTCCATTTACGAGTTTGCGGATTGGCTATGGATAGGAACATTTATTTGCTATGATACAGGGTATATAGATGGAATTTTGGTGCGTTGGGACATAACACCTGATATTGATGAAGAGATGATTACAGCATCTTGGTTAGCTGCGATTTATGCAACAGAACCAGATATGACGTTTGACGAAGCATTTGATGTTATAGATGAGCTGGGTATTCTCTATTTAACAGCGGAACAATTGGCTGATTATAGACTAGACACAGCAATTGGTGATTTAAGATATGGCTTTATTTCTACTGACCGATGGGGGGATTTCATGATAAGTCCATCGGGGAATAATTAATAATGCTGAAACTTACTACGAAAAAGTCCCGATATTTGAGTATCTAATATCCAGATTCCAAGACTGACTGGATTTTTCTACGAGCCAATACATTCGTGGCTAGTCGTAGGTAGTACCAATGTCCCTGGGGGATACCCCCCTTGCCTTGTGAACCTTTAGCTTTGCCTAGTGAACAATCTAGCTTTGAATACCTGCTACCTAGCTTTATGTCCCGAGAACACCCTTGCTTTGATATAATACCTCATATGGTAATTGGAGATTGGATAACACTCGGTGCCGTTATCATTGCATTAATTATTGGTATCTTGGCACTGCTACAGACGAATCGCATACAAAAAAGACAGTACAAGCACTTGCTTATTAATGAAATAATCGATTGGGCAACCGAAATTGTCAAGGCTATTCGTGTTGAAAATGTACCTGTAGTTGGAAGTATTGACCTAATAACAGCTCGAAAACGGGTATTGGTTAGTAAATACTTTCAGCTATGGGGATTAGACACGAAAACAGATTACATTGAGCATATTGCGACCTTCTTTCCAGAAGTGTCTGAGAAAGTTACAGAAATTCAGCAAAATCTGAATGCACTACCCGAAGTCTTTAATGAAGTTGTGAAAAAGAAAGAGGAAAAGTTTGAGGATATACTTAGCCCATATTTCAGCCGATTAGACAAAAGTGCTGAAGAAGTAATCAAGCTAGCTGTCCAAGTAAAAACTAAAGAATTAATCTGAAAAAGTACTCCAAAAAATACTAATCTTTATCCCAGTATCCGACGGACAATATACTAATTAGGTCTATTGCAAATTAGGCAGATGAGTTCACAACCTTGTATAGATCGGTGGCACGCTGTTCTGTCCAAATTTTCAAAATTTTCGGCTCTCTCTGGCTTCAGCCAAACTCAGGATATGAATAAGAAGATGTTAAGGCAAAAAAGACTCGGAATAGACGAGTGGGATTTAGCCTATCTTCTCAGACTAGTGGTTTACTCGGTTGAGGTTACCCCCTATCATATTGCTCTAGAGCATCTTCTTGAGATAGTTGCTCTGAATACTTTGCTACCATAGCAATACTCTCCCAGCCACCTAATGATTGCACGACTCTAGTTGATAAACCTTGTTTGAGTTGATAAATCGCAAATCCACGCCTGAAACAATGTGCATTACAGGTGATGCCTGTCTTTTGCTCCAGCCTGACCAGCATTGTTTGTATACCTGCTCGGTTTAACTCAAACGCCTTATGTTCGCTAAACCATTTTTTCAACAAATCTCCTGTTTCTTTCGTGAAGGGTGCTTTTCTTTGTTTATTACCCTTACCTATGACAGTAACAGTTCCCTCATCCCAGGTAAAGTCAGTATCTTTAATCCCTACAACTTCGGCTAGTCTGCACCCACTATCAAAAAGAAGTCTTAAAATACACACATCCCGTGGATTATTAGTAGCATATATTAGAGTAACCAATTGCTCTTTAGTTATTGCTGGTAGCAGTTTCTTGCTTACCTTTGGTTTGTCAACAAGGCTAATGGGATTCTTTACTATCTTCTTTGATTTGTATAACCAATTACAAAAGACTTTTATCGCTCGGTAATAACTTAATTTAGCATTACCACAATTGAGGTTCGTGAGCCAGTTATTG
Organism: Chloroflexota bacterium; assembly: GCA_030611015.1. Lineage (GTDB taxonomy): Bacteria > Chloroflexota > Dehalococcoidia > GIF9 > AB-539-J10 > RBG-13-51-36. The sequence goes on along the minus strand of JAUWQP010000007.1, from coordinate 22,601 downwards.
ATTCCCTTTGGAGTTAGTTCGATATCTACTGCCTGATAGAGAATATCCCTATAAAACTCAAGAGTTCTCATAGACAAACCTTGCCGTCGGCTTGAGAGGAATTCGTCTATCCACTGTTGTTTTGCTCTGGGTGTACCTAGTTCTAATCCACCGATAGTCAAATATTCGGTGGTTTTTGGAGTTTCATCCTGAGAGTAAACCATAGCTAGAATTCCATTAACAAAATCGTTAACAGATTCCTTATTCTTAAGAGTAGGCCGTACAGGTCTCGAACCTGTGACACCCTGATTAAAAGTCAGGTGCTCTACCAACTGAGCTAACGGCCCATAACTTTGTAAAACTATACGCAGCCTATTTTTCTATTGTCAAAAGATTGGAAATGTTTGGTATACTAGCCAAAGATGAATAGACAAACTATTTGGGCCAGTATCATGGCAGTATTAAGCTGAAGTAGAAAATTTGTCGGTAGGAAAGAAGGTCAGACAAGATGACGGAACAACTTTGCCCAACATGCGGTTGTCACCTAGCCGTTAATGCTTATGAAAGGGACGGGGTTTTTTACTGTTGTAAACCCTGTGCTACCGGTGGTCAATGTGAGTACGGTTGCTGTGAGGTGGTGGAAGACGAGAAAGAGCAGGGGAGTCAGTGATATGAGAATAGGTCAGTTCATAGCAGAGAAAGGGAAAAGCCTTTCCTTATGCAGCGTTACCTAAGGTCGAAGAACGAGGAATATTTTTGGGGGGTTGTAATATGCCAACTGTAAGAGCGTTTTTCACCAATATGTCAGTGCCCATGCCTCTGGGAAGGAAGCTGAAACTAGTGTTTCGCAATAACTTTATAAAGATCTGGCGAAGACAGAACTGTTGTGGTCATCCGGGAGAGCCAGGGTGCTGTGAGGGGTCTTCAGACAAGCACCACTCCCATGGGTAAGGAAAAGAGTTCAAGGAGGTAGAAGATTTCTGAAATATCAATCGGTAAGGAATTTCTGGAGCTGGCAATCAAATGTACAGGCCATCGAAGTTGGCATTGGTTTTGAGAAGGATTCGATTCTGTTCTATGCAGAGATGAGGTATGGCTGTTCAGTTGGAGTTTTTGAAGAGCATTCTATACTTTTCCGATCTTGGCCTTGCTGAACTTGAGTCGAGCAGAAAGCTCGTCTTTGAGAAAACTGCTGACAGAGCAGAGATGGTCTTGCTTGAGGGTGAATCGGCTGCGAATCTGTATTTTGTCGCTTCGGGGGTGGTGAAAGTGTTCAAGACCTCGGCCGAAGGAAAGGAGCAGATCTTGAGCATCGTGCGCCCCGGGGAGTCCTTCAATGATGTCCCTATCTTTGATGGTGGTCCAAATCCCGCCAGTGCTCGGGCTATGGGCCCCGTTCTTCTTTATGGGATAAAGAAGAATGACATGGAAGCTATCCTCCGTGACCATCCACAGATAGCATTGAATGTAATTAAGGTACTGTCAAGGCGAGTGCGTCACCTAGTATCGCTGGTTGAGGACCTGTCTTTCAAGCACGTCATCGGCAGGGTAGCCAAGATACTCTTTGAGCACATCGGAGGTGAAGTGGGCCGTGGGCCACGGCTTACACAGCAAGAAATGGCAGCTATGGCAGGTACTGCTCGGGAGGTAGTTGGTAGGTCGCTAAAGGCATTAGAGGAGGAAGGGGCGATCAAGTTGGATCGGCATCGCATAATAATTACGGATAAAGAAGCTCTCCAAAATATAATGGAGGTGTCTTCTTGAGACAAATATCACAGACAGATGGCAAGCTTTGCTTTTAAAATAATCAGAATGGAGACTGAAAGCCGTGGCTGAAATGCCTGTTATAGACCCCCAAAAGTGTGATGGGTGTGCGTTATGCGTTGGCGTGTGCCACTTAAATGCTCTGGCGATAGTTAACAATATTATTACCATTATTGAAACAGTGGAGTGTGACTGGTGCACAGACTGCGAACTCGTTTGTCTCACTGGGGCCATAAGTTGCCCTTTTGAGATAATTATCCAAGAGCCCTAGAGATCAACCAACACCTTTTATACAATATTTTCCCCCGCTTTCCTGGCTAATCTTCCGGTATCCCATGTTTACTTGTCCCGTCGCTGTGTCTGTATGAGATAAAAGTCGCATACAAGGATTGCCTCTGTACATATAATAATCGTGTTTGAAAGCTGCAGTCGGCCGAATGAAGAGTACAAAGGAGGTTGAAGATGATAACGGTTTTAGAAAACGTTAAAGATAGAGAACAAGTCTTTTCCCGGGATGAGGAATTAGATTTGGCTAATAAGGAGATGGATCAGGAGGATGAGATTTCTGGGCGCGGGATTACTCCTTCAAAGCTGGAGCTTGAACTTGGTGAGGATTCGTTGAACTTGTACCTCGCTGAAGTGGGGCAAACTCCTCTGCTCAATGCCGAGGAGGAAAGAGTGCTGGGCAGCCAGATAGAAGAGGGGAAGCATCTTGTCCGACTTGAGGAGGACTGGGTTGCCGAACATGGCGGTCAGCCATCGGCAATCGATTTATTGCTAGCATTGGTGGAGCGCTTGAGTCGGGCGCGTTTGCTCTTTGAAACCCTTTATCAGTATCTTAAACTGCCTTTAGACGTGAATGTAGCAGAGAAGGTATTGCACCCAGACCTGCGTCGCGCAATCGATGGCAATATCGATCAGCATTTATCCGGTGCTATAGCTCAAATCACCGGGGCAAGCCAAACCAGGACGGAGCAAGCCCTGATTCAATTGTCGCTAGATAGTCGGCTGATACCTCGGCCTACAATAGAGCGAGCTGGCGAGAGGAGTTCCCTAGCTGGTTTTGAGGCAGGGTTGCAGTCGCCGGAATTCCGTGAGGAGCTGGAACGCCATCGCTCAGAAATTGTCAAGCACTTTGAGCAAGTAAGAGAAAGGTCGCGCCAGGCAACAAACCGCATGATTCAAGCCAATTTGCGCCTGGTGGTGAGCGGGGCCAAGGGCCATATTGATCGGGGCGTGCCTCTGCCTGACCTTATCCAGGAAGGCAATATCGGGCTAATGCAGGCAGTGCAGAAATTCGACCATCGGAGAGGCTTTAAGTTCAGTACTTACGCCATTCCCTGGATTTGGCAGGCAATCAACAGGGCAGTTAATGACCAATCACGAATCGTGCGCCTGCCGGGACACTTGGTTGGCGCTCTGACAAAGCTAGCCCGGGCAAAGAGTAGCTTGTCTCAGAAGCTCGGCCGCCAGCCGACCGAGAAGGAATTGTCTTCTGAAACGGGGCTCCCGCCCAAAAAAATAGAATCGCTGCTTAAGCTGAGTTCTCGTAGGTCCGTTTCCTTTGAGACACCTGTAGGGGAAGAGGGAAGCCAACTTGGTGATTTCATCGCAGATCTGGCGATTCCAGACCCGGGGGAGGAGGCTACTGCGAGCCTGCTTAAGGCGAAATTGAGCAGAACCCTAGAGTCGCTGACTCCCCGAGAACGCCGCATCATTGAGTTGAGGTTTGGACTGGGCAATGAATACAGCCGGACCCTAGAAGAGGTGGGCACAGAGTTAGGTTTCACCAAGGAACGAATACGCCAGATTGAAAAAGAAGCGCTGGCGAAGCTGCGCCACCCAAGTCACAGTCGCGAGTTGATAGGATATCTCGGATGACGAATTTTTAGGCTGTTTAATTTTGATTTTCTGTACAGGTTTTGCCTTATTGACACAAAAGTTCTATTTTGAACGTAAAATGCTTATTTGAACACCTAATGGCAAATCCGGTATGCGCTACCAGATACCTCTTTTAGCCGATATGCTATTCCGTGAATTCGACCACTACTTCTTTGACGTCCCATAGGGGCTCTATCTTCTCCAGTATTTCGTCCTTTATGTTGTGAGCAAACTGGTGATCTCGAGGCAAATCGACAAGCACCCGTACAGTTCCGTCCTTTACCTTAATATCTTGCACCAGGTTTGTACGCACCACGTTTAACCCGGTCAGAGGGTATATGACTTTCCTGAGGCGCTGACGTACTACCTCCACCGTGGTCGGCTTCTTTTCTTTGACCAGGCCGTGGCGCTCTTCATAGTTTTGTATGGCCGAGCGTAAGCCTTCTACAGCGAGCACCGAACAATGGGCTTTAATTTTGGGAAGACCTCCCAGGGCTTCTGAAGCTTCTTTCCAGGTAATGTTCTTTGCTTCATCCAATGTCTTTCCCTTAGCTAGCTCCGTAATTATAGAGCCGGTAGCTATGTTGGAAGCACAGCCGTAAGACTCAAACTTGACGTCCGCGATAGTATTCGTCTTGGGGTCAACCTTTATGTAGACAGACACCATGTCCCCACAGGCTGGGCTGCCTTCGGTTGCCTTGCCATCGGGATTCTCAATCTTACCTACGTTGCGCGGGTGTCGAAAGTGCTCCAGTACTATGTCGGTATATGGAAATTTCATCTCTAAGCCTCCTCCTTTTCTGCGTTTTTTCCTAAAGGACTGATGCTTCTCAGTTCTTTCACTATCTCAGCTAATGCTCGGACAACAGCGTCCACATCTTCCACGGTGTTATAATGCCCAAAGGTGAAGCGTATTGACCCGTGTGCCCTTTCGTGGTCGCCGCCTATCCCAGAGATGACGTGGCTGGCCTCCAGAGAGCGGCTGAAACAGGCAGAGCCGGTGCTCACGGCAAAACCACGCATATCGAGATGCAGGGTCATGGACTCGCCCTCAACAAAGTGGAAGGTAATATTGGCATTCTGTGGGAGCCTCTTCTGTCGAGGGCCATTCAGGGTGCTGTGGGGTATCTCGGCAAGCATGCGGTCAATAAGGCGGTCTCGCATTTCTTGCAGGCGCTTGGTTTCTTCGGGGGTGACCAGTCCCACCGCTTTGGCAAATCCCACCGCCCCAGGTATGTTTTCCAGCCCCGCCCGGAGATTGAATTCCTGAAACCCGCCATCCATCCACTTGGCTATTTGTGTTCCTTGGCGGATGCACAGGCCTCCTGTGCCCTTAGGGCCGTGGATGGTGTGTGCCGATACAGTGACCAGGTCCACAGCTATCTTCTTCATGTCCAGAGGGACTCGCCTAAAGGTATGAGTAGCGTCAGTGTGGAAAAGCACCTCTTTTTCACGGCAGATACGACCGACAGCTTCGATATCCTGGATGGTACCTATTTCCTGGTTGGCATGCTGGATGGAAACCAGAATGGTCTCATTGGTTATGGAATCTCTGAGCCGGTCCAGATTTACAAAGCCCTCCCCATCAACATCCAGATAGGTCACCTGAAAGCCCTGTTTTTCCAGCGCTTGTGCGCTGTGAAGCACAGGGAAATCCTCGATCTTTGACACAATTATGTGTTTGCCTTTCTTTTTACCGAAGGCCAGTACCACTCCTTTGAGGGCAATGTTGGAGGACTCGGTACTTCCCGAAGTGAAAATGAACTCTTCGGGGGCAGCACCTAAAGCATTGGCCAGAGCCTCTCTGGCTTCGTCTAACGTCTCTCGAGCTTCTATTCCCTGAGAATAGCCAAATTCTGAGGTGGCAACCGCGTATGTATCAAAGAAATACGGTCTCATCGCCTCCAGCACCCGCTCATCCAAACGAGTAGCCGATGCGTTGTCCAGGTAAATAAGTTTGCCTACCATTTTCTCCCCCGTCATATAAAGAGGGTTATTGTTGATTCCTTAGCCTCATCTATGTAGGTACCAACTGCACAGTAATCCGATATCAAGGCATCACGGAGGTCTTCTTTCTTTATGCCCATTATCTGCATTGTCATGTCGCAGGCGAGTATCTTCCCTCCAAGCTCGTGGAAGTCCTGTAGTAGCCTCTCCAGAGACGCCGCTCCGGCTTTCTTCATCCTCCGCTTCACCATCCATTTACCAATGCCCAGCATGTTCATTTTAGATAGAGGCCCCTTTTCCAGCTCACCTTTCTTGAGGCGCTGGAGACCCCAGAAGGTGAAGAAAAGTGATGCTTCCATCCCCATGGCAAGGGCGCCGTTGGCTACAATAAGGGCGCTATACACCTTATCCATGTCGCCGCTATGAACTATTATAGTAACTTTGCCAGCCATAGTCTCTTCCTCCTCCTACTTACGTATTTTTATTTTCCACATCCCACCTTCCTCCTGTACACCAATGAGCTCCAGTCCCAAAGCCTTTACCGCCATCGGTATCTCTTTCTTGGAAGCAGGATGCGTTCCAATAACCTCCACAATATCGCCCTCTTTTGCTTTCCTCAGAGCCTTGCGAGTCTCAACTAAAGGAATAGGGCAAGTTTCACCTGTGCAATCCACCTTTATCTCAGCCATTTCGCATCACCTCCATATAAACCTGCAGGTACCGCTGTAGCCATGAAGAGCTGTAAAGAATTGTTCCAACCGCGTCGTCTTACTCAGTCCCTCCACCAGCTTTCCTGCCGCGCACCGGGATTTTTTCGAGCTAATCTACTCTATGAGCTTGAGCATTTTCTTGGGTGCTCCGCAGATGGGACATTTTTCAGGGGCTTCCCCCTCAACCGTGTTGCCGCAATATTGGCAAACGTAGATTGGTTTCTCCCCGATAGTCTCACCCTTTTCAATCTTGCTTAGGGCAGCGGTAAACAAACCATGATGAATCTGCTCGACTTTATTTGCCAGGTCAAAGCTATTTTTGGCTTTGTCGTTGCCTTCGGCCTCAGCCTGCTTTATGAATTCAGGATACATTTCAGTAAACTCATAGTTCTCGCCACCCTTTGCAGCTAGCAGATTTTCTCTCGTTGATTTTATTCCTTGCATAACCTTCATGTGATTTCCGGCATGCACTGTCTCGGCATCGGCTGCGGCACGAAACAACTTTGCTATCTGTTTGTACCCTTCCTGTTCAGCCTTTTCAGCGAAGAATAAATATTTACGGTTAGCCTGGCTTTCTCCAGCAAAAGCAGTCTCCAAATTATCTCTGGTATTACTCATAGTATACTTCCTCTCGCTCTGTTTAAGTTGATTGTAAATCGTGAGATAGCCTTATGTATGTGATTTATGTCTCATGGGAATGCTGAGAAAAGTACTCTAATTGTCTTGAAAAGTCAACAAGAGCCTTCGGGCATTGATTGGACGGGGTCTAAGTTCGATGTCTAGCTTGTTGAAATATGCCAGAGCGAAAGTCTTCTCAAAGTCTTACCTTTTATCCGGTATGCGCTACTAGCCTGCTAGAAGGTTAGCAAAGTTCTCTTCTGGATGGTGAATTAGACCCTTCTTGTAATCTGTTAGAATCTGCTTTAACATTTCTCTGGTTCTTTGAGCGTTTCGCAGTATAGCTTCAAAAATCCCCATAACGTAACTACTTTGTAGATTGTCCCCGCCGATTGATTACATCAATATTTCCTTTTCATAACAAAGCATACAGAGCTATTAAGCTCAGGATTTTTCTTGAAATTATCCAGCTCCTCTTGAGCTTGCTGAATCTCTTCAAGAACCTCCAGGTTATTAAAATATTTCGCTATTATCCCCTTGACAACCGTGGACAGATGTGCTACAGTATGATTGTGAGGTGAAACATGAATAAGTATACTATAGCCGATTTTAACAAACAATTCCCCGGTGATAATGCTTGTTTAGAATGGGTAAAGACCTGTCGTTACCCTAACGGTATATTTTGTAGAACGTGCAGTAAAACAACAAACCATTCCAAGCTATCTAACTTGCCAGTCTATTCATGTAATCGTTGTGGTACTCATGTTCACCCGATGGTAGGCACTATATTTGAGCGTTCCAGAACACCGTTAACCTCGTGGTTCTATGCCATATTCTTAATGAGTGCTACTCGGTGTGGAATATCAGCCAAGCAATTACAGCGTGAATTAGGCGTTACTTATAAGACAGCCTGGCGTATGTTTAAGGAAATCCGCACTCTATACCAAGATTCGCCACATTCAATGTCTGGAGAGGTAGAAGTTGACGAAGTCTATATCGGCGGTCGTAAACATGGCAAGCGTGGGCGTGGGGCTGAGGGCAAGTCGACAGTGCTCGGTATAGCTCAACGCAAGGGCGATGTGTCCGCCACTGTAACACCAAACCTAAAAGGAGATACTGTTTATCCTATCATTAAAGAGCATGTGATACCTGGTAGTATGGTTTACACTGACGAATTCCGTGTTTACAGGAGATTAAAGAAGCAAGGCTACCATCATAAGCGAGTGTACCATTCCTCTAAAGTCTGGGTTTTGGGCGATGCACACACTAATACCATTGAGGGATTCTGGAGTGTGTTAAAACGTGGTATTAGTGGCGTGTATCATGCCGTGAGCCAGAAATACTTACAATGCTACGTTGACGAATATATGTTTAGATACAATCACCGCAAAGACGAGAAGCCTATGTTTTTGACTGTTTTGGAGAAGATTTAGGTTTCTGTCCGCAGGCTTTCTTTAGGAGAGCTTTGAAGTCTCGCCTTGTAGTTGCTACCTCCCCAATTTTAGAGTCCTTTATCTTTGCCATTGTTTACAGTTTCAATATTCCCTTTTGGTATAAATAATAACCGTTGCCAGTTGTAGCATATGCAGCAATTGCGATTTTCCCCAATGGGATAGTGGTATCTTCGCCCTTCGATATCATATCTGCTAAATCTTGCAAACTTTGTGCTAGAAAGCTAAATAAACCTTCAGGAATCGTTATTACCTTTTCTGGTCCCGCTATGATGCTACCGAATGTACTATTAATTTGTGTATAGGTATTACGTAGAATGTTATGTATCAGTACAAGCTCAGGGTCAAATTCCATGTTTAAGACCCTATACGCTACACCATACGCAGCAGAGTAAACATATAGTTTGTTTGGTATTTCACTTTCCTTCCTTAATCTATGGGCTATATACCCGAATTCATCAATGAGAGCTTTCTTGGATGCGTCAGAGAGCTTCATTTTGCACCTTCTTTGCCCGCAAGTCCAGAATCGCTTGCATTGACTGTCACCAAGATATTCTTACCAGGCTCTTCTACTTGCCCTGCATCGGCGAAAAGAGTACTATCAGCACCCTGAATAAATATGGATGCTTTTTCTCTTTCCTCTTCTTCTATTGACTTTAGTATTTTTTCTTTCACCTTTTCCCATGCCTCCTCTCCAGTCCTAAAGAATCGAAATTTCATAGCAATTACCTCCTTTCTATCTTCCAATTTTTGCTAAGCGAATTAATTTTGCCCAAACTGATTGGCTATTCCCAATAAGCTGAGCATCATTTACTTTGCTGGTGAAGTCAACATAATTCTTTGTCTCCCAACTGTGAAGCTTCATAAGACCAATTGTAACTGGAACAATAAAGCCTTCATAAACCAATTTAAGCCAATCTTGGCGTTCTATCGCAATACATGCAATAAATAACCCACCACCAATAAGCATAATAATTAGTATTTTGCAGAACCATATTGTACACCTGTACTCCATCCGCATGCTATTAATATGTCGCTCTACGATTGCTGTGGACACACATCTATTCTAATCCATGTCTCATAGAATGACAATAGTATTCATCTTGACACCCTCTAACTTAGTGTTATAATTCATATATGAAGGAGGTGATATTATGGCTGACCCATTCCCTGAGAGCGTGAAACTTGAAGCGTGCAAACAGGCGAACTATAAATGCCAATGTAACCGAGTGACTTGTACTGCTCATAGTACAGTTAAATGTCCGACCACATTTTCAAGTTACACTGATGCTGAATACCATCATATCAATAAGTTTGGTAAGCCAGTCCTGTCTAACTGCCAAGTGCTTTGTCATGCCTGTCATACTCAAACGCAGTCTTATGGCAAACCAACCTAGAGGCAACATCAGAAATCGCATCTGGGTTTAGTTTCAAGACAATAGTTAATCTTGTGAGCCATTCAATGGATACGGTGCAATTTATGCCATCCAAGACTTTCGCTAGAAAATCAGCAAATTGCACCGTATCCATTAGCAGTGGTTCTGCAGGTGAGCCATAATGTAAACAAACATAAGCTCCTAATGTACTATTCTCGCAGCTTTCATAGGTATATACATTGTCAAAATCCGACAATGCCGAAATTAAGACGGCTATCCTATCATCTACTAAAGCATTCACCTTCACGGTTTTCTGTTTGTCCATATACGTTCTCCAATGGGATAATGCCGAAATATTTTGTTTGAGCTTTAGTAATCAACTTTTCGAGGGGAGCAAAATATTCAATCCACCAGGTTTCTTTACTTAACAAAAAGGAGCCCAGCAGTTCATAACCGCATTTAGATATCTGTTCCAGTTTCTCACTTATATTACCCTGCTCGTCGTGTATAACCATAAAACCACCTGGTTTGAGAAACCGTTTCCATTCCCTGAGCCCTTTCTCGAAACCGATGGCGTATATGGAGCCTTCCGACCATATAATATCGAAGGTCTCCTCCGGGAAATCCATATTAATAAGAGAGCAATTCAAGGCCTTAGCCCGGTCGCTGAGTCCTGACTCTGCAATCATTGCAGCAAATTTATCCAGGGCAGGTTGGTCTATATCTATTCCTATCACCTCTCCCCGACTTAACCTTGCCAGTTCCAGAGTTGGGACACCAGAACCCGCAGCCAATATCGAGAATCCGAGGCTTTTCCATTCGTGGGATCAAACTAAATGCCTCCCTCGTATATTTAATGAGACGTTTTCTTATTTTGTCCTTTCCCATCTGGAAGCGTACTTCTTTAGCCACTTGTTACTGCTCCTTGAATATTCAGATGTGACAACATTACGCCCATGTACGCCAAGTACCTTGCGATCTTTGGCTCCTTCTATTCATTAACCTGATAACGCCCAAGATGGCATTTATTCTGGGAACCCTCTGCATATAGGCACGATAATCGTTACCAAACCGTTCTATCAAGCGTTCTTCCTCTTCCTTGCTGCTCCAATATAGAATTACAGCTCCTGGTATACCTAAGACAGCAAATAGCCAGTGAGGATACAACAGCAATGTAGCAACAAATATTGATAGAATTCCACCCAAATACTGGGGGTGCCTGACAATGGCATAGATGCCTGTGTCCACCAGTTGCGTGGTATGGACAAATGCTTTACCTTTAGGTACACCACCCCGTCTTGGGAACATCACTATTGGCGCCATGACTAGCACCATACCAATCGCCCAGACCACCCAACCCGTAATAAATGAAGCTAGGCAGAAATCGGGCTCCAATACTCCTGTCAGAACAAGGGGGTTTACTGGGAAACAGATGATACACAGGATTGTCAAAGCCGTCATCCACAGCATATGTTTCCAGTTCTTCACATCCACTTAGTTTAGTTCTCCGTCGACTGTCGGTCAACAAGTATGATTCACCTATGCTGTTGCCGAGATGTCTTTTTGACTTCCTGTTCGACGGAGTACACGTCACGCCTTCCCGAGAGATGTGCGGTGCATATCTATAATACAGACAATACCCTTTCATGAATTTCAAGGTCCTTCTCACTATACAGGACAAAGCGAATCCTCTTTACGTATTTTAGCTCCGAGGTCATCTCCAAAACATTGCTAAATGCAACACTGGCAGCTTCTTCTACAGGATAATCAAATGCACCGGTGGAAATAGCTGGAAAGGCGATTGAATCTATTTCATGTTTTTCTGCAAGCCGCAATGCGTTCCGATAACATCTTGCCAAGAGTTCGTTTTCTGGTTTATCCGTACCGTAGACTGGACCCAGGCAGTGAATAACATAACGGTTTGGGAGATTATGCCCACCGGTGATTACTGCTTCCCCCACTGCAATTGGAGCTAAAGAACGACATTCTTCGCTAAGTCCTGGGCCAGCAGCACGGTGAATCGCACCTGCCACTCCGCCTCCCATCCTGAGCTGGGCATTTGCTGCATTCACAACCGCAGTAATGTCCGCTTGCGAAGCCATATCACCTTTAACACACTCAATTGTGACACCCGATATTATTTTCTTCACAACCACCATCCCCTACTTGGTCATTTCCAATAACAGCCATAGATAGACTCAGAGTTCGCTAGGCTGTTCCACACTCCCAAATTCTGACCGCCGGTTTACTTTCAGTCAAGCTCACCACCACGTGGAACGTGAATCCACTCCACGAACGTCAGCAATGTTGGGTGACAAAGCAAGCGATTGTTACCACGCGAATTGTCATTCGTATTCTCTCGGGACAGCACAGATCATGACCAGACTCCGGTTTTCAGAAGAGTTCTTGTATTGATGTTTCTCTCCAGGTAAGACTAGGGCGAAATCACCTTCTCTTAACTCACGTTCCCCATCGTCAGCGACCAGAATTCCTTCACCACTTATCACATAATTCATGTGTTCGAATGCATGCTGATGAAACGGGGTATGCCCCTCTGGCTCAATGGTGAATACTCGGAATGAGAATGTGGGAACCCCTTCTTTTCTGGCTAAGGGAATCTGCTTATAGATACCCTTAGCACCTTCCATTTCAGGAACACTTTTCTCGACTTTATCCAACCTGGTTACATACATTAAGACCTCCTCAAACCGATTAAAATGGCCATCTGCAAATGATTATACTGCTGATTCACTCAGCCGACAACTTGAGTCACAGGATTAAGGATAACAATATAGATTATCATAAAAACGCTTATAACTTTTGTTCATGTCAAGTAGGTATGGCATGACCACTTCCCAGAGCCTCACTACAGGGTGAACACTCAACACTTGCCTGTCTATGTCCTCATATCGTATTTGGTCATATTGAGCCAGTATGCCTAATTCTCTAGGTTCAGCCCATCTCATGAATCTATAGCTGGCAATATCCCTCCTTACGGCGTGTGTTACGATGCTCCTTTCTATCGGCAAACAGCATTTTCCCTCACTTCAAGCTGGCAAAACGTTAAGAGGCATATGATAAACCGAATTTGGCATTAAGCACTTTTTACTAATTTCCTTTAGCCTTGTTAGCTGTTTTCACTGTGTGCTAAACTTTGCCTTAAACAAATGAAAAAACGCGTTTTCTCTGGCTTCCGCCCCACGGGCAAACAGCATATTGGTAACTACCTAGGGGCGGTACAGAATTTCATTGTCCTTCAGGATGAGTATGACTGTGTCTATTGCGTGGTGGATATTCATGCTCTCACCACTCTGGAAAGCACAGAATCCCTTCGGGAAGATATTTACGAAATGGTACTTGACTGGCTGGCGGCCGGCATTGACCCGCAGAAGAGCATCATCTTCGTTCAATCTCATGTTCCTCAAGTGGAAGAACTCCATACTTTGTTCGGTATGCTGACTCCTTTAAGTTGGTTGTTGCGCGTTCCGACATTTAAGGAGAAGGTTAAGATGCAGCCACATAACGTCAATTATGGGCTGGTGGGGTATCCCGTGCTTATGACTGCCGATATTGCCCTTTATAAGGGTGAGGTTGTTCCTGTGGGCGAGGACCAACTTCCACATCTTGAATTGGCTCGGGAGATAGTGCGTCGGTTTAACTCCCTTTTCGGATTTGTATTTCCTGAGCCACAGGCGAAGCTAACTAACTTTCCCTCGGTTTTGGGCCTGGATGGGATACAAAAGATGAGCAAAAGCTATGATAACCATATTGAAATAGCTGCTTCTCCCCAGGAAATCCGGGAGCGAGTGATGACCGCCTTCACAGACCCATCACGGAGATACCGCTCTGATCCGGGGCGTCCTGAAGCATGTAATATTTTCCGCCTCCACAATTTTTTCACGCCGGCTCGTGTAGAGGAAATTGCTTCAGAGTGTCGCAGCGCGCGCATCGGATGTGTGGACTGCAAGAAGGTACTGGCTAAGAGTATCATTTCAAATCTTGAGCCTTTCCGGGAAAGACGAGCTAGTTTAGCCTCCAAACCTGGTTATGTCACCCAAGTCCTTGCCGATGGAGCCGATCGAGCCGAAGCTATAGCCAAAGAAACTATAGGTGAGGTTAAAGAAAAAATGAAGCTCCTTCAACGTGCCGATTTGAAGCGACCCAGGTAGCGCCTTACAGGTTCAACTGACCTGCATAGTTAACCCGTTCGAGCGATATTTCTCTACTTGTTCCACCAAAATATCACTTTTCTCTTTTTCCCCTCGATTAGAATATGGTCTACCCAGACGCTACGCTGTGCTCTCTCCAGGTTCGAGGGTATCCCAGGCCCCGGAAGGCGTAGCAGCTCAAAGTGCAGAATTCACGCCATAGTGGTTTCACAGCGGAAACATGCAGGTTTGCCCTGCCAATGGTGTGTGCTATCTGCCTATGCCTATAGTAAGCAGGTAAATCCTCACGGCTTTGCGCGGGTGGGTTGCCTCCTATTTACACAGCCCCCTGCCAGTTCACTGACAAGGGGCTGATTAGTCACCCTGGCTGCAAGACGGCTCCAAGATTATAGATGCCCTCCGGCCGTGTAGTAGGCCACCAAGAAATCCACCCATCAACCCAAGTCGACCTCCTCATACATGTCCAGTCTGCTTTGGGAAACCTGGTTATGGCCACTAGGGAAGTAAATCCCGACGCTTAAAACCTTGCCTTCCGTTTTCATGGTGGTGCCTACCGCCAAAATCATCTCCTCGATATCCTCGACTAAGTCATCGCAGGCGTCCTTGATTTCGTCCACCTTGATTCCCTCACGTATTTCTTCAACAAAAATTTGCAGGTCAATATATATGTTATTTCCCCAAGCTTGACTGGCCAAGCTTCTGGCATTACGTATCTGGGGGCGGTAGTCTTTCATGCCCTCTGTCAACAAACCAACGAGTGCCTCAAAGCTCTCAACTGCGTCACCAAGTTCCTTCGCGTTTATGACAGCTTGGGAAGTTTGCACCTCGGACATGTATGGCGGCCGGTTCAGATAATTACTGAATTCTTCAACCATGATTATGGCAAGCTCTTCTGGGTCCGGGGCTTCAGCCAGTAATCGTGGCAAGATGAAGCGGTAGGGGAAACCCCTCTACCCAATGTATCCCAGGTTCGCCACCATGTAGCCTTCAAAACCACCGAGGGCGTAAAACCGCACCGCCTTAATCTGTCCAAACCATACAGGCATCGTAAGCCAGAATATCCAAGTCTTTGCAAAGCTCTACTATGACTTCGTGGCTCAAGCCGGCTGCGCGGGTTGGGCCTCCATGGCCCCAGAAGACCACCAGTGTATGGTCTGCTTCAGCTACTACTTCGGCAACGGCAAGGAACACCTTCATAAAGTGAATCCTTCGCCTTCTCAAACAATGCCCGTGACTTTGGCCGCTCCTTGATGTAGCGTGCCTCCTCACGCTGCAGCAGCATTTTGATTCTTGCTCTGTCAATTCCTTTCATGAAAATGCCTCCATCAATTTGCCTACGAGACCTGTTCGCTATCCAAAACAGGCTGTCTAAAAATCTTCTCTAGCCGGAGGTTCATGACTGACCATAGATTGTCTCCGGCACCTTTTAACCGTTGCTCTCTTGAAAGCTAGCACCACCTTTCGGCTACTTTGTTCGCTTTCAGGACTGATTTCACGCCTCAGTTCCAACCAAAGTCAATTGTTTGTCCTTCCCTCTGCATGCCCGCACAGCCTCTTCAATGCGCTTGCTGTACTTCTCAGGCAAACTGACTCTGCCATTGAGGGGTTTCTTCCCGATCAGAAACAGTTTAGCTTTCCACAATTCTAACCCGCAGTATATCCTCCCGCCGTCAAGCGTTTTTCCAAGATTTTCGTCAGATTGGCAGAAAAGCAGGAGTTATCGCAAGACAAGATATGCCTGATGATTGAGGCTTAGGTGTTACTTCTTTGGCTTGTCCGATTATGTAGGGTGTTGTATCATGGGTTAAAACTTGATTGGCCGGGCATAGGTTAGTAAGACATTCAACAAAAAATAATCAGGCGAGAGATAGTGTAGAGGTTGGAGAAACCAGGAGAAGATCGAAGATGGAGATAATCCCAGCTATTGATATCAGGGGCGGCAAGTGCGTCAGGCTATACCAGGGTGACTATAACCAACAGACTGTTTTTGATGAGAATCCTGTGACAGCAGCCTTGACCTGGTATTCCCAGGGGGCACAATGGCTCCATATTGTCGATTTGGACGGAGCGGCTGCCGGTGAGCCCAAAAATATGGAGGTGGTTGAGGAGATAATAAAAGAGAGTGGCCTGTTAATAGAATTAGGTGGTGGTATCAGGCAAGAAGAGGTGGCAGAAAAACTGTTGCGTCAGGGGGTAAGCCGGATAATTTTGGGAACTGCGGCGATAGAGAACAGGGAACTGGTAAAAAAGCTATGCCAGCAATTCGGTGAAGCTATTGCAGTCAGCCTTGATACCCGAGATGGCAAGATAGCCATCCATGGCTGGCAGAAGAATACGGTTTTTGAGGTTCTCCAGTTAAGCCGAGAGCTGGTTGATGCCGGAGTGAGGCGCTTCATTTATACTGATATAAAAAGGGATGGCACCCTTACCGAGCCTAACTTTGACATGATAAATAGATTGCTTACTGAAACAAATGTCCCCGTCATTGTGGCCGGGGGGGTTTCCAGGCTGGAGCATTTACGGAGGCTTAAGGAGCTCGGTGTGGAAGGAGCTATTATAGGCAAAGCTCTTTATACCGGGGATATTGCTTTGGGGGAAGCTATAATAAATTTCGGAATTTAGGAGGCAAATGCTAAATTTTGATGATAAGGGCTTGATTCCAGCTATTGTCCAAGATGCCAGGAATGGTGAAGTGTTGATGCTGGGCTATATGGATAAAGCGGCGCTAAATCGCACATTAGCCAGCGGAGACGTCTGGTTCTATAGCCGTAGTCGGCAGGAATTGTGGCACAAGGGAGAAACCTCGGGCAATTTCCTCAGACTGAAATCCATCGGCAAGGATTGTGATAGCGATGTCCTTCTTATAAAGGCTGAGCCTACAGGTCCAGTATGTCACACCGGCAATCGAACTTGCTTCTTCCAGCGACTAGAGAGCGAAGATACAGCATAGTAGCCAGTGGAGGTATCGTCGCCAGCCTGCTCCCTCCTTCAGCTGAAGTTCACCCCCCATCTCTTGTAGCTGCCCCATAAATTGGGCAGCTTTTTTATCTGGTTGTAGTAAGTCATTCGGTTGTGAGTCTCTTCATTTCAAACATATCTTGAATACGGCAGTACATATTCCCCCCGAGGCGACCAATCACTTTAAGTTTAGACACTTGCACCTCGCCATTGGCGTATAACTCATCTCTCACATGAATCAGAAGTAATTCGCCAATAATGAAGCTATCCGTTGTCGCTGTTTCCCCAAATTTCAAGACCTGTTTCAAACGGCATTCCATATTGATAGGTGACTCAGCTAACAGCGGTGCTTTAACCAGGTCAGCTTTCACTGGTGTTAATCCCGCTTCTTCCATTTCACTGACATCACTGGGATAAGGTGCTGAGGTTATATTCATGGCTTTGGCCAAGCTTTCTTCTACAACGTTAATAACAAACTCCTTGGTAGTCTCGATGTTTCCGAGAGTGTCTTTCTTCTGTCCGTCTCTTCTCGTGCCGACACTGAAACCAACCATAGCTGGTTCAACACTTACGATGCAAAAGGCACTAAAAGGGGCAAGATTGAATATCCCGTGGCGGTCGACGGTAGATACCCAAGCAATTGGCCGAGGCAATACAACACTCACCAGCAAATGATGTGCATCTGTGGGGCTTAGATTGCTCGGATTAATTTTCATTGTCTATAACCTCCTTTCCTTGTCCCTCTCATTAAGCAATATGGCCGGAGTCAGCAGTCTGGTCAATCTCGATGACTTCATTTAGTGCCGATATAGCAGCCTCTAGTTGGCTATCGTCAGGTTCTCTGGTGGTTATAGCCTGCAACAACAGGCCTGGGGCCAGGAGAATTCGCATTATGGGGTTCTTAGCATGGCCTGCCCCAAATTTCATGATTTCATAGCTAATAACCGCAATCACCGGGATGAGGGCTATACGGGACAGTACGCGTATCCAAAGGGGCGGCCGACCAACCAGGGCGAAGATAAAGATAGCTATGATTAGAACTATGAATAGAAAGGCGGTGCCACAGCGAGCATGGGCAGTAGAATAATTCTTAACTGACTCCACTTCCAAAGGCACGCCTGCCTCATAGGCATTCACTACTTTATGCTCGGCTCCGTGATAAGCAAAGACCCTCTTAATATCAGGTATGAAACTTATCATCTTGAGGTAGGTGATGAAAATGCCAATACGGATGAGTCCCTCAAGGACAACACTCAATAAGGCAGAATTGATATAAGGGTCAATAAGGTAACGGGTGGCGAAGAGAGGAACCATGAAGAAGAGGGCTACGCCCAAAGCAAGGCTCATGGCTACGGTTCCCCACAAAAGCGCTGCAGGTATTTTTTCTTCTCCCTCCTCTATTGAAGCAACTTGAGCAGAGTGAATCAATGACCGCGTGCCCAAAACCAAGGTTTCAACGAGAACGATGATTCCTCTTACTAAAGGTATTTCTCTGAGACGCCCTGTGTATATGCCGGACAGGGACCGCTTCACTACGTTTAATTCTCCATTAGGCTGCCGCACAGATATAGCTATGCCTTCCTTCCCCCGCATCATCACCCCCTCAATAACTGCCTGGCCACCGTAATGAAAAGGCTCTGCCATCAGCGCCTCAATCTCCCTGGCTGTCTAAAGCGAAGGCTGTAATTTTGTCTCACCATGGGAAAACCCCATCATATTATGATAAAAGTGGCTGAAAAGATAAAGTTTATCTCCTAAGACAGCGGCGATGAATGCATTGCTAGTTCCCCAAGATAATCTCGAAGGTAAACATTTGTTGCTTTGTATTCAGCCACTACTAGAAATAACAGGCCCCTGGGGCTCCGGCCTGACATAGATGAAGAGATAGAAAGCTGGGATAGAGCGATGAATACATTCTACTTCATCTTGTATCGTTTCTTAAACCGCTCCACTCTTCCCATGGAGTCAACTATCCTTTGTTCACCAGTATAAAAGGGGTGGCATTTACCACATACTTCTACTCTGATTTCTGGTTTAGTTGAACCACTGGTGAAGGTATTACCACACAGGCAAGAGACCTTGGCATCATCATAAAACTTAGGATGGATTTTATCCTTCATTTGTAAACGCTCACCTTCTTTTTGTATCTGGTTGCCGGCTCATATTTAACATAGCCATCTATCAAGGCAAAGAGGGTATAATCTTTGCCCAGGCCAACATTGTTACCCGGAAGTATACGGGTCCCGCGTTGCCGAACCAAGATAGTTCCAGCGCGGATCTGTTCCCCTCCATACCTTTTAACTCCCAGGCGCTTAGCTTGGCTATCCCGCCCGTAACTTGTGCTACCACCGCCTTTTTTATGTGCCATCCCTATTCTCCTGCACCTTTAATAATTTCGTTCACCAATATTTTAGTATAAGCCTGGCGGTGTCCCCTCTTGCTTCGGTAGCGAACTTTGGACTTATATCTAAATACGATAACCTTTTCTCCCTTAGCTTCTCCCAAAGCAGTAGCCACAACCTTAGCCCCCTTAATAACAGGATTCCCTACAATGGTATTTTTATCTTCCCCAATAAATAATACCTTATCCAGCTCAACTACGTCGCCTTCAGGGACATCTAAAAGCTCAACTTCCAGTGTTTGCTTTGGGGCTACTTTGTACTGTTTGCCACCTGTTTCGATAATAGCGTAAATCTACTCACCTCCATACAGAAAAGGGAATTCTAGCACCCCAAATTGCCCGGTGTCAAGCTAACGAAGAAGGTTATTGGGTCTTCCAGGGGCAATTAGACATATCAACAGGAGAAACGAACCAAGGATCGTAACCTTCCCCAACCTCATGTCAGGAAATGAAAAGCTAAAAATGTAGACTGACACTCACTTGAGCAGGGCTTTCCTGCCAACAACCTCATGCCCAACATACCACCTCCGGATAGCCTCAACTACCTCTTCAGGGCGATCCAGGACTCTCAATAGGTCGAAATCATTCTCAGAGACATACTTTCTGGATAAGACGGAGCTCTGCAGCCAATCCAGAAATCCCTTCCAAAATTCGCTGTTGAACAATACCACGGGAAAAGGTTTTATCTTGTGGGTCTGCATCAGGGTTAGTACCTCTGTCAGTTCATCAAGCGTGCCTAAGCCACCCGGCATTATGACAAAGGCAATGGCATATTTCACCAGCATGACTTTACGAGTAAAGAAGTGATCGAACGTTATCGACTTTGTGGCGTAGGCATTACAGACCTGTTCTTCGGGAAGGGAAATATTCAGCCCGACCGATGTAACCCCAGCCTTCCGTGCACCTTTATTGGCTGCCTCCATTACGCCCGGTCCCCCACCAGTTACAATTGAGAAGCCCAATTGTCCAAGCTGATAGGCTATTTCTTCCGTCTCCCCATATAGCTCGTCATCCACTCCCAATCTGGCCGAACCATAGATGGTCACTGCCGGCTCGATACCGGAGAGATTATCAAAGCCCTCTACAAGTTCGCCTAATATTCGAAACATCCGCCACGATTCTTCCTTGGCCAGTTCATTTATCTCGTATCCGTACGGCATATCGCCCTCCCTTAAAAGCATACATGGCACCCAGATGAACCAAGTAGACCGGCTGGTGCAGCCCTGACTTTGCATTCTATCACCGTTTGCGTTCTGCGAGCAAACTGTTGTGGGCGACTCTATTTTGCTTCGCCTTTACGTCGTTGCCAGGCTAGCGAAGTCAGCCGAAGCAATCTCGTTGGAAAAATAGAGTTGACCCCATTGGAATAATAGTTGCTTCTGACTTGATTTCTCTTGTTGATGCGGGATATAATTTGCCGTTTGGGAATGAAAATTGCCGTTAGTGGTAAAGGAGGGGTGGGCAAAACAACGTTAGCTTCCCTCCTTTCTACTGCATTTAGCAAATCCGGCTATTCTGTTCTGGCCATAGATGCCGACCCCAATGCTACTCTGGCAAACGCCCTCGGTTTTCCTCACCCGGACAAGATAACTCCCATATCTGAGATGGCAGACTTGATTGAAGAAAGGACAGGGGCACGCCCTGGCCAGTTAGCACCTTATTTCAAATTAAATCCCAAGGTTGATGATATTCCCGAAAAGTATTGGGTGGAGCATAAGGGAATTAAATTAATGGTAATGGGACGGTTAAAAAGGGGAGGCACGGGGTGTTATTGTCCCGAAAATGCCTTGCTGGAGGCTTTAGTTGCTCATTTGCTCCTGAAAAGGGAAGAGGTCGTCATAATGGATATGGAGGCGGGGATAGAGCATTTGGGGCGGGCGACAGCAAAGGCGGTAGATGAGTTGATAGTGGTAATAGAGCCAAGCAAAGGAAGTGTAGAAACAGCCCACAGGATAAGAGAGCTGGCAAAAGATATAGGTTTAGAAAACATTAAAGCGGTAGCTAACAAGATTCGGAATGAACAGGACAGGAATTTTCTTGTTGCATCCATGCCGGATTTTGAATTTCTAGGCTTTATCCCCTACGACCAGAGCGTAATAGAAGCCGGTCTTGGCAATTGGCCTCTCATCAATTCAAGTCTGGATGTCGTCAACCGAGTGCAGGATATTGCGGCATGCCTGAGTGCCATTAAGTTGGGAAGTGTCGGTGAGCCGATAACTTAAGAATTTAAGAAAGGAGAGTTAGATGACGGCAAAGATAATCTCTGGAACCGAGGTAGCCAAGGAGATACGGGTTGAGTTAAAAGAGCGGGTATCCAAGCTCAAAGAACGGGGCGTAACACCAGGCCTGGTTATGATTCGCGTGGGAGAGGACCCGGCATCAGTTTCCTACGTCTCGGGCAAGGAAAAGGCAGCGGAGGAGATAGGCGTGTGGTCACAAACCATCGTCCTGCCCGAGGTCGCCTCGGAGGCGGAACTCCTCTCCAAAGCAGAGGAAATGAACAAGGCGGAGCATGTTGACGGCATACTAGTTCAATTACCCTTGCCAAAACACATCAATGCGGATAAAGTGCTAACTCTCATCGATCCGGCCAAAGATGTGGATGGCTTCCATCCCATCAACGTGGGCAAGATGCTCATCGGGGACCCCTATTTCATGCCCTGCACGCCACATGGCGCAGTGGAGTTAATGATTCGCAGCGGCAATCCCCCTGAAGGCAAGCATGTGGTCATATGCGGTCGGAGCAACATAGTAGGTAAGCCTCTCATGGCCATGCTGGTGCAAAAAAACAAGCGTGCCAATGCCACCGTGACCGTCGTCCACACGGGAACCAAAAACATGGCTGAAATCACCAGGCAGGCGGATATTCTGGTTGCTGCAATGGGCTCTGCGGAAGTCATTAAAGCGGACATGGTAAAGGAAGGGGCAGTCGTTATCGATGTAGGTGTAAACCGAGTGGGATGGAAACCCAGCAAGAAGGACCCCAGCAAGCAGGTCGCTGACCTCAGGGGAGATGTAGAGTTCGAGACGGTCAAAGAGAAAGCCAGCGCTATTACCCCTGTGCCGGGAGGTGTTGGCCCCATTTCTATCACCATGCTTATGGTCAACACCGTAGTAGCGGCCGAGCGCAGGGTCGAGCGCATAAGAAAATAATAAATTATAAAGGAGGTTATCATGGCTTATGATGCAACAAAACTAAAAGACTGGCAGATTTCTGAAGCATCCGAAGAAAACATGCCGACCCCCGATGATTGGCGGGAAAAACTGAACTTGCAGAAGGATGAAATTATTCCTTTCGGGAAACTATGCAGGCTCGATTTCCTGAAGGTTATCGAGCGCCTCAAGGG
>JAUWQP010000106.1 GCA_030611015.1 Chloroflexota bacterium | reverse complement strand
TCGCTGACTTTAGCTAGTCACCCTTGAAAGCCAGCAACCATCTCACCTTTGAACAGTCACAATCCCATCTCTTTGGCTACCACTTCCCTGTAGAAATTAGCGTCGCCGAAGGTAAGCTCTCCAGCCTTGACACGCCTGGTGTAGTGATGTAGTTCATGTTCCATGGTAGCCCCAATTGCCCCGTGAATTTGGTGCGCCAAGTTAATGACGCGCTGGGAGGCCTCGCCTATCCACGCCTTGGCTATGGCTACTTCTTTGGTACATGGCAACCCTTTGCTTAGCATCCAGGCCGCTTGATATGTGCTAAACCTAGCACTATCAACATCTGTTGCCATGTCAGCACAATAGTGCTGTATGATTTGAAAGCTACCAATGGGGCGGTCAAATTGCTTCCTTTCTTTAGCGTAGTTGAGTGTCATTTCTAGCACCCGCTGAAGATTGCCAACCATCTCGCAGCATTTTGCCACTGCTGCCCGCTCGATTATCTTCTGCACTGCACTCCATTGCTGGTCCAGCCGTCCCAAAATGTTAGCTTTAGGTACTGGTAGTTGGTCGAAAACTACCTCACATAGCTTATCACCGGCGATGCTCTTTAAAAGAGTGTAATTTATCTGTGTGTTCTTGGCATCTATCATGAATATGGTGATTCCATTTTCAGGTTTCGTTCTGGTTACACATAGCAGGTAGTCAGCTATATGAGCATCGGGGACAAACGGTTTTGTGCCATTGAGGATGTAGTTGCCTTCATCGGGAATAGCCGTGACCGTGACTGAAGAGACATCGTAATTCTGACCCCATATTAAATACGGGGTGGGTTCGTTTAGAGCTAAGGTAAAGATTTTCTCCGCATGGATTAGCTTGGGTAGATATTCTTGTTTGTGCTCTTCGCTAGCAACATCTAAGATGGGTAAGCCTCCAAGAACCACTGTGGAGAAAAAGGGACCGGGCAAACAAGCACGCCCCATCTCCTCCAATAGTATTGCCAGGTCGAGAAAATTCATGTCGCCACCGCCATATTTCTCCGGGAACGCCAAGCCAATCCAGCCTAACTCTGCCATCTCCTGCCAGAGCTCTCTAGAATAGCCTGTCTCACTTTCTTCCATCTGTTTAACAAATGTTTTCGGGCACTTATCAGTCAGGAAGTCGCGGGCTGTCTTTTTTAGCATTTCTTGTTCTTCAGTAAGAGTTAATTTCATCGCTATCCTTCTGTATCAAACATTCCAAGTGTCATTGTGTCATTCTGAGCCACAGCAAGAATCTCTCAGTCTTCAAAACTCTTTGCTTCGCTCTGGGTGACACATTACGAACTTGGCAAGCCCAATCCTCGTACAGCCAGGATATTTTTTAAGATTTCCGTTGTGCCTGCTTGCAGACTGTAACCTTTAGAGCCTAAGTATGAATGAGCGGCCATGCCCCGCAGGGGTACTAACTTGGAATCCGGCATCAGTTGTCCATGGGGGCCTAAGATCTCCATAGCCACGCTAGCCAGGCGTTTCTCAACCTCTGTGCAATAAGCCTTGGACATGGCAGATTCCCAATTAGGCGCACGCCCTTCTTCCATGACTAAAGCCACTCTATAAATAAGCAAGCGGCCAATTTCAAATTCAATCTGGAGTTGTGCCAGTTTATTGCGAATTACGGGTTCCTGAGACAATCTATTTTCTTTGGTGAACTGTATAATAGCTTCGAAGAGGGGATAATTGCCCATAAGACGTTCCATGCCACTCCTCTCGTAACCAAGCTGATGAAGGACCTGATAAAAGCCGCGGTTTTTCTCCCCTACTAAATATTTTTTGTGCACGCGTACATTATCAAAGAAAAGGTCGTTCCAGGCCTCGGTGCCGGTAATATCAGTCATAGGGATGCGACTGAGACCTGGCGACTTTGCATCCACGATAAACTGACTAATGCCCCTGTGCTTTGGCTCCTCGGGGTCTGTTCGGGCATATATATCAAAGTAGTGAGCGAAGGAAGCACAGCTAGTCCAGGTTTTTTGACCATTGATTATATAATAATCGCCGTCTTCTACCGCCTTGGTTTGCAGCGAGGCCAAGTCGGAGCCTGCGCCAGGTTCACTCATTCCCAGACCAAAATAAGCTTCTCCCTTCGCGATCCTGGGCAGAAATTCCCTCTTTAACTCTTCTGAGCCGAAGGTGAGGATAGCACCTCCTATCTGGCGGTCGGCAAACCAGTGGCAAGCTGCCGGCGCCCCGTAGCGCAGCATTTCTTCGGTAAGGATAAGTCTATCTATATGGCTATGCCCCTGTCCTCCATACTCTCGGGGCCAGATTAGACCTATCCAACCTCTCTGTGCCACCCGTTTGGTAAATCCAGGGTTAAAACCTTGTATCCAGGCATCACAGGCGGGTTCCCAATACCCTTGCTTTATCTCCTCTTCTAAGAAGTTGCGCACCTCCTGTCTAAACTTATTCTGTTCCTCTGTGAAGCCGAAATCCATCTTCTTTTCCCTTTTTCAGAGATTGATGTTGGAATACTTCCTCCACGGTCTAGTCACACATTTATCTTCCAGAGCATCGAGTGCCCTGTTTATGACTTTTCTGGTATCTGAGGGCTCTATCACATCGTCGACATAGCCTCTCTCCGCAGCACAGTAGGGGTTTTCGTACATTTCTGAAAATTCTCTTATCCTTTTTGCTCGCACCTCATCGGGCTTGTCCGCCTCCCTTATTTCTCTGGCGAAGATAACGCTGGCAGCGGTTTCGGCGCCGACAATGCTAATTCGGGCAGTAGGCCAGGCAAAGACAAAATCAGCTCCAATGGCTTTGTCCAGCATGCCGTAGTGAGCGCCAGCGTAGGATTTTCTAATCATGATTGCAATCAGGGGCACCGTGGCATCAGCCCAGGCAAAAAGTAGCTTGGCGCCATGTCGCAGGATTCCACTCCAATCTTGCTGAGAACCTATAAGATATCCAGGAGAATCATGAAGAGTGACCAAAGGAATGTTGAATAGGTCGCAAAACCTTACAAACCTAGCTCCTTTGTCGGCAGCGTCAAT
Organism: Chloroflexota bacterium; assembly: GCA_030611015.1. Taxonomy (GTDB): domain Bacteria; phylum Chloroflexota; class Dehalococcoidia; order GIF9; family AB-539-J10; genus RBG-13-51-36. The sequence continues at coordinate 2,690 of JAUWQP010000106.1, read as the reverse complement.
ATCTATGCAACCAGCCATCCATTTCGGTTGGGTAGCTACTATTCCCACAGGACGCCCATTGAAGCGGGCAAAACCTGTGATTATATTCCGGGCGTGGCGTCCCAAGGTCTCAAAGAAATAACCGTTGTCAACTATTTTTTCGATAACTTTGTACATATCGAAAGGTTCGTGTGGATGTTCTGGCAGCAGGCTAATTAAATCCTCTTTCCTTTCTGGGTCATCGTCCGCTTGGATGCGAGGCAGTTTCTCTCTGTTGTTGGAAGGCAACAAGGACAAAAGTTCCTTGCACTTATCCAGGCAATCTGCGTCGTCTTCAGCCACGACGTGTGTTTGCCCTGATTTGATGGCATGGGCTTTGTAGCCGGAAAGTTCCTCAAGGCTGATTTCCTCCCCGGTTTGCGTTTTAACAAAAGCAGGGCCAGCAATGCCCATAAATCCCGTGTGCCTGGTTTGAATGAGGAAATCTTGCATTACAGGATGATATGCCTGTCCTCCTAAACAAGGGCCCATAAGCAGGGCTATCTGGGGTATTATCCCCGACGCAAGTATTTGAGACCTGAACAGCCATCCGTAACTTTCCAGTGTATCCATCCCCTCCTGCAATCGAGCACCTCCAGAGTCATTCATGCCTACAAAAGGCCATCCATTCTCCTTGGCAAAATCTATGGCACGAACAAATTTCTTACCATGATACTCGCCAAAAGTTCCCGCCATTGCGGTAAAATCCTCAGCAGCAACAACGACATATCTGCCATTCACTTTGCCGAAGCCAGTAACTACCCCTTCAGCAGGTATCTCCCTCCGGTCCATGCCAAAAGCGGTTGTCCTATGCTTAACGAACAATCCTATTTCGGTGAAGGTCCCGGGGTCGAAAAAATAGTCTATCCTTTGCCGAGCCGACATCTGTCCCTTCTTATGTCGCTCTTCAATCGCCTTGGGTCCCCCCATCTGTAAGATGCGCTCTCGTCTTTTCTTCAGCTCTTCCAGCTTATCCAGACCTTTGTCAGACTCATCAGCCATGATTAAGCCTCCTTATGATTGTAATTAACCGCGGAACTCTTTTAGTTCCCCTCCCTTCAAAGAGGGATTCTTGTACGAAATTATACGGAAGACCATATAAAAGTGGTCGCTCCTGCTCAGCGTGCTATTATATGTCATAAACGCCTGCTTTTCAATATTTTGGTGCTACAACCACTTCTGGTGCTAACTGCAAAGCTTGAATCAGAGCCTTGGCTTTGTCCAGCGTTTCCATATATTCAGCTTCCGAATCAGAGTCGTAAATAATGCCACCACCTACTTGAAAATAAGCTTTGCCTTCTTTGATTAAAAAAGTGCGAATAACGATGTTGATATCTATATCCGCATTGAAGCTTAGGTAACCTATGGAGCCGGTATAGACGCTCCTCTTGGTCGGCTCCAACTCATCAATAATTTCCATAGCCCGCACCTTAGGAGCGCCGGTAATAGAGCCGCCGGGGAAAGTAGCCTTAAGCAGGTCAATGTTGCTCTTGCCTCGGCGTAGCCTGCCCACGACGGTAGAGGTGAGGTGAAATATGGTGGGGAAAGTCTCTAGGATAGCTAATTGGGTGACCTTTACCGTGCCATAGCGGCAAACTCGCCCTAAATCATTCCTCTCTAAATCAACAATCATCACGTTTTCTGCTTGGTCTTTGGTACTGTGGGTCAACTCTCGAGCCAGGCGATGGTCTTCAACAGGGTCTCTACCTCGTGGTCTCGTGCCCTTTATCGGTCGCGTCTCTACCAGGTCGCCTTGCACTTTAAGGAACCTTTCCGGAGAGGCACTGACGATGGTCACTCCCTGGAAGTTGAGATAGCTGGCAAAGGGAGCGGGATTAACCATCCTTAGCCGTTTATAAAGCTCGTATGGTGGAATTTTTAAATCAGCCTCAAACCTCTGGGAAAGGTTGACCTGAAAGGCATCGCCAGCGGCGATATACTCCCGCACTCTATCTACAGCTTTGATGTATTCTTCAGGGGTAAAATTGGACTTAAGCAAGACCCTCCTATTTTCTTGGATGGGCTGAAATTCACCCTCACCTAACCTCTTCTTTCGAGGAAGAGAGGCTTCTTGCCTAGGAGAGGCAACGTAAAGCCAGTCCTTCATTTCATCGATTCTCATTCTGGCGCGCCTTAACCGCTGCTCTTCCTCCAGCTCGGGAAAGCCTGTGGCAACAATGTAGGCCCTTCCTTCTAGGTGGTCAAAGGCCATGATGGCATCATAGAACGCAAAGTAACTCTCAGGGAGTTTAAGGTCGTCTATAGCTGTGGATGGCAGGCGTTCGATGAAGTGGCACAGGTCATAGCTAAAATAGCCAACTGCTCCACCCAGGAAGGGTATGGGTGCTGGGCAAGGGTCCAACTTATATATCTCAAGCAGCTTGCCCGTAGCATCAAAAGGGTTACCGTGCTGCACTTCGTGCTCCCGCCCGCGAACCAGGGTGATTTCAGAGCCTCGACTGCTTATTACGAGAAAGGGCTCACTGCCCAAAAAGGAATATCGCCCCAGCCTTTGAGGATCCATGCCGCTGTCTAAAAAGAAGCTATAAGGATTGTCTTTGACTAGCTCAAAAAGCTCAGGGGCAGTTAAGGGGGTGAAGACTTCTTCAACCAGAGGGTAGCGATTCATTGGCTAACTTGCTTTCATGAACCAAATCTCGAGCGCTCACCAG
>JAUWQP010000056.1 GCA_030611015.1 Chloroflexota bacterium | reverse complement strand
AGTGATTCTCAAATATCGCCAGAGAATCTGCTGGCTATACCCAGGAAGCAGGAACGAAATAATCAATGTGCCTTATCACTCAGAAAATATCCTGGGGAAATTCTCAAAAATCTGATAGCGAATCCTCCTGTGGTTGATGATAACCCCGATGCATAGCGCTGGCAGAACAATCAAAGTAAATGCTCTCAAGTCATATAGCCCGGCAATCACAATCAACGCCAAAATAGCAGGAATTTCAAATATAAGCAATATCTTCGGCTTTCCTCTGTAAACAACGATGGCGACTACGGCCAGCCCTATCCAGCACAAGCCCACCACCCTGGGAATAACTATCTCTGAAAAAGAAAATTAAGCTAGAGCGCAAAGAACAAAGATGGTATCTATCTCCAGGTCATGCTTCCCCAGCTTACCCTCTCGGTTCTCTCCAAGATAGCGTCTGGCTACCTTGCCATCGAACACATCAGTTGCTGCTCCAACCAACACCAGAATGACCACCGTGATGTAGGCATCCCTGCCTACGAAGCTCAAAGAAAGGATTACCAGACCGATAACCACCCGGCTCAGGGTCAAAAAATCAGCGAGTCTTTCCTTGAGAGAAAAGGAATGATTGCTTTGTATAGCTATGCTGGGCCACTCGTCCCCGCTCATCACAAAGTTATTCTACCACACCACGCTTTACTTACAATATTTCTCAAGATTGACATAGCAACAGGCCAATAACAGCTAAGCATTAATATTCCAAGAAGTTTTCACAGTTATCGATAAAGAAGCCTTCATATAGCTTCATATCCCGTTACCTTTCAGTTGGCATTTTAATTAAGCCTAGAAATATTACAGATAGAAGGCATATTACCCCAGTAGCGAGGAAAGCCAAATCATAATTTCCCCTCCAGTCAAGCATCATCCCAAAACCCCATGGCCCAACAGCACCAACAAGCGAAATTACCATAAAAACCACTCCAAACAATGTCGGCAAGTTGGCTGTGCCAAACAGGTCTCCCAGATACGTGGGAAACAATCCGAAGCAAGACCCATAGCAAAATCCCACCCATATAACAAATATGGTGGCAGACACCACACTGGAGACCATCGGAGCGCAAAACATTGCCAGCGTTATACCAATTGTACACAGGAATAACATAGGCTTTCTTCCAAAGCGAGGCATGAGCGCATCAGAAATGGAAGCAACAATAAATCTACCGACTACGCTGCTAAATACAAAGACACTAAGCATGCTGACAGCGGTTGCTGGCGGCATGCCGACGTCCACTTGCCCCCATGTTACAAACTGTGTCAACAGCCCCACCATGGCGATGAAATAACCAATCTGAGCCAGTATTAAGAACCAGAATGTACTGGTCTTCATAGCCTTGCTTACTGGCCACTGCTCCGTTCTATCAGCATACTCCACTCCACTCCCTGGCATTGCTTGGGCTGGCTTGATGCCATCAGGATAAGTTCCTTTTAGCTCCGGGCTCTTTATCAATAATGTCCCACCTATAGCGGCACCCACAGCCATAGTGATGCCCAGGACTAAGTAAGTAGCACGCCAGCCATAGTCAGTAATCAAAGAATAGACAAGGGGGGCAAAGACAACTATCCCAAGCCCAGAGCCCGTCATAGCCAAGCTCACCATCAGCGCAGCCTTTCTCGCAAACCACCTTCTTACTGTGGTAACGGTGGCTACTATATATGCCAGGCTAATGCCTACTGGGGCAATGAACCCGCAAGTAAGGTAGAAGTGCCACGGCTGAGAGATCTGGCTTATCAGGCAAAGTCCCGCCCCCCCGATAATAGCGCCTATTATTACTGTTTGCCTTGGCCCTATTTTGTCAGTGAGCATACCAGCCACTGGTGACATGACAGCCGCTATCACCAGACCAATGGTATAGCCCAGAGACAGAGTCCCGCTTGTCCAGCCAAGTTCTTCCATAAGCACTGGCATGAACACAGAGAAGGTATCTACCCCTGCCGTACAAACGAACATAACCAGCCAGACAGCAAATACTATTACATATCCGTAGAAGAACCGTTTCCCAATCGCCAAGCTTATCCTTACAGTTTAACGTTTAACCAATCTACACGATTCTGAACCTCGCCCCAATAGTAAACTACACTGAATTAACCAGGGTGACGGCCTGCGTTAGCCGCTGCATTTGTGCCTATTTTCAAGAGGTGCTACAATGCGGTCAACCCAATTCTTAGTTTGCAGCTTCCTGTGATTATACCACTAAACATACTCTACAAGGTAGAGCCTTGGGTGCCAGCAACAGGTGTTAAAGGGAAGCACAAAATAGTATAATTCAAAGCAGGAGGTGACAAAATGACAGGAGCAGACTTTTCATTACAGGGTAAGGTGGCCTTAGTGACTGGTGGAAGCCGCGGTATTGGGAAAGCCACCGCTCTGGGATTTGCCAGGGCGGGTGCGGATGTTGCGGTAGCCAGCCGAAAACTCTCTGATTTAGAAAAGGTGGCTGATGAGATAAGTGGTTTAGGGAGGAAGTCCTTAGCAGTGGCAGCCCATACAGGCAAGTTGGATGAAATAACCAATCTCGTTAACAAGGTCACGGAAAAATTTGACAGAATTGATATATTGGTGAATAACGCTGGCACCTCTCCAGCCATGACCACGACGTTGGATTCTGATGAACGCCTTTGGGATTCAATAATGAATCTGAATTTGAAGGGGCTGTACTTTTTAAGTCAGGCTGTGGCCAGAGTAATGAAGGAGCACGGAGGAGGCAGTATTATCAATGTAGCTTCAGTTGCTGGGTTACACGCTTCTGTAGGCACAGGTATATATTGTATCAGCAAAGCTGGTGTGATAATGGCAACCAAGGTTATGGCCCGGGAATTGGCTCAATATAACATTAGAGTAAACGCGCTTGCTCCGGGATATGTACACACACGGCTTGGTGACTCACAGTTTAAGGTTGTTCCTGAATTAGAAAAGGAGGCAATTAAGAATACGCCACTAGCACGTATAGGTGAGCCTGAGGAGATGGTGGGTGCTATGGTTTATCTGGCTTCGGATGCATCTAGCTTTGTTACCGGAGACACCATCGTTGCCGATGGAGGAATACTGCTAAATTGATATCAATACTAAGGTTTGAGATGCTCTGTTTACAAATATATTAAGTAGCTCGATACCGCCAGGTCAATTACAATAGCCGTTATGGTGACTGGCTGCTTGGTTAGTCAATATCTCTCTGGAATTAACGTCTCTATTTCCCAGTCAGCATTAGCAGTGATATGCAAGACCTTAATGCAATTACTACCGTAGGGCAGAACTCCAAACTTTATAATTCTTAACAAAGGGTCTGATATACCTGGGCACACAATACAAAGTTTTCAAAATCAGGAGAGGTCATTATAACAGAAGAGCGCTAACATGAAAGAGGCACTAAATTTTGACAATACAACGCTAGGGGAAATACTTGAGGATAAGGCAAGAAAGAATGGTAGAAGACCGCTAATCTATTTCAAAGACGAGATAGCCAGCTACGAACAAACGAACGAGAGAGCAAATAGAGTAGCCAATTGGTTCCAATCAATGGGGTTCAGAAAGGGAGACAAGGCAATAATTCTGCTTAATAACTGCCTGGAATGGTTATATGTGTGGTTTGGCTTAGCCAAGATAGGGGTAGTTGCTGTGCCCCTTAACACCCAACATAAAGGCAGCCTGCTCCAATACCTTATAAACCACTCTGACGCTCAGCTTATGGTTATTGGTAAAAATCTCGTCGACCGAATTAAATCCATTAAAGACAATTTGACAACTCTGACTACATCGGTTGTTTATCCCGACAACAACGGGGTCTCGGACTTAGGTTTAAACACTATCTCTTTTCCCGAACTACTGAAAGGCTCGCCAACAAGCCCCAAAAGTGATGTAAAATACCATGATACCCTGGCCATTTTGTATACCACTGACCCCACGGGGCCTTCACAGGGAGTTGTTTCGCCGCACAGCCAGTACATCCGGTGTGGGCAGGAAAGAGCTAAGTTAATGAGAATTAAGCCAAACGATGTATTCGCTTCTTTGTCCCCGTTATACCACATAATTCCGCTGGGCGATATACTTATGACCTCTCTACTTGGAGATGCTTCAATCGTAATATTTGATAGATTTAGTGCACGGGGATTTTGGCAGGATGTCAAGAGGTACAATATAACTCTATCCGGCGGGTTCGGGGTTGTGATGAGGCTACTGTATATGCAGCCTCCTAAAGATGATGATGCTAACAATACCCTGAGACACCTTATTATACCAGACGCCCCCGAGTCTATTCGTGAAGCCTTTGAGGAGAGATTCAATGTAGCGGTAACTGATGCCTACGGTATGACCGAGGTAGATCCCCTTACTGCAAGCACCATTGAAGATAGAAGGCCTGGTTCTTGCGGCAAGGCTGCTGAAGGCCTAGAAGTAAAGATATTTGACGATAATGATAATCAACTCAAGCCAGGCGAAATTGGTGAAATTGTTTGCCGTCCCAAAAAGCCCTATATAATGATGAAGGAATACTACAAGATGCCAGACAAAACCCTTGAAAGATGGCGCAATTTGTGGTTCCATACAGATGACTATGGGCACCAAGATGAAGATGGCTACTTCTACTTTGTCGAAGGGAAAAGCAATGCCATCAAGTGGAGAGGCGAAAATGTTTCACCATTTGAGCTTGAAGAGATAATCAATTCCCATCCTAGTGTACTAGAGTCCGCTGCCGTGGGGGTTCCCTCCGAGCTTGGAGGACACGACGTAAAGGTAATAGTACAGCTCAAAGATGGGGGGACCATGACACCTGAGCAGTTGATAGAATTCTGTGAACAGAGGATGGCGTTTTTCATGATCCCCAGATATATCGAGTTCGTTGACAGGCTTCCAAGATCAGAGACAGGCAAGCCCCTGAAGGGAGATTTGAAAACAATCACCAAGAAAACTTGGGACAGAGAACGAGCACGATACAAGATAAAGCGCAGTTAAGCTGTAGGCAACTACTCAGCCAAGCTCCAATTTAATGCTACCTAATTCGGCACCGTTTATTATGTAATTTGCTATTGCTAACCCCACTGAAGAGAGAGGGCTCATGCTGGCCTAAGAATCATAACTCTTCTATCACCTCATATAAAGCATCTTCAACTCTTTCAGGAGGGTTGACCCAGTATTTCATGTAGCGTTCAAAAAAAGCTACTGGATCAATGCAGGCTTCGGGGACAAGCACGCCCGTCTGTTCAATCTCGCCCTCCAGTATCATCTCGGCACCTATTACAAGCGGCACTGAGGTGGAACCGGCCATGCCTTTGGGAGGTTCTCCCAGGCACCCGTACCCATACCTCACCCTCTTTCCGCCTTTTTTACCCGATGCACTGGCATGCAAACCACCCACGCGTGGCCCCAAATCCACTACCTCACGCCGTTGCTGTTTTCTGGCGAAAACCTCTTGTGGGTACTTCTCAGCCGCTTGAGCAGCGGAGAGCTCATTAGCCCTTACTTTCGCGCCGAGTTCCTTAACAACATCGAGTTCCTCTGGCTCTAGTCCAACAAGGTTGCAGGCCCCTCTTATACCTTTGTTAATAAAGCGTCCCAGTGTTACTGGTTCTGGATGGCCAAAGTAGTAGAAGAAGCCTTTGCCATTGGGGAATGTCACCTCCTCTCCATCTTCAAAGGGAACAATTTCCACAAACTGCCCATCACGGAACAGAGGAGCCTTATAGGCTGCATTGTACAAGAAATGGTCAAAAGCTGCCTCTTCTTGATGCTCAGCAAGCCTTTTGGACTTCCTGCTAACGGCTGATGCAGGACGAAGTACACCGCCAACATAACCCCATGCTGTCTGGATATAGTCCACTTCATCCAGTTGGTCAGCAGCATGCCTCGCCAGGATATTCGTGATACCGGGGCTGGCACCCATTCCTATAAGGATTGTAATCCCAGCCCTACGTGCCTCTTCATCCAATTCCAGTACCTGTTGTGTCGGGCCATAGTCATCCATTATGTCCACATAATTTCGTTCCGCTTTGATAGCAGCGCGCACTATGGACTCGCCGAAACGATAGAAGGGGCCAACGGTGTTAATAACCAGGTCGGCCTCGCTCATAAGGTCCTCAAGTGCTTTAGTATTTTGCACATCTATAAAGCAAGCTGAAACTCGCCCATCGTTTAATGATTCGACGAACTGTTTTGCCCTATCGATATCATAGTCGGCAACTATCAATTGGTCGACATACTGACCTTCCAGAATCGTCTTGACTGCCACCTGTCCCATTGTCCCGCTACCACCTAACGCAAGTATTTTGACCTCAAATTCGTCTAATATCGGTGCTCCCATTCATACCTCCTAAAAGTTTTGTAAAGTGCTATTTTCTCCCCGCTGACTCCGTCTCCTTTATCGCTTCGGAGAGCACATCACACAGATGGTCAGCTTCCTCGGCGGTGATTATCAACGGCGGCACAACGGGTATCGAACTAGGCTCCTCTCTCATGGTCAGGACGCCCTTTTCTTCACATTTTGTCACGATAGCAGCAGCCAAGCGGCGCCCTGGTTTCTTGCTTTGCTTATCTTCAACTATCTCCAGGCCTAGGTGTAATCCCAGCCCATGGACAGCACCTACAATCTCAGATTGCTTGCCTATTTCTTCCAGTCGACCCTTTAGATGTGCCCCGACTTTAGCCGCATTCTCCCACAGTCTTTCCTCCATCAACACATCTATAGCTGCCAGTGAGGCCGCAGCGCCAGCAGGATACATAGAGTGAGTATGACCTTGATAGGGGAAAGCCTGCCCGCGAAATGCATCGTTAACACGTTCCCCGAAAGCCACCGCGGCTACTGGTAGATAGGCACTGCTTATCCCTTTGGCCATCGTCATTATGTCTGGAACGACATTCCAGTGGTTGCATGCAAACACTTCGCCCGTCCGACCCCAGCCTGTCATTACCTCATCCATAATTAAAAGAAAACCATGTTCATCACAGATTTGCCTTATCATAGGGTAATATTCGGGAGGAGGACTCACGCTGCCAGAACTCCCAAGCACAGGCTCACCAAAAAAGGCAACAATATTTTCAGGCCCCACATTCCTTGCAAACACATCCAGAGCCTTAGCACACTGAATGCCGCATGAGGGATACTCCAATCCATAATCGCAACGATAGCAATAAGGAGCAGCTATGTGGTAAACGCCGTTATTAATGCTGGCAACATCTCGGCCATGGGTTGTCTTCATTTGAGGTACGGCCGTCATAGATACGGCGTCAAGTGTCTGGCCATGATAAGAATGCCATTGTGATACAATTATGCTGTTTTGTTTTCCTCGGTTTTTGAAGTATTGCCTTGCGAGCGATAGAGCCTCCTCATTAGCATCTGAACCACAAAGCCCGATAAACACATGGTTCAAATCACCGGGGGTAACTTCCGCTACCCTCTGGCACAACTTGATACTGGCATCGTTGTGGCCTGGTAAAACATAATCTAGCTTATCCAGTTGCTCCTTTATGGCTTCAATAACCCTCTTGTTCCCGTGCCCCAGAGTGCAACACATGAAGCCCGACGTCGCATCAATGTAATCTCTCCCCTCGGTATCTGTGAGGTAGATGCCATGCCCCTCAACATATACCGGCCAGTGCTTCCGCTTCAAGATATACTGAGTCGGATAGCCCGGCATACAGCAATTCTCCTCAATCGCTTTCCACCTTTGCTCCGTACTAAGTTTTACAACCATGCTTTCCTCCTTTTTTCAGTTTCTTCTATATCTCTGACCCCATTACCGCAGTTCCACCCAAAACTAACATCTACATCTCTTCTTTCCTCCTCCATCTTTTAATTCCATGTATCTCAAGGAAACCCTGCGCTTCCTCTCGTATTATGTCCCGCGAGTATTCTGTCTACTATGAGAAACTCCTTTTCGCCCGCACTGTAAAGCGTTCACCAGCTTGCCTCCCCCCGAGGTAAATCAGCATCGGTGGTGATTACCCCTTCTACAAGCAAGTCGGCAATCTCGTCATCGCTCAAGCCCAGGACTTCCTTATATACATACTCATTATCCTCGCCAATGCAAGGGGCAGCCTTATAAAAATCCTGGGGAGTCTTTGAAAACCTGATAGCCTCATTATGGTAAGCATGACGCCCAATCACCGGGTGTTCCAGGTACACGAAGTGCTCTCTGTGCTTCATCTGCGGGCAGTTGAATACATCCCCAATAGTATATACCACGCCCGCTGGTATCCCCTTTGCCTGCATCAAAGTCATTACTTCTTCAGCCGTGCAATTAACTGTCCACTCCGCTATTAACCTATCGAGCTCATCCTCATTCTGCTTTCTTCCTGGCAAGGTGGCAAATTCGGCGTCTTTAGTCCACGCTGGATTGCCGATAACCTCACAGAATGCCTTCCATTCTTCGTCAGTGAAAACGGCTATCGCGCACCACCTGTCTTCACCTTTGCAAGGATAGACTCCGTGGGGAGCAGCATAGGGATCACGATTAGCCATGCGGTTCATGATTCGACCGTTCACCGTATAATCCAGGATGCCCTGTGCCAGGAATGTCACCCCAGCCTCATATTGTGACTGCTCCAGGTACATTCCTCTGCCCGTTTTACGTCGTCGGAGCAGAGCTCCGATAAGGGGAGTGACCACATACCAGGGTGCAATCCAATCAGTATATGCCAGCGGAGGCATCTCAGGTTCTCCATCGGGGCGGCCAACAAGCGCTGGGAAACCACTTAAAGCCGCCAGTTGGTCACCATAAGCACCATGAGCAGCATGAGGGCCATACTGCCCCTGCATGCAGGTACTCACATAGATGATGTCAGGCTTTATTTTCTTGGCTTCTTCATAGTCCAGGCCAAGTCTCTTCATCGTTCCCGGGGCAAAGCTCTCGGTCACTATATCCGCCCACTTAATGAGCTTCTTGGCAATCTCTCTGCCTTTAGGCTTAGACACGTCTAGAGATATGCCATACTTGTTGGGGTTTAGCATGGCGAAAAAGGCACTTCGGTCAATACCTGGTTTGAAATCTTTAGCTGGCGAGGCTAGTCTAAGCAAATCAGGTCTTCGGTGGGATTCTATGCGCACCACCGTAGCCCCATGCTCAGCTAAAGTCCTACCAATTTGAGGACCAACCGCAACCCAGGCGAACTCAGCAACCTTCACCCCTTCAAATACCTGCTTCTTACTCATATTTATACCTCTGCTCCATATTCTGAAAAGGTCAAATCGCTTTCGCTACTTTTAACCTGCTCAGATCTTCCTTCGTCAACCCAAGCTCTTTCTCATATATCCCCTCATTGTGCTCTCCGATGAGGGGGGCTCGGCGGTTTATTCTCCAGGGAACCTCGCTCAACTTAACCGGAGCACCAGGATAAGTAATGGTATCACCCAACTCAGGGTGCTGCACCTCGACAAAGTATTCTCTGGCTTCAAGTTGAGGACTTTCCACTATCTCTTTAACCGTGTTAAGCGGGGCAAGAACTATCTCTTCTTCCAACGCCGCTTCATAGAGTTCCTGTTTCGTCTTAGTACGCAAAAAGGCAATAACAGCTTCTTCTATCTGACTCCGTTCCTCCTGGCTAATCTGGCTAGCGTCATGAGTTGCCCAGTTATAGCCTCTCAGATTTTCAGCCATCCCTTCCTTGTTAGCCATTTTCACCAGTGCCGTTGATGAGTTCACCAGACCTTTTTGTGCTCCCCCGACCAGGAAAATATTGACATAACCATCCTTACAAGGCCAAAGCAATCGCATCCAAAGAGGTCCTATATTTGGTCTGGGTAGAGATGCACCAGGCCCGTCTCTCTGCCAGTTGTATTTCCAAAGGTCCCACACCGGCATTGCCTCCTCCGTGAAAAAGAAGTTGGCTTCCTGTATAGAAGTATCAACGTGTTGCCCCTCGCCAGTGACCTCACGATGGTAAAGGGCAATCATTGAGCCCATAGCAGCATGAAGGCTACCTTGAAGGTAAGACTGGGGGATGCTTACCCGATACGGGGGCTCTGATTGTTCACCACATGTGGACATGAATCCTGCCATTGCCCAGGTTACTATATCCGAGGCCTTATAGTCGGCATAGGGGCCCGTTAATCCAAAGGGAGTAACCGAGGTCATTATAATACCGGGATTGATTTCTTCCAGAGCCGGATAGCCAAGACCCAGGCTATCCATGTATCCAGGGTCGAAGGACTCTATCACAATATCGGCGGTCTCAACCAATCTCTTGAATAACTCTCTCCCTTCAGCAGTCTCGATATTGAGGGTAATACCCCGCTTGCTGGTATTTAAAGCGAACCAATAGAGGCTTTTCTCAGGATGGGTAATATCTTTATAAAAGGGACCAATATTCCGAGCCGGGTCACCTCCTGGGGGCTCAATTTTAATAACATCGGCCCCAAAATCTCCCAGTATCTTACCGCAATAAAAACCTCTTTCATTGCTCAAGTCTAAGAGCCGATACGAACTGAGTAAGCCCTCCTTCTGGCTATTCAAGTTTTCCACTCGGTTAACCTCCTAGCTAATGTACTTAAAAAGCTTTCTTCATTATCCCTTTATGCGTTTGCCAGCTACATGCCGAATATCTTGTTAGGTAACCACAAGGCTAACTGTGGGAATAGCACCACTAATGCCAGGCCGACGGCTTGTATTATCACAAAGGGTATGACCGAACGGTAAATATCCCCCAGGGTTATCTCTGAGGGGATGTCCCCCGATCTGAATAGGTCGCTAGCGATTCCTTTCATGTAAAACAAGTTGTACCCAAAAGGTGGCGTTAAGTAGGCCATCTGCATGTTGATGACATAGAGAACGCCAAACCATACTGGGTCGAATCCCACGTGAGCGATGATGGGAATATATATAGGCATGCAGACGAAAAGAATGGCGGTGTCATCTAGAAACATACCCAGTAGGAAAAAGCTAAGCTGAATGATAATGAGAATGCCAATTGGCCCAAGGCCCAGGCCAGCAAACAGGTTCTCTATCAACTCAGTGCCTCCCAGATAATTGAAGATTGCACTGTAGACTAGGGCACCAAAGGCAACCCAGATGATCATGCCCATAAGTCTGCCGGTTCGAAATATCGCTTCGCTAAAGTTGGCCAAGGATAACCGTCTGTGAATAGCCGCTACCAATATGGCACCAGCGGCACCTATGGCTGAAGCTTCGGTCGGCGAGCATATTCCTGCGGCTATCGTGCCCAGCACCCCGACGATGAGAAGTCCAGGCAAAACCAGGGCTCTTGACGAAACAAGCTTCTGCTTCAGAGTAAACATTCTTTCTTCCGGGGGTATGGCAGGGCCAAGTTTTGGCTGCAATAGACACCTTACACCTATATAAGCAATAAAGAGGCTAGCCAGGATGATGCCGGGGAAAACGCCGGCGGCAAACAGCCTGCCCACGGATACCTTGGCTATCATGCCATAAATAATCATCACCGCACTGGGCGGGATAAGAAAACCTAAAGCTCCTCCGGCTTGGATAGCACCCGTTACCATACTCTTATCATATCCCCGCTTTATCAGGGAGGGGATGGCAATAAGTCCCAGGGAAACAGTGGCGGCTCCGCTTGTTCCAGCCATGGCGGCAAATATGACGCATATAACTACAACCCCCATTGCCAGTCCGCCTCTTACCGGACCCGCCCAGCGGTAAATCATCTCGAATAACTCGTCGGTCGTGCCTGACCTTTCCAGCATACATCCCATAAAGATAAACAATGGAACAGCTATGAAGACGAAGGTGTTCATTATACCCCATATGGTGAATGCAGGCATGGCTAGCCCTTGAACCCCCTCAAGCAAAAGAACGAATCCAATGCCGGTGGCTCCCAGAATGAAGGCCAGAGGCAACCCGGTTATCAATAATAGTAATGTGACACCGCCCATGAGTATTGCGATAAGTTCTATGCTCATGCTAGCTCCCTCCCCGTAATAGCAATATTAAGGTCGCGGATAAATTTAGCTACCCCCTGAATGATAAGCAGAAGAGTGCCTAGAGGTATCATCAGCTTGATCTCCCAAATGGGTGGCCCCCAGGCTGTGGTTGAATGCTCAAGAAACTTCACCGACTGGATAGCAAAAGCAGTCCCGAACCATATCAAGGCACCACACCAAAAGAGGAAAATGAAGAATGTACACACATCCACAATAGCCCTTGTCTTTAGGGACCAACGATTGTAAAAAAGATCCATGTTGACATGAGCTCCGTGAACATGCGCGTAAGCACCCAGCATTACTGCGTAGACGCCGAACAGGAGCAGACTTGATTCATGTGCCCATTTAGTCGGAGAGTCAAACAAATAGCGCACCACTACCTCGTATAAGAGCACGGCGACTATAACAACTATGAAGTAAGATATAATCTTCCCTGACCAGTTGCTCAAGGCATCTATACCATGAACAATGGAAGCTAGCCTCTTATTGTGCAATTGCTTCACCTCCTAGGATTTATTGGGGGGATTATACCCCCCAATAAGAATAGATGAATTGTTGGTTCTACAATTCTCCCTTCATTCCAAACCAGTCTTTGACGATTTCAACCCCTTTGGCCGCCCTGGGTGATGCAGCGCCAATCTCGTCCCACACAGGTAGAGCTGCCTGTGTCAATTCGGCCACAGTTTCATTGGGCAGCGTAACTAACTTCAGGCCCCTCGTGCTCATGTCCGCTATTGCCTCGTATTCCATCTTCATGTAGTTAAAGGTCATCCACTGGCTGAAATCCGAGGTAGCGTATACCAGAATAGCCTGGAGGTCAGGAGACAACGAGTTCCACAAGTCCATGTTTATGAACTGGTTGCACACAGCACAAGCAAGCACAGGTGGCTTATAGTAGTACTTAGCCACCTCATCGAACTTCATGTCGCGATACCCGGATGCCCCACCGTAGATACAGCCATCAATGGTGCCAGTGCTCAATGCCACATAAGTCTCCTCTACAGGTACGTATACCGTCGAGATGCCTGCGTTTTCCAGAGCCTTTGCCACTCCGCCTGTTGTCCTTATCTTAAGCTTTTGCAGGTCGGCCACAGAGTGACACTCCTTGGTCGCGATAAGAGCATAGGGGTCTGTGTGAACCGGACCGAGGTAGTAAATACCGCGCTCAGCATAAGCTTCGCGCAGCAGGTCTAAAAGACCCATCTCCCAAAACGCGACATATAAATCCATCCCGGGATCCTTCCAGCTAAAAGGCAAGCCATATTCAACGCCAGCTATAGGCATCGTGTCCATCCAGTAGGCACCACAACCGAATGCCATATCGAGCACTCCTGACTTAACGGCCTCCAGCATCTCTACAGTCGGTACTATCTCCCCACCGCTGAAG
>JAUWQP010000032.1 GCA_030611015.1 Chloroflexota bacterium | reverse complement strand
CCGGGATACTTGCCAGGCGTTTATATCCTGGCATTGAGTAATAAACATTCATAGCACAGCCATTATAACGTCCTTTCATGACCCATGTATGTGTCACCCATCTATCTGAACTAGATCATCAGTGTGGGCTCTTTGTCAAATTGTGCTGATATGGTTTCTTGCTGTTCGGTATCCGTTGGTGTGAGTCTGCTCTTCGACTCTTATCCTGCCTGTGATACCGCCCGCTGACTCTATTCAAGTACTCAGGACCGACCCAAAATTAGCGATTGAAAGCCTGTTCCGGACAGGCTCAGCAATCAGGGAACTAGGGGCAGCAGGTCATTCCCGCGCAAGCGGGAATCCAAAAGGAGCTAGATTCCTGCTTTCGCAGGAATGACAGATGGAAAGAGTCATCTTTAATTTCATTCACCAACTGGATGAATCTAATTATAGGTGAATCGCTAGTTTTACGGGGTGGACAGAAGACGACCTGCCAGCCGTCCTGCTTTTGTTATCGGATAATTTGGTTGGACATGCTACATAAAGTACGGCACCAAGCCTTTTCTTTTGTTTGGCGTTCTAGTATTATACAAGCTGCCTGCTTGGCAAGGATTCTATATATATGAACATGAAGCTATTGATTGGTTTATTAGCTTTGGGTGTGATAATGATAGCGGTAGGTCTGGTGATAGTGTTTGTGGGCTTGCCTTAGCTTAATCGCTCCTGCAACTTATTAATCTTTCAGCGCTTCTTCAACGTTCTTGCTCTGGGAATATTTGGTAATGTCATTCTGAGGAGTCCAGGTGAAATTGAATGACGTGTGAGGCACTGACATTGTTGGCTATATTTTCAGGCAGTAGTTGAAGCTATGAAAGACTTAGCACAAACACCTAGTTCAAGAGGCATTGAAAAGTCAGATACACTAATTTGTGTCGAATACACCAGGGGGATTACAGAATAATCTATGCCGTTGACGATAAACAACAACTCGTCACCGTTTTGCGCCTCGGGTATCGCCGGGAGACGTATAGGTCGCTTTAATTTAGGGTGTGATATATGAATTTGGCGCTGGATGAATATCAGTATGTGTTAACCCATAATAAGAAGCTTGCTTTGCGTAACTTGCCCAAGCGATAGGATGCTTTTCGAAAAGTGTTATGAATTTATCTTGCTACCAGCATCCTTAACAGCCTTTGTTTTTTGCGCGGGTCTGGTATATTACGCCATATGCATTCGACACCAGATGTACCTGCCGTTGATACGGAAATATCTCCACAATTGTACATACGCTGCCTCGGAGTAATCTCCATCCTGATATCTTGTATCCTATCCAGGCGAGTTTCATATAGACTTTTGCCAAATCTTCCCTTGAGCACTATTATACGCTTCGTGGTGAGGGCATAGATGACCGAGCGCCACTTAAGATAGCCTATGAGGGCTATCACCAGCCCGGCAACAATAAGGACTGCACCAAAGATTTCCCATCTTTCCAATCTAAGAACAATTAATACGGCGACGCCGCCCCCAAGAGGAAGAATAGCCCCTGCAATGTGCTTAAAAAACGTACCCATTTTGCTTGGATGCGTTTCAAAGACAATCCTTTCATTCTTCTCCATCATATCCAGAGGAATCGTCTTAGGTGTTTCGTAGGTCGAAATATCTTTGCTATATTCCTCTGAGTGCCCATGTGCGCTTTCCAACGTGTCCCCTTCTACACGGGTTCCGCAATACTTACAGTATTGACTGGACTCTTCAATTTCCTTGCCGCATTTTGAACAATACATATTACTACTCCTGGGCACCAGAAAAGTCAGAATTCCGCTGTATTTCCATAAGTCTATTCGTGTCCAGCATTTGTGTCAAGATAGAATATACCCCCGAAGAATGTGACTGTGCATAGTCAGCGGAGGTTGAAAAACGGGGTCATCTGATACAGTAAAAGAGAACCCCTCCGGCAGATTATGTGCTGGAGTCCAGGTTTGTAGTAAAAAGGCGCCTGACTCGACCGCCAAACGCCCTCTTTTCAAATTACTCGAAGCTAAAATTTATTACCACCGGACGAACATGGGGGTGTCCCATTAGATTTGGGTATAGCTTCAATTTTGTTTTTTGTAGTGCTGACAAAGCCACTCTAACTAATTGCCGCCAGCCGTTCCTCGTTCTGGACAGCAATGACGGGGTTCGGATTAGACTTTGGGATGGGTAGCTTGCTATCCTTAAGAAGAGCAATATATTCCTCCATCCCCCACTTAGCTTTGTAAACGCAGTCTTCTATTGAGTGCCCTACGCCGGTGAAACCTTCCAGGTCTGGTGAATAAAAGGTAAAGAATGCGGGGTCTTCGGTTGCTTCTATGATCAGAGAATATTTTAAGTCTATCATTATATTTTCTACCTTTACCCTTCAATCCCGCCGCTTTCAGAATCGCGTCACAAGTGCCGGTTGGTACTTCTTTAGAACCTTGATAATCAATTCTGATTACTTTATCCACCCCTTACTTGGCACAATATCTGATGGAACCCTTCTCCCTTGTGAGTTCAAAACTGTTCTGCTCTAGGAGTCCGACCAGTTCGCTGGACTTCACATAATTGATCGTAACATAACTTCAAGACAACAAATTGCCTCGGATAGGCGTCCGATGCAATCGCCAGACGACCTTATTGCGGCTGGCTGCCATTTATATCCTTCGTCCCCTTTTGAGTGATTGGACCTGCCTGGGGGTAAGTTCGCGGATTTCGCCCTCCGGAAGTGTGCCTAATCTGAGGCTACATAATCTTATCCTTTTTAACTCCAGGACCTTATATCCCAGAGCGGCAAACATCCGACGTACCTGACGTTTTTTACCTTCGTGAATGGTCACGGAGTAACTGAAGGGCGGATACTTAAGGGCCTTGACTTCGGCCGGGGACGTTTTGCCGTCGTCCAGGTGGATTCCCTTTTCCAGCCTCATTTTGTCCTCCGGCTTCAGGCTTTGCCCTATTCGGACCAGGTATTCCTTTTCCTGTTCAAAACGGGGATGGGTCAATCGAAAAGTTAACTTGCCATCATTGGTCAGGAGAATCAGACCTGTGGAATTTTTATCCAGGCGACCGACTGGGTAAAGACGGATGTGACGGTATTTGTCCGGAAGGACATCGATTACCGTTTTCTCTCCTCTTTTATCACTGGTGCTGGAAATAACTCCCTTAGGCTTATTAAGCATGAGATAAATAACGGGCTCCGCTGTGACTGAAGTGTGTTTACCATCAATTGTTATAACGTCCTTCGCGAGGTCAACCGGCTCAGTGAAGCTCTGGACTATCTCCCCATTAACGGCTATGCTACCCCTCTTGATAAGGGCAGCTACCTGTCTCCGCGAACCGATACCGGAGCTGGTGAGCAACTTGATTATTGGTTGTGATGCCATCTTTTGAATTTACTCAAACCTGAAATTTATTACCACCACACAAATATCGGAATGAAGGTTAATTCATAATAAAAACAAATTCAAGGTTGCGCTAGGATTATGCTATTTCCGGTGTTATTTAACTCTTGCTTTGCGCGTGATTATATGCTAATCTTCTAAAGTCGCAAGCTGAAAATGTGCACGCAATAATGTGCACGCAATAATAAAAACAAATTCAAGGTTGCGGTACAATTATGGTATTTCCAGTGTTATTTGACTCTTGCTTCGCACGTGATTATGTGCTAATTCTTTAAAATTTAGAGGTGAAATTGTGCAGTCAATAATGAACGAGACCTCGGTACAACTGAAAGATACTACCGCCAACCCAGCACCCCTTGGGTTGCTGGCATTTGGCATGACCACAATACTGCTCAATCTGCATAACGCCGGTTTATTCCCCCTCGATACTATGATACTAGCGATGGGTATCTTCTATGGAGGTCTCGCTCAAGTCATCGCCGGCATCATGGAATGGAAGAAAAATAACACCTTCGGCACCACAGCCTTTTTATCGTATGGCTTTTTCTGGCTCACACTGGTTGGTCTACTGGTGATGCCTGTGCTTGGATGGGGCACAACGCCGGAGATTTCTGCTATGGTAGCCTATCTGGTAATGTGGGGAATCTTCACTGGGGTTATGTTCTTCGCGACGTTAAAACTCAACCGCGCCCTTCAAGTCATCTTCGCGACCCTGACCATTCTCTTCTTTATGCTGGCTACCGCCGACGCCACTGGCAGCACCTTGGTGAAACAAATCGCAGGTTACGTAGGAATTATCTGCGGGCTTTCCGCGGTCTATGCCGGACTGGCTCAGGTGCTCAACGAAGTTTACAGAAGGACGATATTACCTATCTGTCCCGTCAAACGATAATGTATAAGAATAGTCACCTTACGATAGTGTGGTGTTGAGATTTCTGTGGTTAAGCGCAATTTGGCTGCCAGGCAATTATGAGACCCTGTGGCAGTATTCGTAACGAATTAGTTGTGTTAAAGAAGGAGGTGAGCGAAGTAAAGAGATAGAAAAGAGTATGGATGAGGCGAGAAAGAGCAAGCGTTATCGTTTTAAAGCAATTGTGAAGAGTATAATTAATGGGAGGATATGTAATGGCTAAATTTGAAGTGTTGAAGCGATGCTCCTTGGTCCGGGATTTGAGTGATGAGCAGCTGAAAACTATTGCCAAGCTAGCTAAGGAAGAGACTTATGAGGTGGGTGAACTGCTGGTCAAGCAGGGTAGAACGGCAGAGAAGCTTTTTTTAATTGAAGATGGGTTGGTGGGGATTTACCTGGAGCTGGGCCCAATGACGCATCGGCTGCTTCAGGCTGCCTCCGAATTTGAGGTGGTCGGCTGGACTTCTATGTTGCCGCCTTACCGGGCGCGTGCTACTGCTAAGGCTATCGAGACTACCAAAGCCCTGGCTTTCAGTGCTAAGGGCCTGATTGCGCTGTGTGAGAAGAGTCCCCAGATCTGTAGTGAAATCTATCGTAACTTAGCTACCCTGATAGCACAGAGGCTAGATAGTGCCTTTATCCAGTTAATGGGTGTTACGTCGCAGGATGCAAATTTGTAACTAACTATGGATGGCCGAGAGAAGGACTGGGTCGCGGTTGTGGATTTGTCAGCTGGCTGGAGTTGGAGAACATGGGAATAAAAAATATTTATTTATAGGAAAGAGAGGTCCTATGGCAGAAGAAAAAATAATTACTTCAGTGATGGGGGAGAAGCGGATATTTTATCCCCCTGAAGAATTAAGCCGAAAAGCTTACATAAAGAGTGTCGATGAATATCGCCAGATATACCAGCGTTCTATAAGTGACCCGGAGAGATTCTGGGGAGAGATGGCAGAGCAGATTGACTGGTATAAGAAGTGGGATAAGGTGCTGGTGGAAAATTTCGCAGAAGGTAAACATGAGTGGTTTGTGGGTGGTAAGCTTAATGTCTGTTATAACTGCCTGGACAGGCATTTGGGAACCTGGCGTAAGAATAAAGCGGCATTAATTTGGGAAGGTGATATTGGTGATAGCCGTGTACTGACCTATCATCAACTGTTCCGTGAGGTATGTCGATTTGCCAACACGTTGAGGAAATTTGGGGTGAAGAAGGGTGACCGTGTTGCTATCTATCTGCCCATGATTCCGGAGTTGGTGATAGCCATGTTAGCCTGCGCGCGGATTGGAGCTATTCACAGCGTGGTCTTTGGCGGTTTCAGCGCCGATGCTTTGCGCAACCGGATACAGGATTGCAGTGCTGTTATGCTTATTTGTTGCGATGGCTACTATCGCGGTGGTAAAGTGATGCGTAGTAAAGACAATGCTGATGCAGCACTCGATGAGTGCCCCAGTGTCAAAAATGCGATTGTGGTGAAGAGGACTGACTTGGTGGTAGAGTTACAACCAAAGCGTGACTACTGGTGGCATGATGTAATGGCGTCTGAATCTATCAAGCTGTATTGCGATGCCGAGGAATTAGATGCTGAGGACCCACTTTTTATCCTGTATACCAGCGGCAGTACGGGCAAGCCGAAAGGGGTGTTGCATACACAGGCAGGATATTTATTGTACGTTCTCCAGACCATGAAATGGGTATTTGATATTAAAGAGGAAGATACTTACTGGTGTACGGCAGATATTGGCTGGGTAACCGGCCATAGTTATATTGTCTATGGCCCACTGGCGCTGGGGGCGACCAGTATGATGTTTGAGGGTGTCCCCAACTATCCACATCCAGATAGGTTCTGGAGTATCGTGGAAAAGCACCAGGTGAATGTTTTCTATACGGCGCCTACTGCTATTCGAGCAATAATGAAGGAAGGTGATGAGTGGCCTAAGAAGCATGATTTAAGCTCGCTACGGATTCTGGGCACTGTTGGCGAGCCGATTAATCCCGAAGCTTGGATGTGGTATTACAGTGTCATTGGTGAGAGCCGGTGTCCGGTTGTAGATACCTGGTGGCAGACGGAGACTGGTGGAATCCTTATTAGTCCTCTACCTGGCGCAATACCAACCAAGCCGGGCTCGGCAACGGTACCTCTTCCAGGTATTGAACCAGCAGTGCTGAGGGAGGATGGTACTCCCGCCGGAGTCAACGAGGGTGGCTATCTGGTGATAAAGCGACCCTGGCCGGGTCTGATGCGTGGTGTGTACGGTGAGCCAGAGAGGTTTAGAGAGACCTATTTTACCCGCTTCCCGGGCGTTTACAATACCGGCGACGGTGCCCGGGTAGATGAGGATGGCTATTACTGGTTGATGGGGCGTATAGATGATGTCATTAATGTGTCCGGACACCGCCTGGGCACTGCGGAAATTGAGAGTGCTCTGGTGTCTCATCCCAAGGTTGCCGAGGCAGCGGTGGTAGGTATAAGCCATGACATCAAGGGACAGGGTATATATGCTTTTGTGACCTTGAAAGACGGTGTCGAGGCGTCTGACAGTCTTTCCAAGGAACTGGTTGCCCATGTCCGCCGGGAGATTGGTCCCATAGCTACCCCGGACAAAATTCAGTTTGCGGGAGTGCTCCCCAAGACCAGGAGCGGTAAGATTATGCGGCGGATACTGGTTAAGATTGCCTCTGGTGCCACTGAATTAGGTGATACGAGCACTCTGGCCGACCCGTCAGTAGTAGAACAACTGCTTGAGGGCAGGCAATAGCCCGGACTGAACACGCACCTCGTATATCTCGGCGCCATATCCAGGCTTTTTCAGCCGCGCCTAACCGTATGTAGTCAGCGAAAGTTGGACAATTATGTATGGCAACCTCACTCGGATTTTTTACTGATATGTAAGCCTTAGTACTCATTGCTTGTGAAAACTCTAATCTTGATAAGGTGTTTCTGTCATGTCAAGTGAGGTGTATTCCCAAAGTGGGTGCTGGACTATCAGTTGGGCAAAGCAGCTTGATACAAGAGTAAATACAAGGAACAAGTACCTGATGCCGGGGAAGCTATAGTCCATTATAATGGTCTATATGGAACATCCATTAATGGAAATTTATTACAAGCTCCTCGCTGCGTTCGGTCATCGGCATTGGTGGCCTGCTCATACAAGAGAGGAGGTAATCATCGGTGCAATTCTTACCCAGAATGTGGCATGGAAAAATGCGAAGACAGCTATTGATAACCTCAGGCAACACAACCTGCTCACTGTAAAGGCAATTCATGGAGCTAGCAATTCGGAAATCGCTACCTTGATTAAGCCGACCAGATTCTATAACCGGAAGGCACAAAAACTGAAAGACTTCATAGATTTATTATTCTACAAATATAATGGGAATCTGGATGCCCTGTTCTCACAGGATACTAATGAGCTAAGGCGGGAACTCCTCAACATCAATGGTTTAGGTGAGGAAACAGTGGATTCTATACTGCTCTATGCTGGGGAAAAGGCTGTGTTCGTCATTGATGCCTACACGAAAAGAATATTTTCAAGGCTGGGATTAACAGATGAGAAGTGGAGCTACCATGCATACCAGCAATTCTTTATGGAGCGTCTGGTTAAGGATGTGAAATTGTACAATGATTACCATGCTCAGATAGTGCATCTAGGGCATGTGTACTGTAAAAAACATGAGCCTGAGTGCACGGCATGTTCTTTGAACAATCTTTGCCGATCTTGTGTATCCAATCTGCCACTAAAATATTTGAAGAAATGTGGCACTATTTAGCGGCTGCCTGGCAAGAAACAGCTTCGTGATGCTCGGAGGGATGACAATGGACGAACTAATTGAGATGATAAGGGACTTTGATGCGGCAAGGGATTGGAACCAATTTCACTCTCCTAAGAACCTTGCGATGGCTCTGAGTGTTGAAGTGGCGGAGTTGGTGGAAATCTTTCAGTGGATGTCAGAAGAAGAGAGCACTCAACTCAGTAGAGATAAGCAGACTAGGCTGATGGAAGAGATCGGTGACGTCATGATTTATCTGGTCAACCTGTCAGACAAATTTGGCATCAACCCGATAACAGCTGCAAAGAAAAAACTCAAGCTAAATGAAGTAAAATACCCGAGTCATATTACTAGGGGTAGTGCTAGGAAGTATTCCGAATATTAGGCACACTTGAGCCAGTAATTAGAAATGGTGGACGATGTGAGGAGATTTGAACCAACAAAAAGTTCCTGACTCAAGTGTCATACGCCGATTTCGAATTAATCGTAGCTATAAGCCATCACCACTGGACAAACATGGGCATGATTACGTGAACGTAATTGTCCACGCCTATGGGGCGGATGGTTCCCGGGCTCGAGGGGGTGGTGACCTCTAGGGCGACCTGGGATTGGTGAAGAACAGACAAAACATCAGAAAGATATTTTACGTTGAAGGCGATTTTCGCCTCTTCTCCGTCGGTGAGAGCGTCGATTTCGCCAACATTGTCGCCAACTTCCTCGGCCTGAGCAGAAACGGTTACTTTTCCTGGGGTAAGTTCCGCACCTGGGGTGATGACCAGGCGAACTATACCACTGGCGTCGCGAGCAAATATGGAAGATATTTTAGTAAGGCGCAGAAACTCGCTAATGTCCACTACAGCTCGCGTGGTATAACTTTGAGGAATAACCTGAGAATAATTGGGGAAGGACCCTTGAAGAAGCTGGGAAACTATCTCAGCATCCTTGAGACGGAAGAGAACCTGGCTTTTTTGTTTGTTCACGGTGATTTCTAGGGGTTCCTCCTGCTCACCAAGAAGGCGATTCAGTTCATTGAGGGTTCTGGCCGGGATGATAACCGTAAATTTCTCACTGACTGGAGAGCCAAGAGTTGTCTTGTGGACAGCCAGCCTGAAACCATCGGCAGCTACCAGGTTGAGCTGATCGCCATCAAGTTCAGTATTAATTCCGGTTAATACGGGGCGTGATTCTTCGGTGGCAGCAACAAAGGCGACCTGCGTAATTCCTTCCCTGAGGTTAGCTGCTTCAATGGTGGTAGTTATGCCAGCGTTTATTTGAGGGATAGGTGGGAAATCTGCGGCATCAATGCCGTTAATATGGGCTTGAGAATGTCCGCTCTTAAGTTCCAGGATGCGACTGGCAGCAGGAAGATTGATTTCAATTAAGTCGTTGGGCAAAGAATTAACAAAGTCGATGAGCAAGCGAGCAGGTACAGTTATCTGTCCCTCCTCTTCCACTTTGGCACCAATCCAGCAAGTGGTAGCCATTTCCAGATTGGTGGCTGCCAATTTGAGCCGCGATTGCTCAGCGGATAAAAGGATATTCTGGGTAATAGGCAAGGTAGACCTGGCGGCTACAGCTCTCCCTACAATGTTTAGCCCTCTATTCAGGTTTTCTTGAAGACAAGATAATTTCATGCAATACCTCCCCCTCTGTGTATGATGACAGTATACTATTAATAACTGTAATAATCAATGGTTCGACTTGACATAATACTAACTTTATCAAAGGCACATTATTACTGACTATTATGGTCAAGCTGGCTTACTTTCTTCACCATGGGCTAGTCTTTTCAACCTAGTAAACCTTCTGGTATAAAACCATCAAGATGTAATTAGCGTCCATAGCGTCCATAGAATGTAGTCAATTCTTTTAACCTGCCTTTGATTATTCACGAGGGGCTTGCTGCCTTTTTTAATCTACTCTATTATATAATATAATAGGAAGCTGGAACAAAACATGTCATTGCCAGTGAGATGCGGCTCCAGGTGGGAGGATCGGCATAATCCAAGCCTGTCGTTATTACCAAGCTGGGGAGTGAGGCTACAGAGATACTTATCAGGGTAACCTATGAAGGAAATAAGAACGAGCGTTACTTTGGAAAGAGATGCTAGCTTTGGCAAAAGGGCCTACTTATAGCTGAGGCTTACAACAGGAGTTTGAAATTGGGTGATAATACTGGCGATTTGATTCTTGGTGTTGACCTGGGAGGCACCAAGATACTGACGGCGGTGGTCAACTCTCAGGGAAAAATGCTATCGCGCGACCACAGTATAACGCCAGCCCAAAAAGGCCATAAGGCGGTCATTCAGTCTATTCTGGAGTCTGTATATCGTGCTTTGGGGCAGGCGGATGTTGCCATTTCAGACCTTATTGCCATAGGAGTTGGGGCGCCCGGTCTCTTAAATCCCGAAACGGGTATCCTCTTTACCTCACCGAATCTGCCAGGATGGCGAGATGTTCCCCTGAGAGACATAATGCAAGAAAGGCTGGGCAAGAAGACTTTTCTCATCAATGATGCCAATGCCGCTGCACTGGGGGAATTTTATTTTGGCGCCGCCCGGGGTGTTCGTAACTTCATCTATATTACTCTCAGCACAGGCATCGGCGGAGGCATTGTGATTGATGGCAAGATTTACAGTGGAGCTATTGGTGCCGCTGGTGAGGTAGGGCACATGACCATTGATGACGATGGCCCAATCTGCAACTGTGGAAACAGAGGTTGTTGGGAAATGCTGGCTTCAGGGACAGCTCTGGCCAAGGAGGCAAGGCATCGGATTAAAGAAGGGGTCAAGACATCCATCCTGGAATATGCTGAGGGTGACGTGGAAAAGGTGACGGCGCAGGTTATTCAAAGCGCTGCCGAGCAGGGTGATAGCCTGGCTAAAGAACTTATTGCTCGGACTGGCTACTATGTAGGTGTTGGGCTGGCTAATTTAATCAACATATTCAACCCTGAGTTGATAGTTATCGGTGGTGGTTTATCAAACATCGGTGATATGCTGTTCGAGCCAGCCTTCAAGGTGGCTGGAGAAAGAGCATATATGGAGGCTTTCCAGGCGGTGCGATTTGCTTCTGCTGAGTTGGGTCGAAATTCCGGCGTGCTCGGTGCCGCTGCCTTTGCACTCCAGGAGATGAAAAGCCAGAATCCCTGAGACCCAAGCTTTTGCTGCTGGAAAATGTAGCTGTAACAAGGTTTGGAAGGAGAAAGACAACCGAGGAGGAATCTATGAAAAGGATTGGTATATTGACCAGCGGCGGTGATGCACCGGGCATGAATGCTTGTATACGGGCAGCAGTACGTGCTGCCATGGCTCAGGGATTGGAGATTTTTGGCATAAGGCGCGGCTACGCCGGACTCATCCGTGGTGAAATAGAGCCGCTGGACAGGAAAGCCGTCGCCAATATTATTCACCAGGGTGGGACTATACTGGGCACCGCCCGCTCACCCGAATTCATGACCAGCGAAGGCAGGGCCACAGCTATAGAAAATTTGGGAAAGGCAGGTATCGAGGGCCTGATTCTTATCGGGGGCGACGGCACTTTCCGTGGTGGCACCGTCCTATCGCAAGAATGTGGCGTTAGCATCATCGGTGTGCCGGGGACGATAGATAATGATGTCTATGGCACAGATTACACCATAGGTTTTGACACCGCCGTAAATTGCGCACTGGAGGCTATTGACCGTATTCGTGATACCGCCCTGTCGCATGAACGCCTATTTTTCGTGGAGGTGATGGGTCGCCACACCGGATTCATTGCCCTGGAGAGTGGTGTCGCTGGTGGCGCCGAAGAACTTCTTATCCCTGAGGTTTCCATGAGCGTTGATGAGCTTTGCTCACACCTGGAAAGGAGCTTCAAGGGAGAAAAGAAGAGTGCCATCGTGGTAGTGGCGGAAACTGAGCAGCCAGGCGATAGCTTCCGCATAGCCCAGGAAGTGAGGGCTAAGTTGGGTTTCGATTCCAGGGTATGTATTCTGGGGCATATCCAGCGAGGAGGTTCGCCGGCGGCGCGTGACCGAGTTCTTGCTGGCAAGCTTGGTATCGCGGCTGTACAAGCACTCCTGGCTGGCAAAAGCGGGTACATGGTGGGCGAGATAAATTGGAGGGTAGCCTATACTCCGCTTCAATATACCTGGGAAAAGGAGAAAGAACTGAACGTTGAGCTTGTGGAGATGAGAAAGCTCCTTTGTGAGTAAAAGAAAAAATATGGTCATAGTTTTGGTCTAGGAGAGTGATGTAATGAACATATCTATCGGCAAGTTAAGAGGACTTCAGCAATTGGCTGACTCCAGGGGCATGCTGACAATGTGTGCCATTGACCATAGGGGAGCGCTTAAGCGGGCACTGAACGAGAAAAACCCCGATGCCGTGAGTCACCAAGATATGGTTGATTTTAAGCTCGACCTCTGTCAAGCGGTAGCGCCTTTTGCCAGTGCCATATTGCTTGACCCGGAATATGGAGCTGGTCAGGCTATAGCTGCGGGTCTCTTGCCCGGGTCTAAGGGGCTTCTTGTCAGCCTGGAAAAGACCGGCTATACCGGAGACAGTACGGCTAGAATTACTGAGCTTCTGCCCGGCTGGAGTGTAAAAAAGGCGAGGAAAATGGGAGCTTCAGCGGTCAAACTCTTAATCTACTTCAGGCCTGACCTGAAGGACATCGCCTCAAAACAGCTTGATTTGGTGGCAGGGCTGGCCGACCAGTGCCTTGAAGAAGACATAGCCTTTCTGGTTGAGCCGGTGAGCTATCCTATTGAAAAAGAACGGATAAATCAAGGCGGGACATCGTCAAGAAAGTTTGCTGAGATAAAGCCTGAGCTGGTCATTGAAACTGCCCGACAGATTACTGCCTTGCCCATTGATGTACTGAAAGCTGAATTCCCGGCGGATATTAAGTTTGAGCAAGATGAGGCAAAGCTGCTGGGGTTGTGCCAGCAGTTGAACCAGGCATCCCGGCTGCCCTGGGTGCTGCTCAGTGCTGGCGTTGACTTTGACTCATTCAGGAAGCAGGTAGAGATAGCCTGTAAGGCAGGAGCTTCTGGTTTTCTGGCCGGCCGTGCCCTGTGGCAGGAGGGTGTTCAAATTCGTTCCCGGGAAAAGAGATTGGACTTTTTTCAGAATACGGCTGCCCCGAGGTTGAAGGAACTAGCTGAGGTAGCTGATAGATACGGTAAGCCCTGGTATTCCAGGCTGGAGGCTGAAAAGGGCAGATTCTCCCAGGTGGCTCAGGACTGGTATCGAGGTTATTGATTTCAAGCCCCTATCCCTTTCAAGGGAGAAGAGGTGAGGTTGCATGTAAAACGAGAAGGTGATATGAAACGCTCCAGATTTTTTGCAAGGCAAACCAAGATAGTGTGCACTATTGGTCCGGCTACTAGCTCAGCCGCCGTGATTGAGCAACTGATAAGGGCAGGCATGAATGTTGCCAGATTTAATCTGTCCCACGGTAACTTCAGAGAACACGCCCGCCATATTCGGACTGTAAAGAGGCTATCTCGCCGTCTGGCAATACCTGTTGCCATACTTATGGACTTACCCGGTCCAAAATATCGCACGGGCAAGCTGAAAGATGGTCAAGCCAAGTTGAAAAAGGGTGCCCAGGTTGTCCTCACCACAAGACAACTGGAGGGAGATGCTGAATTAATACCAATTAACCTTTCTACCCTTCCGCAAGATATAAAAGTGGGGGATATCGTGTTGATTGATGACGGTGCAATGAAACTCAAGGTGCGTGAGGGGCGAGACACAGAGGTCAGGTGTGAGGTCATGGAGGGGGGGATACTTACCGAGGGGCGTGGGCTGGTGGTGCCTGGGATGCGTACCTCGGGTCCTTTCGTTACCGATGCTTTGCGGGAATGTGTTCTCTTTGCTATAAAGCAGCAGCCTGATTACCTGGCTCTATCATTTGTCAGCAATGCCGATGATGTAACCGGTGTAAGAGCTATATTACGTGAGAACGATACAGATATATCAATTATCGCCAAGATTGAAAGAGGCGTGGCAGTTAATAAATTTGACGATATACTAGCAACCAGCGAGAGCATAATGGTCGCGCGGGGAGACCTTGGCGTGGACATCCCACTGGAGAAAGTGCCACTGGTGCAGAAGGAGATTATCAGGAAATGCAATCAGGCAGGTAAGCCGGTAATTACCGCCACACAGATGTTGGAATCAATGACCAATGCTCCCCGACCAACTCGGGCCGAAGTCACTGATGTGGCTAATGCCATATTTGATGGCACCGATGCCATCATGCTCTCTGCAGAGACCTCCATCGGGAAGTATCCGGTGCACGCAGTTAAAATGATGGCAAGGATTGCCCGGGAAGCAGAAAAGAAACTGTCCTGCGAGCAGATACTATCAGAAAGAAGCAGGTGGTTGGAGCAAAAGACGGATGAGTTGATAAGTTATAGTGCCTGCCACACAGCACAGAGTCTTGGGGCAGTGGCTCTTGTGGCCTTTACGCAATCTGGCAGCACAGCAGGACGGGTGTCAAAATACCGTCCCAGAATGCCCATTCTGGCAATAACTCCCGATGCGGTTGTCGTGGGGAGATTAATGCTGCGCTGGGGTGTTTACCCTTTCCAGATAGCGGAACCCTCGTCGGTGGATGACTTATTTAATACGGCGGCTAAGCTTGCTAAAGAACTGGGGCTAGCAAAGGCGGGTGATTTGATAGTGATTACCGGTGGTATTCCTATTGGGGTAGCTGGCTCCACGAATCTGCTCAAAGTGAGAAGAGTCCAGTAGTTGTGCCAGGGTAATCCTGGCATGTTCTGTGTGTAAGAGTCTCACAATGTATTGCGAAAATGGCGAGCATATCTCGCTGTGAGGATTTGAAAAACACACTCAGGCATACTCTGGCTCTCTTGGTCATTTTCGTTGGTCATACTTCCACCGTCTCTGAAACCGGTATCAG
Organism: Chloroflexota bacterium; assembly: GCA_030611015.1. Classification (GTDB taxonomy): domain Bacteria; phylum Chloroflexota; class Dehalococcoidia; order GIF9; family AB-539-J10; genus RBG-13-51-36. Next base: position 3,911 of record JAUWQP010000032.1, on the reverse strand, counting down.
TAAGCCTGCCATGGTCATCTTCTTGGCTGGAGTAAACCGTTCCTCTTTATCATTGTGAGGTGTGGGAGTCCCGAAGCAATCCTTGGGGGTGTTATGGTTAGAGATTGCCAGTGTTGACAGGTTGGAGCTGGCAATGACAGCATAGCCATAACACCGCCCAGAGGGGCGGAGGTATGGTGGAGGTATTGGTGAAAGCTTAATTCAGCATCCAACCGCTGACAGCACACTGCCCGTTGTCGTCTAATCCCACGGCGACGACGGTGCCGTCGTCCTTAAGCCCCACGGTGTGGTAACCGCCTGCGGCGACCTGGAGGATGTCTATCCATTCACCGACACCGCACTGCCCCTCGTTGGTCCGACCTATGGCGAGCACAGTGGCGTTGTCCTTAAGCCCCACCGTGTGAAACGCGCCTGCGGCGACCTGGACAATGTCCGTCCATTCACCGACACTACACTGCCCGTATTTGTTCCGTCCCACGGCGACCACAGTGCCGTTGGACTGAAGCCCCACCGTGTGATGCTCTCCTGCGGTGATCTGGGTGATGTCCTCCCAGTCACCGACGTTGCATTGCCCGTGGGTGTCATCTCCCGCGGCGACCAGGGTGCCGTCGAGTTGAAGCCCCAAGGTGTGGTAACCGCCTGCGGCGACCTGGACGATGTCTATCCATTCACCTACATCGCACTGTCCGGATTCGTTGTTTCCCACGGCGGATACTGTGCCATTGCTCGTAAGCCCCACCGTGTGCTCGGAGCCTGCTGCGACCATAGGGATGACCTCGAAGTTGGCGGTGACGTTTACAGCTTCACCGGGCATGGTGAAGGTTGTCTCCGCTTCATCCGCATTATCGAACCCACCCGCAGTCGACGTCCAGTTAACAAACCGGTAGCCCAGATTGGCTTCCGCTCTTATGCTCACTTGAGTGCCTTCTGCGTAAGGTGACTCGTCGGTCACGTCAATCGCCGTTCCACCTAGCTCAGGGTCCGCTGCCATGGTGAGCTCATGGGTTGGTATCAGCTCAAAATTGGCAGTGATTTCGTAGTAACCCTGCACAGTGATGGTGACCACGGGGGTGGTGACACCATCTATAGGTTTACCTACCCACTCCACAAATTCGTATCCCTCATCGGGGCTGGCCAGCAGGTCTACCTTTGTACCCGCGGGAATATCATATATGGTCACTGTTTCACCGGGGCCGATCACGGTGTCCTCTTCATTAACTGTGGCAGTAACCGAACCTCCAGCGATGCTGGAAATGTTGAGGGCGTATGTAAGGGGCGCACCAGGTGGCGGAAAAGGGTCAAAAATAGGGTCTAAAGCAGGTTGACAGCCCATCATCCCTGCAATTAAGACTACCGCAATCAAAAAGAGGCTAACTCTTTTCATGTAGTTTCCTCCTTGAAATAAATATTGTCTTCTTATTACATCTCCTTTCGCAAGCCTTGCGAGAATATTTGACAATATTCAATATAGCATAGCCTTCTTTACTGTCAATCGCCCATCAGTAATAGGAATTTAGTACCGTTTAATCTCACACCCCACTCAAAATCTCAAATCCTAATTTCTAAATCCCTGCGACTTTGCTCTGCGACAGACTCAGGACAAGCTCAGGAGAGGTCTAAACAAACTCAAATATCAAGATTCAAAGTCTTAAATTCAAAATGATTCGGAGTAAGCCGGTGATTACCGCCACACGGATGTTGGGCTCAATGGACAATGCTCCCCGACCGAGTCAGGCTGAGGGCGGTATGACTCCTCACATATTTTTTAACACCGACGGCACCTGGGTCGGGGACTGATAGAAATGCAATAACTGGGCCCAGTAAATCATATATACCTCTGAGCAAAAATCTTATGCATGAAACACAGTGAATGTAACGAATCTCACTGATTTTAGCACATAGCCAGGTTGTAAAGTAACTTTTCGATTTGAACTTAAGATCTATCTGAAAGTTTTTAAAGTATAGCTCGGTTATGACTATTCTGAAGAGGGTTAAACCGGAGCAAAGTCCCAATTTACCATCCCTGACAGGGCCAGAAGGTTAGCTTATTCTGCCGAATTCCTTCTCTAGTTGATGAGAACTTAAATGAATCATCGTTGGCCGGCCGTGGGGGCAGGCGCGCGGTTGCTTGGTTTGCTCTAGCTGCTTTATTAACTCCCGCATCTCTTCATTGCTTAGCTGTTGTCCTGCTCTGATAGCACCGTGGCAAGCCAAAGATTGGGCTATCTTTTCCTCCCAGGGACTGGGGCTTTCTTTGCTGGCAAGATTATCAAGCAGCACGCTTATTATCTCAATGATATTGGCCCTGGCCATTAGTGCCGGTATGGCGCGTATCACATAGCTTCTATTTCCAAAAGGCTCAATGGTGAAGCCAAACTCGGCCAGAAACTCTTTACTAGCTCTCAAGGTCTCTTCCTCTCTGGGACTAAGCTCTATGGTTATCGGCTGGAGTAAGCCCTGGACTTCAACTTCCTTTTGTGCCCACTGCGCTGAAATTCGGTCATAAAGTATGCGCTCATGGGCAGCGTGCTGGTCGATGAGGTAGAGTCCGTTGGGTCCCTCGGCGATAATATAGGTGTTGGCTAGCTGTCCCAGCACTCTTAAAACTGGTAATTCCATGGTCGGCAGCTGGGCAACAACAAAAGCCGGCTCGTTATCCATTATCATGCGAGGGCTCTGCCACTGCCCTGAGCTGACTGAGAAGGGCACAGCCTTCGAGCTGGCTATAGGCGTCCTGGCTAATGCCTCCTCTATGGCTTTCTGTACGCTGCCGAAGACCGCTTGCTCATGGCAAAACTTTATTTGGGCTTTGGTAGGATGGATGTTGACATCGAGCTCTTGAGCCGGCATTGAGATATTAATTACCGCAATGGGATGCTGGCCATCCATAAGTAAGCCATGATAGGCTTCCTTGGTCGCCCGGGTTAGCAAGGGACTGCGCACCCACCTTCGATTGACGAAGAAGCTGAGATAGTTGCGGTTGGAACGGGCCAAGGAAGGTGGGCTTGTTAAGCCACCGATTTTAGCCGGGCTGCCCTTTTGTTCCACCTTTAGCATCCTTTGAGCTACCTCTGAACCATATATCTCGCTTACCACCTCGCGCAGGTCGCCATTGCCCGTAGTGCGCAGGCTGGGACGTTTATCAACAACCAGACTGAACTTAACCTCGGGGAAAGCCAGGGCGTACTGGCTTACCAAATGGGCGATATGGCTATTTTCGGTATTTACCGATTTGAGAAACTTAAGTCGCGCCGGGAAATAGCGAAATAATCGGCGCATGGTTATGGTGGTGCCCTGGGGTCTGGCTCGGCTCTCCTTGCGGACCACCTCGCCCTTTCTCAAATGCAGATAGCTGCCAACAGCCTCCGTAGCCTCGTATTTATTACGAGGTTGGCTGAGGATTTCTACTTCGGCGACGGCGGCGATGCTGGGCAGAGCTTCGCCCCGAAAGCCCAGGCTGGAGATTTTCTCCAGGTCGTCTAAGTTGCCGATCTTGCTCGTGGCGTATCTATGAAAGGCAAGCTCTAGCTCCGGGGCTGGAATACCCGCCCCGTTGTCGCTCACTTTAATCAGCTCTACTCCACCGCCCTGAGCCTCCACGGCAATCTGGGTAGCTCCGGCATCGAGAGAATTCTCTATCAACTCCTTAACCACCGAGGCTGGCCTCTCAATCACCTCCCCGGCAGCAATCTTGGAAACGATCTCTGATTCTAAAACCTTAATAGGCATCTAAATTTCATTTTACACGGTTTCGTGTATTTTGTCAATAGTTTGTACTCGTTCATATGATTAGTGACACCTCCTCCTTTCTTTTATTTTGTTGATGGAGCTTAAGAAATTCCTTTGGAGTAAGGTATCCCAGTGCCTGATGAGGGCGGATAGTATTATACACATTCTCCCACTTCAGCAAA
>JAUWQP010000061.1 GCA_030611015.1 Chloroflexota bacterium | reverse complement strand
GAGGAGAGGAAAAGGGCACTTTGAAAAAGTAATGACAGCCATGGACATAGCAAGAAAGCACGGCGTTCTCTTTGGCTATTCGGTTTGCGTTACAAAAGAAAATGTCGAAGAAGTAATAAGCGGCGAATTTGTGGAATTAATGATACGAAGAGGAGCGTTTGTTGGTTGGTATTTTCTTTATACGCCGGTTTGTGGCGATAGAAACACTGACCCAATGCCTCTCCCGGAGCAAAGGAAATTAATGAAGGAAAGAAGAGATTATATTAGAGCTCATTACCCCATTTTAATTATTGATTTCTGGAACGATGCCCCTTATGTTGGTAGCTGCATTTCTGCGAAGTATTATTGCCATATTAATAATTTTGGTGACGTTGAACCTTGCATTTTTGCTCATTTCGCCCAGGCCAATATCAAGAATTGTTCCTTGAAAGAAGCTCTTAACTGTGAACTTTTCAAAGAAATAAGATTCCGTCAGCCATTTGATAAAAATCTTTTCCTTCCCTGTCCCTTGATTGATACTCCCTGGGAAAGTAGAACTTTCCTTAAAATCCCAGGGGTTTACCCCACCCACCCCCAAGCTTCAACCCTAATTGAAGATTTGAAGGACGATTTGGACAAATACTCTCAGGAAGTTCATCGCATATACACTCCAGTCTGGGAGGAGTGGGCAAAGCGAAAAGGGAAATTTGTTTTGTTAGGCTAGCAAACTCTATCGAAAACTACTTAGCAATATGACCAGTAAGTTGATCGAACAAAATGTTGCCAGGTTACTGGCTGAAATCCCTGCCGGAGTTGAACTAGTGGCAGCAGCAAAAACGAGAACAGCTGAGGAGATTCTGGAAGCTGTTCAGGCGGGAATAAAAATTATTGGAGAAAATTATGTCAAGGAAGCAAGGGAAGCATATAAACTGGTGGGCAAGAGAGCGAAATGGCATTTTATTGGAACCCTTCAAAAGCATAATGTCAGGAGAAATGTGCTGGAACTATTCGACATGATAGAGAGTGTTGATTCTTTAGACATAGCCAAGGAAATTGATAAAAGATGTGCGCAAATTGGCAAAATAATGCCAATATTGATTGAGGTAAATAGTGGCAGAGAGCCGCAGAAATCAGGAGTGCTCCCGGATGATGCGGAACAATTAGTAAGAGAAATATCCAGCCTTGGAAATATCAAGGTGACGGGCCTTATGACCATGGGGCCTCGTTTTGGAAACCCTGAAGACTCCCGACCTTATTTTGTGGAGACCAGAAAGATATTTGACAAAATTAAAGGGCTGGGGTTACCCAAGGTAGAGATGAGATATCTTTCCATGGGCATGACTAATTCTTACAAAGTTGCCCTGGAGGAAGGCGCCAATATAATCAGGATAGGCACAAGAATATTTGGCGAGAGGGACCACGTATAATAGTTATGTGTCTAATCCGCCCTTAAAGATGACAAGCTATCTTATTTAGAAGCCCGTCCATTCCCCATCCTTTGGCAGCAGAAATGAGAGCAATGTCCTCACTCGGTAGCAGGATTTCTTCCTCGAAGCAAGGAATAGCAGTTAATGCTTTCATCTCTGCCTCGCTGTTTAAGGCTAAGTCCAGCTTGTTGAACACGGTAATTTTTGGTTTCCTTTCCAGCTTTAGCTCGCTGAGTATCTTTTCTACTGTGAGGCACTGATTAGCAGCGTTCCTGTGTGTTATGTCAACTATATGTAGTAGCAAATCAGCTTCCTCAAGTTCCTCCAAAGTAGCGCGGAAGGCAGCTATAATAGAAGGCGGAAGTTTGTGAATGAAGCCAACGGTATCGGTGATTAGAAATCGTTGCCCCGTGGGTAGAGCCAGCCGCCGAGTCACAGGGTCCAAAGTAGAAAAGAGCCTGTCTTCTACATCCACAGTGGCTTTGCTTAAGGTGTTAAACAAAGTGCTCTTACCAGCATTGGTATAACCCACGAGAGCTACAATGGGCATGCCGGTTTCCTTACGGCGTCCCCTGTAAAGAGTTCGATGCTTCCTGACACTTTCTATTTTCTGCTGAAGGAGATTGATACGCTTATAGATAAGGCGGCGGTCGGTTTCCAATTGTGCTTCACCAGGACCTCTGGTGCCGATGCCGCCGCCAAGTCGCTCTAAGTGGCGCCACTGCCCGACAAGCCGGGGCAGAAGATATTGGTGCTGGGCCAGTTCGACCTGGAGTTTTCCTTCGTGGGTTCGAGCTTTTCGGGCGAATATGTGTAAAATCAGAGCGCTGCGGTCAATAACTTTGACTTCCAATACCTCCTCGAGATTTCTTTGCTGCCTGGGCGACAATTCGTCATCAAAGATCACTGTGTCGTAGTGGGTTTGCTCTTTGAGGTTGATAATCTCTTCGATTTTACCCTTACCTATATAATAGGTGGGCGAAGGCGAGCCCAGCTTTTGAGTTAACGTGCCTACTACATTGGCGCCTGCTGTTTTAGTCAGGTGAGCTAGCTCTTCTAAGGAATCTATAACTGACCAATCGTGGTTGGAGGCTTTGCCTCCTACCCCGACGAGTAATGCTCGTTCTACCTTGGCTTCAGTGGTAAAAAATTTTTGCTTTATCTCCACCTCCTACACACAATCGAGATTGCTTCGGGCGTGCCAGGATAATAAGCGACTTATCCCCTGTTCCAGACGGTCATCGGAAACGGTCAGAGAAAATCTGATGTAACCTTCTCCCTCCTTGCCGTAGCCAGTTCCCGGGGTTACCGCTATCCTGGCTTCGTCCAGCAATTTCCTGGTAAAATCAATAGATGTATATCCTTGGGGAATCTTGGCCCAGATATAAAAGGTTGCCTTGGGGATTCTGGCCTTCAGCCCTATCTCATTAAGGACTTTTAGTAGCTTATCTCGGCGACGTTGGAAAACAGCGTTATGCCCCGCAATGTGTTTCTGGGAGCCACGCAGAGCTTCCACAGCAGCATATTGAATTGCCCGGGGAATGCCTGAATCCAGGTTGGATTTAACTTTAAATAGGGCATCTAACATGTCAGCATTCCCTACTACCATGCCTATTCTCCACCCTGTCATATGGTGGGTCTTGGACAGGGAGTGAAATTCCACTCCTGTTTTCTTTGCCCCGGATATCTGCATGAAGCTCGGTGGCTTGTAGCCATCAAAGGCAACTTCGGTATAAGGAGCATCATGGCAGATTGCTAAGGCATGCTGCTCTGCGAAACGAACTGCTTCTTCAAAGAAATCTAGGTCAGCTATAGCGCCGGTGGGATTGTTGGGATAGTTAAGCCACATAAGCTTTGCCTTATCGGCTACTTCAGCCGGAATAGCTTCAAAATCGGGCAAAAAGTCGTTTTCCTCTTGCAAAGGCATAAAGTAAGGTTCGCCACCGGCTAATATGGTACCCAGAGAATACGGCGGGTAGCCAGGGTCAGGCACCAAAGCCAGGTCACCAGGCTGGATAAAGCATAACGCTATATGCCCAATTCCTTCCTTGGAGCCTATAAGCGGCAGCACTTCTTTATCTGCGTCCAGGCTAACGCCAAAGCGCCTTTCATACCACTCAGCAATGGCTCGACGGAGTTCGGGCAAACCGGCAGTTTCAGGGTAACGATGGTTTGCAGGGTCACGTGCCGCCTGACACATATGTGCGATGACATGAGACGGCGTGGCTAAATCAGGGTCACCAATAGCAAAGTTGATTACTTCTTCTCCTTTAGCCCGAAGCTCAGCGATTTTCTGATTTATTTCCACAAAAAGATATGGAGGTAATCTATCAAGCCGTTTAGCTAATTCCATCAGGTCCTTCCTTCCAGCCATTCCCCGGTGAAGACTTCTTCCGCGGGACCGCTAAGTAACACCTCCCCTACCCTATTCCAGGGTACCGTCAAGGTCTTATCTATGAGTATTATGTCAGCTTTGATCTCAACGGAAATTTGCTCCGGTTGGAACTGGGGCAGGCCTATGTTTGCCTCGACCCGGCTGAGCTTATCCCCCAACATATAGGCTCTACCCTGTCTTATGCCCGTCAAAGTCTCTATTGTCAGAGCGAGGTTGTACCGCTTGCATCGGGACTCTGCTTCACCCTCTCCTGGTTCTCTCCCCTCAAGGGAGAGGGTTTGGGTGAAGGTATCCACTAGGATGAACTCATTACCCGTAGCCTGTAACTTAGAGAATTTCATGATATGAAGCTTTCTATGATACCCTTCACTTTGTCCGGGATGACTCCCATAAAATCTGGACTGGCTTTTTCTTCAGTCACACTCACATCAAGCCAGTGAATCCTGCTATCGCCGAGGCGAAACCAGGCATACTGGTGACGAACCAGTTTATGCGTTTCATATTTTATTTTATCAATAGCCTCGGTCAAAGTCATCTCGCCTCGAAGAAACTGCCCTATCTGCTTGTAACCTATTCCCGACATAGAAGGCAAGGAATGGCTATAACCTTTTTTCAATAGCTGTTCTACTTCTTCTATCAATCCGCGTTGTATCATTTTATCAACACGCAAATCAATCCTTCTGTATAATTCGCTTCTTTCCTGGGTTAAACCGACGACCAGGACAGGGAAATCTGGCGCCTTTTTACGCTGTAATTGAGAAGGCGGCTGCCTTGTCGTCTGATAGATTTCCAGCGCTCTTATTATGCGGCGGATATTACTGGGATTGATTTTTGCTGCCGCCACAGGGTCGATATCCTGCAATTCCTGATAAAGTCTGTGGCTACCTTCTTGCTCTGCTCTGGCTTCTAACTGGCGTCTGCGCTGTTGGTCAGGTGGCACCTGAGGTATTTTCCATCCCTCTACCAACGACCATACATAAAGGCCGCTGCCACCGACCAGTAAAGGCAATTTGCCTTTCTGCTGAATGGCTTTCAGCGCCTCAATGGCTAGTTGGTGATACATAGCCAGGCTAAAATCTTCGTCAGGCTCAATTACATCGATGACATGGTGAGGGACCGATGCCCTCTCAGCCAGACTCGGCTTATTAGTGCCAATATCCATATACCGATAGACCTGGCGGCTATCGGCGCCTATTATCTCTACAGGAAAGTATTGAGCAAGGTGCAGAGCAAGCTCGCTTTTCCCGACAGCAGTGGGACCAATGATAGCAATCACTGACTACTGACTACTTTATTCTTTTCTTGATTTCGGCAGTTTGCTCAACAATACCCACGAATTCTTCAGCTTTGAGGCTGGCTCCGCCGACCAGGGCACCATCAATTTCCGGATGTGAAATAAACTCAGCAATATTAGCACTGGTAACACTGCCGCCATAAAGGATGCGTAAATCCTGGGCTATGGTCTCATTCCATATCTTAGCCACAACGTCACGAATGAACTGGATAGTAGCTGCCGCCTGCTCACCGCTGGCTGCCTTGCCCGTGCCGATAGCCCAAACTGGCTCATAGGCAATTATTAGATCCTTCGCCACTTCGTCAGAGCTTCGGCTCAAAGCGGCGGGCTCTATACCATTCAAAGCCGCCGTCACCTGCCGGTTAATCACCTCCTCTGTCTTGCCAGCTTCATTCTCTTCAAGCCTCTCTCCAACGCACAAGATAGGATTAAGCTTATTTGCCAGTGCTGCCTTTACCTTTTTGTTAACTATTTCGTCAATGTCCCCAAAATACCATCTTCGTTCAGAATGTCCCAGTATGACAAATTCACATAGCTCTCTTAGCATCAGGGGGGATATCTCACCAGTATAAGCCCCTTTAGTCTCAAAATACATGTTTTGTGCACCGAGCTTAACAGACGAACCGTGGAGCATCATATTTATGGCAACTAAAGATACGAAGGGCGGGCAAAGCACTTTTTCCACTCCTTCTACCCTATCCAGTTTCTCAAGCATCTCGATAACAAGCCTTTCAGCTTCAGTAACCGTGGTATTCATTTTCCAATTACCAGCAACAAAAGGTATTCGCATTTCGCACTCTCCTTCTCACCCCATTAAATTGGGATTGATGCTCTTATTCCTTATCCAACAAAATCTCCACTCCGGGTAAGGCAACGCCCTCCAAAAATCTCAGGCTGGCCCCACCTCCTGTGGAGACATGGGTCATTTTATCCGTTAGTCCCATTTCCTGAACTACTTCAGCAGAAGAGCCACCACCGATAATAGTAATGGCATTGAGGGTGGACAGAAAACTGGCTATGGACCTGGTACCTTGAGCAAATTGAGGTATTTCATAAATCCCCATAGGGCCATTCCACATGATGGTACGACATTTTTTCAGTTCACTACAGAAAAGCTCAATGGATTGAGGGCCAATATCTACGATATGGCTACCCGATGGTATATCGGTTGTTGGTACTATCCTGGTGGGGGCTCCAGCTTTGATTTCTTCCGCCACAACTACATCAATTGGGAGTAGAAATGGCACTCTCCACTCTTGGGCTTCCTGTAGCAATTTCCTGGCCAGGCCCAACTTATCGTTCTCTATTAAAGAACGCCCCACCTCGTATCCTTGTGCCTTCAAGAAAGTAGCAGCCATGCCACCGGCAACCAGCAGTATGTCAACTCTTCTTAACATGTTTTGCAATAGCTCTATCTTATCACTCACCTTAGCACCGCCTATAAGGCAGACCGATGGGCGCGCTGAATCGTGCAAGAACTTCTCCATCATCTCCAGCTCCTTTTTCATCAAAAAGCCAGCCACCGTGGGCAGGTATTTAGCTACACCCACAGTAGAGGCATGAGCCCGGTGGGCAGTGCCGAAGGCATCATTAACATAAATGTCAGCCAGACTGGCTAGCTTCCGGGCAAAGTCGGCATCATTTGCTTCCTCTTCGGGGTGAAAGCGTAGATTTTCCAGAACCAAAATGTCCCCCTCTTTGAGTGTCTCCACTTTGCTTTCTACTTCCTGGCCTATACAATCGGATGCTGTGCTGACAGGCACATCCATAAGCTGTGACAACCTCTGCGCTATCGGGGCCATCCGCAAATTTTCAACTACGTTGCCTTTAGGGCGTCCTAAATGCGAGCAGAGGATTATTCTGGATTTATGGTCAATGAGATATTTGATAGTAGGTAGCGAAGCTTGGATGCGGCTATCGTCGCTAATGGCGCCAGTGTTTACGTCTAGTGGGACATTAAAATCGACCCTGAGTAGAACTCTCTTGCCTTTAACATCTATATCTTCAATGGTCTTTTTTGGCATTTTCCCTCCTAGAAGTCGCGTTTCACTAGAAAACAAGCTGTATCTTTGAGTGGAGCTTGCCTGGATGTGTCAAGCCGGGTAGCCTTGAGCTGTGCTAAAGCTTCGTAATAGTATTGTTCAGCTAAATCTTCAGCATAATGCCTGGCGCCTAATTGCTCCAGAATCTTCCTAACCTCAGTTATATCTTCGCCCTCGATAGTTTTTTGAGAATAAAGCTTCACAAGCTTTTCTTTCTCCTTACCCTCACTATTCTGCAATCCATAAACTACGGGCAAAGTCTTCTTCCTCTGAGAGATATCGCTAACAGATTTCCCAATGCTTTCCTCCATTCCCCAAATTCCCAATATGTCATCAGAAATCTGATAGGCTATGCCTAATTCTTCGCCGAACAGGTGAAAAAAGTCCACTAACTTACTATCTTCGCTGCTCAGATATGCTCCCAAAGAAGTTGATACGGCAAGCAGGGCTGCTGTTTTTTTGGCTGCCATATCAAGATAATCCTCAATGGTGATGTCGAGACGGTTCTCATATTCGACGTCTAAGTATTGTCCCTCGCAAAGCTCCAAACAAGCCAGGCTCAACATTTTAGCGGAACTAGCGACCTTTTCATCAGCTATGCCCTGCTCTTTTAGTTTAAGCAACGCTAAGTAGGCCAGGGTGAACATGGCATCGCCGGCATTTATCGCCTGAGACTGGCCCCACAGTTTCCATACAGTTGGCTGGTGATGGCGCTCATAGCTAACATCTTCTATATCGTCATGGATTAAAGAAAAATTGTGGATGAGTTCGACGGCTGCTGCGGCAGGCATTACCTGCGACATGTCACCCCCCACCGCTTGACAACTAAGAAGACAAAGGGTAGAGCGAATAAATTTGCCTGATTCTCTGCTGCAAGAATGTCCATGCTCATCCTGCCAGCCCATGTGGTATCGCAGTATCTTACGAAGAACCGAAGGACAGTTCTCGATGATCTTATGCAACTCAACTCGTACTGCGTCCTGATAAGATGTGCAAGATTCAGGCAATCCGTATTTTGTGCCCATAAAAACCAGTCCATATTAACGGCTTAGAAGACAGATTGTCAACCAAACCTACAACAGCAAGCTTGCGGAAACTGTATCAGCGCGCTATAATTAGCACTTTGATATTAAGAGTGCTAATTACAGGAGGTAAGTAAATGAATTGTATTGTATGTGGAAATCCATTACTCTACGACAGGGTTGTTTTCCATTGTTCTTGTGGTGTCTTTGTGCACGCCTACTGTTGGGATGAGCATGTACTGCAAGCTCATCGACCACCCTTTGAGATAGGTAACGTCAATTTGGATGGCGAGTTTAGAGCAAGAGAGAGCAAGATAGAGGAACAGGTCTCAATGGCTCAAGCCTCAGAAGAACCGGGCCCGGAAGAACTAAGCCCGGAGGAGCAAAGCTCAGAAGAAGAAATAACACCTCTTTTGGAATAAAGCAGGATATAAATGCCTATTTATCAATACCGATGCCTGGACTGTAAACTGCAATTTGAGCTTAAGCAGAGCTTTCATGATAAACCGATAGCTGATTGCCCTACCTGCCACGGAATTGCCCGTCGCATTTTCTGTCCGGTCCCCATCATATTTAATGGGCCGGGCTTCTATGTAACTGACTCTAGAGAAGAGAGAGGGAAAAGGTTTAATCCTGAAGGGTTAAGGCAAAAAGGAAAAGATAGTGGAGACAGCGATTCATGAAATGTCCTGTCTGTGGCAAAGAAGTCAGAGCCCATATTTATTACTGTGCCAAATGTGCCGTTTATGTGCACGAGAAGTGCTGACAGAAGCATGTAGCACAGGCTCACAAAGACTAGCGCACTCTTTATTGTTAGCATTCCAGCCTCATCATGCTATACTTAATTTGGTTGTCCCTGTAGCTCAGCTGGACAGAGCGGCTGCCTTCTAAGCAGCGGGTCGTGGGTTCGAATCCCTCCAGGGACGCCATAAGTTCAGCTACAAAGTGTTCACAAAGTTCACAAAAGTTCACAAAAACAACTCTCGATAACTTCATCAAATCCAGAGCATCGGGGACAAGTTCAAAGACCATCAAGATATACCACCTGGCACTGGACAACTTCATTGGCTATCCTATCACCCCTGAAGGTATCAATACTTATCTAAACTCCCTGACCTGTGGTAATGCTAAACATAACTACTATCGAGTAATCAAGACACTATGCAGATGGCTATATCACACTGACCAGATTACCTCTAACCCGATTGAGAAGGTATTACCACCACGAAGGCAAAAGAAGCTACTACCAGCTATAAGCAAAGACCAGCTAGATATACTAGTTAGTAATGCCCTCACTGACCGAGACAAGGTTACCCTGAATCTCTTGTGGTATTCAGGCATGAGGCTATCTGAAGCTGCCAATGTCAAGGCTAGTGATTTCAACTGGGAAGAGGGAACTGTCACTGTCCTGGGTAAAGGTAACCGCTACAGGAAGGCACTTGCTGGTAATGACATCGTAAAGGACTGGTTCATGAAGCATGATAGCCTAGGCATAACAGCAGATGGCATATCTACCATGCTCAAGCGGTTAGGCAAGGCTGCAGGTATAAAATGCAATCCTCATAGCTTCAGGAGAGGCTTTGCTGTTCACCAGGTAAAGTCGGGACTATCCAACAAGGTTATACAGGCTCTTGGAGGTTGGGAAAGTCCTGATATGGTTAGCCACTATGCAGCAAGTCTAACCTTTGATGATGCCTTAGAGATATACCGATGCCTAGGCAGCAGCAGGTCATAAGCTAATTTGTTCACAAGGCAAGGCTAAGTGTTCACAACAAAGCTAATTGGCATGGGGGTATCCCCCAGGGACACTGATGCCACCTACGCCTAGCCACGAAGATGTTGGCTCATATAGAAAATCCAGTTAGCCCTGATAGGTGCTGTCAATGTTAGTCAAGGATAGGGGCAAACCATACGACAGCGAAGCCATTATGGATACAGTTGGATGAGTTGCCCGACTGGCACATTTACGCCTTGTGCCATATATATGCTTACATTTCTCCAATAGCGGTCCGGCAACTCATCTACAAAGATTAGCACTGTGTACTTGGTATACGTTTGCGTATGCCCAACCGTGCCCTCTACACGCCAGCGAGATTCACCTGCTTCAAGCCCAGTTAATGTATCAGGTCCAGTAACTACTTTTGTAGAGCTTAAATCTACTGCAGCAAAATTATGGCCTGTAACATCGTCAAGAAAGCCCATAGCTGCAACCTCAGCCATTGGTTTGCCAGAAACACAGACAGCCACTATAGCTATAATTGCAATGACAATTATAATACAGACTACGATGCCTACTCTTGATTGCTTCTTTGTTGTTTTTGTCTTCTTAGCTGGCTTCTCCTCCTCAACAGATGCTTCAAGCTCCTGAATATACTTCTCTCTCTCTTCAGAGGTAAATCCTTTCTTAAGCCTCTCGCCACAGCCAGGGCAAAACGAAACACCTTCGCTTACTTCTTTCCCACAATGAGGACAAATCGGCATAGCTTCACCTCTTTCCCTTTTGATACAGCATATGAGAATTAAGAGGAGCAGTCAATACCCTTCTTTAAGCTGTTTGATTTCTTGGCATCACTCACTATATCGGGATTCCACCATAACTAACCTTAGCTTAGAGAGAACACATGAACAAATAGAGCAAAGGGAAGCACTGTACTATGATTGACATCCATTACTATGGGGGATGGAATTTCAATCTGACTAATTCATAAGAGAGACAGTTGATGGCGGGAGAACCAAGCTGGGTTGCAATACTAGGGGCTGTAAGTGGAATATCATCTCTTATCATATGGCTCCTAAATAAGGTGACGAAGCCCAAATTGGCATTTTCAACAGGTCCTTATGTGAGGACTTGGAAAATCGCAAATAACAATACTACAAACACATGGAATTTTGTTAACTTTGAAGTAGTCAGCAAGAGGGGACTCGCAATCGGTTGTGAAGCAAAAGCCATAGTCATCAAGCATCCTGATAATGTGACCATCTTCAAGGAATATCTTAAGGAAGGGCATGGTCTGCATTGGGCGGATGTTCCTTATAGCGGGCGAAGCACGGGTGTAGACCGTGTAGACATCGGTTCAGCATCACAGCGATTGGATGTAGTCTTCACAGTGCCTACTCAGAGGAGACAATCGTATTTGGCCATGCCCATTGCCTTAACTTGGCTTTGGAATAAGAGTCAGATTCCACCACAAGCAATTCTTACACAAGGTGAATACATACTCAAGATAAAAGTATCCTGTGCTAATGGCAGAGGGGATACGAAGACAATCAGAGTGTTTTCACCAGATGACTGGCAGGATTTGCGGGCGGAGGAAATCAAACGGGTTAAATTCCCAATATGCCGCAAATAATGTACACCTTTGTCCACTTAATAAGGTCTTCTTGCAAGAACACTCACTTCTTGCCCATCTCAGGGGGAAGGTTAAGGAAGGG
>JAUWQP010000062.1 GCA_030611015.1 Chloroflexota bacterium | reverse complement strand
ATCTATCGCCAGATGCCAGAGTCGTAATCCACGGCTGCGACCAATCTGGAACGGAACGGGTTATCAGGGAAAGTGTTGGCAGTATTGGTTATTTCACATACGAGCAATCTGTTGATACCACGACGGTACTCGCGATTGATGGGTGCACACATCACTGGATGATCAACTCGGACGAAATTGGGATCTGCAAATACTGCGGCAGGAAGAGAAATTTTAAGAGCTTGAGGAGAGAAGCTACGGAGACTGGAACGAGGAGAAGACAAGCCGGGAGAAAGGTTAAATAAGCAACAACTGCGATCGTTACTACATGATATATGAAAGAAAACAGGGAAGAGAGGTGATTATGAAAACGGCCTACTGCTTTAGCTGTCAACAAGTCAGGAAGGTGAAGAACCCAAAACAGGTCAGGATTGATAATAGACCAGCAGTAGAGGGTGTTTGCCCTGTTTGTGGGGAAAAGATATTCAGAATCGCCAGACCCAAGAGTGATAGAGCCAGAGGAGGTGTTGACATTATGGGGCAGCCATCTGCTTGACGATACCGATGGCTGCTTCTTTTTTGAAATGGATACTGAAGAAATACCGAGATGCTCCTCATGCGGCAAGTGCTGCAGAGGGGAACAGCGTTACGGGTTATTCCTATTGCCAGGTGACTACGAAAGATGGGTACCAGGAGAGGCGCAAAGATATACTTTGCTATGTTGAGCAATCTGTCTATGGCTTAAATCGCGCCATCATATGGAAAGACCTTGAAACTGGTGAATATCTGGATCATTGCCCTTTCCTCCTGAGAATTGATGCCAAGAGGTACGAATGCGCCATTCAGGATACTAAACCCAAAATCTGTCGCATGTTCTGGTGTGCCTGGGCTTATCGCGAGGGTAACAAAGGTGTGCCTTTCAAAACGTTAAACGGTTGGGCTGAGAAAGCAAGGAAACTTGGTTATAAACATTAGTGTGGCTACAGAAGTAATTCGAGATGGTAAATCAAATGACTGACAAAGTTGGACAGAAAGGAAACTTATGCCCTTATGCTGAGAAGACAGGCAGGTTACCCACATTATGCCAGGAGGGCTATTGCCCACGCTGTCAAATCTGGTATGATTTCAAGCTAGGAAAAAGCCTCTCTACACCCAACCGTGTCAAAAACCGCCTTCTTTGATCCACCCCTGTGTCGTGGTTGCGGTGAAGAGATATTCAGTAGGAGTTTAGAGTAAAGCATAAGAGGAGATGAACACATACGTGGAACAACCCAACTGTGCCAGTTGTTTGTGGTTACTGGTAAGACCAGACCCCGAGGAGTACCGCTGCCAACATGGGCGCTTTGATAAGAAGAACCCGCGCTGGTTTGCCCTTTCAGGAATTACTAAGCCGAACGAGACTGTGGCTCAAGCACAGAAGAATTGTCCCCATTACCAACCAAAGGCGCTTCCGCCGAATAATGGGGCAAAGAACTCATAATTATCGAGAGCTTCGCTTGCTCATTAAGCAGCCTTTGAAGCGACAACGTTACCCAATTAATCGCGTTTTCGCTCCAGCCGGTCGGGTCTTAAGCTAGCTGATCACACGAAATGACGTTTAGTGTAATCAGGTAAATCATTGTTCTCGCATAGGTCGCCGTCCGGCGGCAACTGCACAAAACTGACAAATGTGCAATCTCGCATAGCCAAGAAGATAGGCTCCCTCGATTTGACCCAGATGAAAGAATCCAGTTAGAATGGCTTAGTCCACCTACTACTCAACTTCGGATGGATGGGAGTAACCTATATGCTGGGGTATCTCAAAAGCAAGACCATGGAAGTTCTCAAAGCGATACTTCCTTTAGTTATCGTTATCATCATCATGCAATTTACTCTAATCAAAATGCCTATCGCTCTTTTCCTACAGTTTCTGGCGGGTGCCGTCATGGTAATTACAGGCATGATTCTTTTTCTAGTCGGAATCGAGACCGGTATTTTGCCCATAGGCGAGGCTGTCGGTGCTGAGCTTCCCAAAAGGCGTTCCTTATCGTTAATAGTTGCCATCGCCTTCCTTATAGGTTTCGCGGCAACCATTGCCGAGCCGGATGTTATTGTTCTGACTGGCCAAATAGATAGAGTTTCACAAGGTAGTATCTCAGATAACGTCCTGATATACGTTATCGGTATTGGTATAGCCTTCTTTGTCGCAATGGCCATGTTGCGTATTGTTTTCGGATTTCGCATGGCTTACCTCTTGGCCGCCAGCTATCTTATTGTGATAATCCTGTCCTTCTTCACACCGGCGGAGTTCGTTCCGGTTGCTTTTGATGCAGGAGGTGTGACCACCGGTCTGATGACAGTGCCAATAATACTGTCACTGGGTATAGGGTTCAGCTCGGTCTTGGCCGGCAGGTCAGCGATATCGGACGGTTTTGGGTTAATCGGACTGGCTTCCGCAGGCCCGATAATCGCAGTAATGATTATGGGGATAATACTACATTGAGCGAGACAGTGGTTTTCGGTGGTTTATGGGATACCTTGCTGAGCGTGGTAAAGGCGCTGCTGCCATTGCTGGGTCTCTTTCTCGTGTTCCAGTTCCTGTTTCTGAAACTTCCAAGACACTACATTTTCAACCTGCTGAAGGGGACCTTGCTCGCCGTAGCGGGGCTGCTGCTCTTCCTTCAGGGAGTGCGTATTGGCTTCCTGCCCGCAGGAGAGGCAATTGGGGAAGTACTGGGCAGTATCACCCGGAAGTGGCTCCTGATACCCTTTGGTTTTTTCATAGGTTTTCTCACCACGTGGACAGAACCCGCAGTACGCATACTTTGTGACCAGGTTGAAAAGGCGTCAGCGGCAATGATACGTAAGTACGTTGTAATCTACGCGATTTGCTCTGGTGTTGCCCTGTTTGTGGGCCTGGGCATGGCTAAAATCGTCTATGGCATCCCGCTGACCTACATTGTGGTTCCCGGCTATATAGTAGCTTTAGTGATGCTGTGGTTTAGTGATAAGGAGTTTCTCTCTGTCGCCTTCGATGCTGGTGGGGTAGCTACGGGGCCTATGGCTGTCACGTTTCTCATGGCGATAGCCATCGGTGTGTCATCGGCGATAGAAGGGCGCGACCCGCTTATCCATGGCTTCGGCTTGATTGCTTTGATAGCCCTGGCACCGATTCTCTCGGTTATGGCTTTGGGCTTTCTATTTCGCTTAAAACAGTGGAAAAAGGAGTGAGGACTATGGAAACAGAAACTTCTCTTATCGTTACCATTGTCAACAAGGGATGGGGAGATACGGTTCTGGAAGCCTCCATGAAGGCAGGCGCGGAAGGCGGGACCATTCTCCTGGGGCGAGGTGTTGGGATTCACGAAAAGCGGACAATTATGGGCATTTGCATCGAACCAGAAAAGGAGGTCGTACTATCGGTCACTTACCCCGATAAGAAAGAGGCGATTCTTCAAGAAATCGTCCGCGCCGCTGAATTGGAAAAGCCAGGTACTGGTATAGCCTTCGTTGTTCCCATCGAGAAGATGGTGGGTGTAGTGCATCTTTTTCATCAAGGTTCTGAGTCCCCTGCGGGCGAAAGTGATTAGCAAAACGGCTATCCTATCGAGCCGTTACGCACGAAAGGAGGCCGTCAGTGAACAAAACTCTGGTTGCAGAGGTATACAAACTGCATGGCACTGCTTCAGTGTCAATGCCTGCAGATTCACCACTGAAGGACGTTATTGGCACCCTTGTCCGTGAGCCTTCCCTGCGTGGTATTTTCCTCGTTGATTCAAAACTGCGGTTCGTTGGCATGGTTACAAGGATTGACCTTCTTAGGTGGGCACATCTCAAGTTATCGGGTGGCAAGGGAAGGCATGAGATACCAATTTCGGAATTCTTCCGCATTGTGGATGCTCGCAGCGCTAGAGACCTGGCGAGTGGCGACCCACAGATGCTATCTGTAAGAGAAAACGATACTCTCCAAGCCGCGCTGGACAAAATGCTGGACTATGAAGAAGATATAGTTGCTGTACTGGACAGCGAGAGAAGAGTATTAGGTGATTTAAGGCTGTCAGAGATACTTTGGTGGGTTCTTGCTCATGGCAGTCGTACCACTTAGAATAACGGGATTGCCACACTCAAATAGATGTATCAATAAATCACCTTGTTACCGCAGTCTTTCGAAGGCCTTCGTACAAGATACACCACGGTGGCATTGCACCTTTTAGCGACTTGTTTCCTTTCCAAATTCTTCATATCAGGCAGCATGTGGGATGCTATATTCTCAAGCATCATACCCTGCAATTTCAGCCATCCCAGACTGTGTGATATGATTGAACATGATGTTCATGTTCAACTATGAAACCTTGGTGGATCCCCTATTAAGAGACCTCAGGAAGTTTACTCCTGAATTTTCTGGCATGAAGGCTGGAGACAAGGTAATCGATGTCTGCTGTGGAACGGGAGCACAAGTTCTTGAGTACGGGCGACATGGCATTATTGCTACCGGCATAGATAGCAGCCAAGACATGCTCAAAATAGCGACAAGAAATAGAGCGAGACAAAAGGCGGTACATGTCTCCTTCCAACTCGCCGACGCCACCAATTTACCTTTTCCAGACGGTTCCTTCGACTATGCGACCGTATCTTTTGGACTACACGATAAGGAGAAGCCTATTCGATACCAAATCATTTCTGAGATGAAGAGGATTGTTAAACAAGACGGAGCCCTTATCCTCATAGATTTCCAGGTTCCATTACCCAGGAATGCATGGGCTGTGTTTGCAAGAGCCATAGAATTCCTTGCTGGCGGGTCTCACTATCAGGGCTTTAAAGATTATCTCGCAAATGGGGGACTCGAGGATATACTGCAGAATCATGGTTTGCGGGAAGTATGCAGAACCTATCTCAAAAGTGGACTAATAGCGGCTACGAAGGCGGTTAACGGTTAAGCTATTATCAACTGCCTTATGAAGAGTGCGCAGACGCTTTACACGATTACTTTGTAAAAGGGCGGGTGTGACATTCACCACCAAGAAGTAATTCCATCCTAGTTCGATGGTGGTTTCCATACTCTGGCTCGATGTATAATTGAAAATGGGAATTAGAAGTAGGTTGAAGTGATTTTGATAGTGAGAAGAAAATAAAATTGAAACCTAATTCGGAGGAAGTCCAAGTATGGATGAACCCATTGATACAAGCCAGACAGTCAACTCCATTCGCTATGAGCTAGCTATCACAGCAGAGGAAGCGAGACTCGGAACTAAAAAGGTACTGTCAAGGCATGGTAAGCGGCTGGAGGTGAATGTCCCGACTGGAGTAACAGCAGGCAGCACAATAAAATTAACGAACGTTCTCCAGTTAACCGATGGTCAGCCTGGAGATATTCTGATTCAAATCAAGGTCAAGGATGAGAGGATAACAACTAGAGTCATTGAAGTTAATGATGGTAATTTTGAGCATCAAGTCTTAAAATGCGAGATGCCTGGCGTAGTAGACTTTTGGGCACCATGGTGTGGCCCATGCCGAATGATTGCCCCAATAACTGAAAAGCTAGCAGAGGAATATCAAGGTCGGGTTAAATTCTTTAAGTTAAATGTAGATGAGAATCGTTTGGCGGCAGGGAAATACCAGGTCATGAGTATACCGTTGTTACTATTTTTCAAAGAAGGCAAAGTAATTGAACAAATTATTGGCGCAGTTTTCGAGTCTGCGGTTCGATCAAAAATAGAAGCAGTACTTTAGAGATACAGGGTGGCAAAGCGGCCAATTTAACGGAGGTGCAAAAAGCATTGTATCAGAGGTGCCCTGTTAGTCCCCAAGCCCACGGCGGTAAATTCAGTTAGCCTATTCATTTAATGGTAAATAATCAAAAATACGAGGAGGATAGCTCCATGAATTTTGCGTTTCCCTGTAGCATGATTAGTAAATCAGGAGAGGTCAAGATATGAGGTGGCCCCCGAAATTTAGACAGGTAGTTGAGAGTAGGTTCTGCTTCTATAATGAAATAGACCAAGGAAGGATGTGCAGGAAACGAAGTGAGACGGGTAACCTAGTTGGATTGCCTTACCTAGGTGAGCGTCAGTCGCCAGCTTGCAGTTTGCACAAGATGGCTTGTTCACTCATTGAAATGTATGTAGTGTAATTTCATAGTTGGTTGATATGGGACGTTAAATCTCTGTGATATACTGATGGTGATATTATACATAGGGAGTGTACATCAATGAGAGAACGTATTCTTATAATTGGTTTTATACTGCTTGGAGTTGGGACTATTGGACTTCTGATTAATGAGCTTTTCTTTGATTGGGGGAGAGGTGCTACACTAACGTTTGCAATAATAAATGTTGTAGGTTTTATTTCCTTAGCTTCAGCATATTGTTGTATGAAGAAATAGAGATAACGCTATAACCCGGAATAGTAAGACTGTTAACAAATCCCTAAACCGAGTGAGGTTCATTCTGTGGCACGATACTTATAGATTCTTTACCCGGAGAATTGTTATAGTACAAGACAATCAAACATCCCTATGTTCGTCTAATGGTAGCTGCTTTTTGAAAACACGAGGGGAGCAATGGTGCTCCCCTTTGTGATGAAATTTGAGGATAACTTGAGACATTAACGGTTCTTCTCGCATATATTCCGAATAACCAAACCAATTATGATACCTATTGCCCCAGCAGCAGTAAGAAACAAATCATAACCAAATGATAGGTCTGTTATAGAAGATACTATTAGGAGAATGACCCCCATAATAAAAGCGGTAATTCCTATTACAAAAAACCTAAAGGAGTATTCTTGATACCTTCCTTCCTTTCTCCCTTTCCAGATTATTATTGCCAGTATTATTCCTACTATAATTAGTACGGCTCTAATGACCCACGGTAACAAATCCATACTCATTCGCCTGCTTTTCCTCCCCTAGAGTACACTGTGCCATATCCTTACATGTGTTATCAATCAGCAATAATGGGACACTCTGGAACCAAACACTTTGGTCTTGTCAGGAGAGGCGGAGAAGCTCTCTGAGGGTCTGATTATAGTTTCTTCGGTGTTGGATTGTCTGGTATAAAACCATTAATCACTCCAAAACATCAAATGATTTAACCTATGATAGCATATTTAGCTGTGTCTCAGAGAAGGATAATCGCACATGCAGGAAATCAGACATCCCCTATGTCTTTTCACAGGTAACAATCTAGTATAATGTTCAACATTTCCAGTTTGTGGTAGAATCTGGCGGGCCGGGCCAGAAGTGAATACTCCCCCTGAGCAAATTTACAAAGCCAGGAAAGAGGGATAGGGGGCCAGATGTCAAAGGTTAATGTGAATCCCCTGTATCGTGAAGTCCAGTATTTCCGCCAGCTCTGGCTTTGGATTCTCATCTTTTCTATATCTCTTATTGCGATATGGGGTATGGTACAGCAACTCTTTCTTGGGGAACCATTTGGGAATAACCCGGCGCCAGATACTGTTCTAATAGTTATCGTGATTGTCGTTGGCTTTGGCTTTCCCTACGCCTTCTACAAAATGAACCTGACGACGGAAGTTCGTGACGACGGCATATATTATCGCTTTTTCCCGTTTCACCTCTCATTTCACAAGATAGCGGTGGAAGATATAATATCATACGAGATGCGAAGGTATAGTCCCATCAAGGAGTATGGTGGCTGGGGCATCCGGTACGGACGAAAAGGCAGAGCTTACAATGTATCCGGCAATCGAGGTGTGCAACTGGAGTTTTCAGACGGGGGTAGATTGTTATTTGGCTCACAGAAGCCAGACGAATTCGCTGAAGCAATTAACCTGGCCTTAGGTAGAAAGTAACTTAATTAGCAACTTCAGATTACGTAGCCTGGACAACATAAGCTTAGAATTTGTGATTGAGACCATTCCATATAGACGCATCGGGAGGTATTGGTAATATGGCATCAAAACTGCTATCAAAAACTAAGTACCTCAACGGGCTGCAGTGCCCCAGGTATTTATGGATGTTGTTTCACGAGCCGGAGAAGATACCTGGAGTCGACGCCGTCACCCAGTACCGGTTTGACCAGGGACATCTGGTTGGTGAGCTGGCCAAGAAACTGTTCCCCGATGGCATTGATATCCCCGATGAGGACTTCGCCACCAATCTCAGGCAGACCCGGGGGCTCCTGGAGCGGCGTGCTCCCCTGTTTGAGGCCGGAATCGGGACCGGTAAAATCTATGCCCGGGCTGACATCCTGAACCCTGCCGGCAAAGATGAGTGGGACATCATCGAGGTAAAAAGCTCCACCAGCGTTAAAGACATAAACATTGAAGACGTCTCCTTCCAGAAATTCTGCTATGAGCAGTATGGTCTCAGGATAAGGAAGTGCTTCCTTGCCTGTATCAACAACGAATATGTTAAGGACGGCGATATAGACCCCGAGCAGCTTTTCCATACAGAGGATATTTCTGACCAAGTAAATGAGGTAAGCTCGAGAATACAGGAACGGATAGACAATATGTTCAGCATTATCTCAGCAGAGCGGTGCCCCGATACTGCCATCGGGAACCACTGTAAAGCCCCTTATGACTGTCCCCTGCAGCCGGTGTGCTGGGACTTCCTGCCAGAAAGTAGTGTCTTTGATTTGTATAGAGGAGGCAGGAAATCCCTTGAGCTATTTGAAAGCGGCATACTTGCCATCAAGGATATTCCCGATTATTTTGAGCTCAATGGCATGCAGCAGATACAAAAGGAGTGCGAGGTAAGCGGTGAGCCCTATATAGATAGCGAGGGAATCGGGCGTTTCCTGAGCACCCTGGAATATCCTCTTTACTATCTGGATTTTGAGACGTTCAGCCCTGTGGTGCCTTTGTTTGACGGCACCAGACCCTACCAGCGGATTCCGTTCCAGTTTTCCCTGCATGTCGTGGAAAAGGAGAAGGCCAGGCCAAAGCATTATTCTTTCCTGGCAGAAGGCACTAATGACCCGAGGCCGGAGCTATTATCTCAACTGAAGAAGGTGCTCGGTAGAGAAGGCAGCATCGTTGTCTATAACCAGGTGTTTGAGAAGGGTGTTTTGAAAGAGCTTGCTGAAGCCTTCCCTGACTCTAATGATTGGGTAGACGACGTGTCGGGAAGGATAGTTGACCTGCTTGTTCCTTTCCGCAGCTTCTATTACTATCATCCCGCGCAGAAGGGAAGTGCTTCTATAAAAATGGTCCTGCCTGCCTTAACCGGGAAGGGCTACGATGAAATGGATATCAGTAACGGTGAGGATGCCAGCCTTGCTTTCCTGGAAGCCACCTACGGCGATGTGTCTGAGGGGGTGAGAATGAAAATACGGGAAGATTTAGAAAAGTACTGTGGGCTGGATACTGAGGGAATGATGTGGATTGTGGAGCGTTTGAGGGGGATGAGTGAATAGAACACGGGAGTAGAAGTATGCTTGGCGCTATTGCTGGAGATATCATCGGTTCTGCCTACGAATTTTATTATACGAAGAACCTCAATTTTGACCTTTTTCTTCCCTATTCCAGGTTTACTGATGATACTGTGCTTACCGTAGCGGTTGCTGACTGTATTCTTCATGGTAAGAAATACCAGGAAGCTTTCTATGAATATGGGCACCGTTATCCTAATGCCGGTTACGGGGCGATGTTCAATAAGTGGTTGGGTAGCAGGAACCAGCAGCCCTATGGCAGCTACGGCAATGGTTCAGCCATGCGCGTGAGCCCAATAGGTTTTGCTTTTTCCAGCCTGGATATGGTGCTGAAAGAGGCCAAGAAAAGTGCCGCGGTTACCCATGACCATCCGGAGGGTATTAAGGGGGCGCAGGCAGTTGCCTCGGCGATATTTCTGGCACGAGAGGATTGTAACAAAGATGCCATCAGAGATTATATTGAGGAGAACTTTGAATATGACCTCGAAAGGTCCCTGGATGAAATTAGACCACAGTACCGATTTGATGAGACCTGCCAGGGTTCTGTGCCAGAAGCAATAATGGCTTTTCTGGAGTCCAGTGACTATGAGGACGCAGTTAGGAAAGCAGTTTCTCTGGGCGGAGATAGTGACACCCAGGCATGTATTACTGGTGGTATAGCCCAGGCGTACTATGGGGAAGTTCCAGCTCATGTAGTCAAAGAAGTGAGGTCGATTCTCCCCGAAGACTTAATGGCGATTGTAGATGAGTTTAACAAACAATATCGATTATGAGGGGAATATGGCCATAGCTGAACAATTGCTTAGATTAATAGATTGATAAGCCTGATTCACCTGATGACACAAAACGAGTCCAGTCACATTCCCCCGGATCGTTAGCCCAGCGTCACATTCTAGCGTTTTGTTATCTTGAGGGAGACGATGAGGTAGGATACGATTTTGAACTTAATTATTGGTTTTCCTATATTAGCAACGTGGTTACCCAGCCTGATGGCTTTCAAGGATGTTGATTAAAGACGTCTTAATGGTTAAAATTGGCAAGTTGAACTAGCTAAGGGGAAGAAATTGTATGATTGAACTTGGTAACATCACCAGCGCCCAGCGAATTATAGCGGGTCGAATCCACAGAACGCCTCTGATGTCCTCTACAAGCCTGGGGAGACGAACTAGCACACACCTTCATTTCAAAGCAGAGGTTTTTCAGAAGACAGGCTCATTCAAACCTAGAGGGGCTATTAATAAACTACACCACCTAACAGAAGAAGAAAGAAAGAAAGGGGTTATCACTATATCATCTGGAAACCATGCCCAGGGCCTCGCCTATGCGGCAAAGCCTCCAGCGGAAGGCGGTGGTTCATTTAAATAGAATGGATACCATTGCAGAGGCATTGGCTGCCCCATTTGTTGGAGAGCTCAACTTGGCTTTGGTTCAAAAGTATGTTGACGAACTCGTTCTAGTCTCAGATGACGAGATGATAGAAGCTCTGTACCTAATCCTGGAATGGTGTAAGATCTTAGCAGAACCGGCAGGAGCAGCAGGGTTTGCCGCTCTCCTTTTCAAAAAAGCTAACATCCCCAGTGGTTCTGAGGTCGTTTGCTTGCTGAGCGGGGGAAACATTGACCGAAGCCGTTTGGGACACTTCCTTTCTAAAAAAGCTACGTTGAGCCGACCAGTCTGTTAGCGGAAAACTCAGACCCCAATGTTTGCAAAAAATGAGGATTTAGCTAGTAGACCGTGCATGTCAAAAAGTAGAACTAAAACCTTCTCAAAAACCTTTGCCCTTGTTTACTGAAGTTCGAATCCAATCCGCTAGCCCAAGTTGTTCAATACATAGAACTTTTAGAGCAGAGTTTGCATTTGTCTGATTGGTTCGATCTCCGTGGGCTGAACAAAAAGATGTAATGTGACATAGATTTAGATAGTAGCTTGTCTCTACCCAGATGATTCTCCAATTGTCCCAAAGAGGAAGCCTTAGACCGTCCTCTGCTGCTACTCTTCGCTACCTGATTATGAAGGGTATAACCAC
>JAUWQP010000100.1 GCA_030611015.1 Chloroflexota bacterium | reverse complement strand
AACCTGATCTCGTTCAGATAGATGGGTGACACTTGATAAAAGATGAAAGGACGGTACTAATCCAACGAATGTAGTGCGGTCTTTTAAGGCCGCCCGGGGCAGGTTGACGGGCAGGGCTAAAGCCCTGCACTACATGTGTTTGCCTGGTGAAGTTGCCCAAATAACTGGAACAATATCGGTAAAATATACAAGGAGGCAATGTCACTAACGTGCTGGGACATGAAATGGAAACTGCTGAAATTGTATGCTAAAATGCTCGGAAAGGAGCAACTTGATTCGCTAACTGGTTCAAGCAATCTCTATATAAAAAACAAGGAGGCAGGCAATGAATTGGCGTGATAAGAAGGTCTTGGTAGGCGGAGGAGCTGGGCTGATAGGCTCGCACATGGCACGGACACTATCAGGCAAAGGGGCTAGAGTCTGCGTAGCAGACAATCTATCCAGCGGTTCACTGAAAAACATCCAGGACTTTAAAGACAACGTAGATATACAGGTGGTTGACCTGAGAGAAGAAAGTAATTGTATGAAGCTGACTAAGGACATAGACTATGTTTTCCAATTTGCTGCCAACATGGGGGGAATAGGTTATATCACGCAGATTGGCGCAGATATTATGCGAGATAGTTCCCTCATCAATATTAATATTCTGCACGCATCGCATTTGAACAAAGTCAAAGGATACTTCTACAGCTCATCAGCCTGCGTATACCCCGAATATCTTCAGAAAAGCGCAGAGGTAACTCCACTAAAGGAAGAGGATGCTATACCCGCCGAGCCTGACCAATTTTATGGATGGGAAAAGCTTTTTACCGAGAAGTTATGCGAAGGATACCAGAAAGACTATGGCATGAATATCAGGCTAGCTAGATTCCACAATGTCCTCGGGGAAGTTTACACCGCCTTCGATAAGTTTAAGGCTAAGGCTCCATGCCATATCATATTGAAGGTGCTCAATTGTCCCGACGGCGGCGAGATAGAGATTTGGGGCGACGGTAAGCAGACCAGGAGCTTTCTATACATCGACGACTGCATTGAAGGTGTTCTCAAATTAATGGAAAGTGACTATGAAAAGCCAATCAACATAGGCTCTGACAGGCTGGTAACAATAGACGAGTTAGCTGAAATCATTATCGATATATCGGGTAAGAAAATCAGCATAAAGCATGATTTGACCAAACCCCAGGGCGTAAGGGGGAGAAATGCCGACTTAACCCTGATTAAAAAGGTGTTGAATTGGGAACCGAAGGTTAGCCTCGAAGAAGGCCTGAAAAGAACCTACGACTGGGCAAAGGCAAGAATGACGCAACTTGAGAATATCGCTTAGGCAGGTGCTCTATAAAAACGCTTTCAGTTATAGGAATAGGCAAACTGGGACTCCCCCTGGCAGCTTACTATTCGCATAGAGGTTACAAGGTCATCGGCGTTGACGTAAATCCAGCCACCGTAGAAGCCGTTAACCGGGGAGAGTCTCCTATCTATGAGCCAGGGCTGGATGAGCTGCTGAAAAACTCACATGAGCGGCTTTCGGCAACGACTGACTATAAGGTTGCCATAGAGAACTCTGAAATCACCTTTATACTGGTGCCCACTCCCAGCGAAAAAGACGGAGGTTTTTCCACTAAATATGCTGAAATAGCTGCCAGGAACATAGCCGGGGTGCTTAAATCTAAAAACGGATTCCATGTCGTGGTATTAACCAGCACGGTTCTCCCCGGGGCCACCGAGACGGTGATTAAACCAATCCTGGAGAATGTCTCGGGTAAAAAATGCGGCATCGATTTCGGGCTCTGCTATAACCCCGAATTTGTCGCTCTGGGAAGCGTTATAAAAGACCTGGCGGCACCTGATGCAATACTTATCGGTGAGTCTGATACAAAATCGGGTGACCTGCTAGCTGAGGTTTATAAAACAGTTTGCACCAATAATCCACCGATAATGAGGACAACCTTTTACAACGCTGAATTAGCCAAGCTGTCACTCAATGTATTCGTCACCACCAAGATTACCCTGGCTAATACCTTCGCTGAGATTTGCGAACAACTGCCCGGAGGGGATGTAGATGCGGTGACTAAATTCCTGGGCATGGATTCCAGGATAGGGCCCAAATACCTGAAGGGAGGGCTGGGATATGGTGGCCCCTGCTTTCCCCGTGATAATCGGGCCTTCATTGCCCTGGCTC
Source organism: Chloroflexota bacterium (assembly GCA_030611015.1). Lineage (GTDB taxonomy): Bacteria > Chloroflexota > Dehalococcoidia > GIF9 > AB-539-J10 > RBG-13-51-36. The sequence goes on along the minus strand of JAUWQP010000100.1, from coordinate 3,983 downwards.
GGCAACTCAATATCCAGGCGCGGCTTCAAGAGGCTACGCATCAAGTCAACATCCACCAGAATGAAAGAGTAGTAAACTTAATACAGAAACAAGTTGGTGACATAGAGGGCAAGAAAATCGCCATTCTGGGCATAACATATAAGACCGACACCGATGTGGTTGAAGAATCCGCTTCGCTTGAGGTAGCTAAAAGGCTCGTAGAGAAAGGAGCCAGCTTAAGAATATACGACCCGGGGGGCAGCGATGCTGCCCGCCAGGTATTGGGAGACAAGGGCATAATATATGCCACTTCAGCGAGAGATTGCTTAACGGGGACGCAGCTATGTATTCTAGCCACGCCCTGGCAGGAGTTCAAAAACTTGACGCCGGAAGATTTCGTCACCGCTATGGACGAACCTGTACTGCTCGACTGCTGGCGATTCTTCGATAAGCAAAAATTCGAAGGAAGGGTAGACTATTTCACTCTGGGGCAAAATCCTGAAAAATAGCGTAGTGCAGGTCGTTGGATATCGATAAAGAGATAATGAGCTACTGGGGGCAGAGCACACCGATGAGCTTTGTCCCGGAAAAGCTTGGTTATGAAGACAAGCGAAAGTTCCGTTACGAACTGCAGGACTACATGCATGATGCCTTCAGGTTTGATGATTTTTCAGGAAAATTGGTCCTGGAGATAGGCTGTGGGGCTGGCATTGATTCGGCTGAATTTGCTCGGAATGGCGCTAAAGTCGTAAGCACCGACCTGACTCGGGCGGGCACCGAACTGACCCGGGACTTGCTAAAAGAAAGTGGGCTACCTTCTGCAGTCATTCAATCTGATGCCAAGACTTTGCCTTTTAAGGATGAGGCGTTTGACGGTGTCTATTCCTTCGGCGTGCTTCATCACATTCCCGATGTGGAAACTGCTTTAGCAGAGATACATAGAGTCCTCAAACCAGGTGGACGAGTGATGGCGATGCTGTATCACCGGGACAGCCTGCTTTATGCCTACAGCATAATCTACTGGAGAGGTATAAAGGACGGACTGCTGGGGACTCTTACGCCAGAGCAACTTGTGTCCCGCTATTCGGAAAGAAATGAAGGTTGCCCTTATACGCGGGCTTATACCAAAGATGAGGCTGCAAGCCTCTTCTCAGCCTGGTTCAGGCAAATTACTACGGAAGTGCACTATAATGTCCTTGACCTTCCCCAGCAGAGAAAGGTTAAGGTGGATATTCCCGATACATACGAACTCGGCTGGCACCTCATAGTCAAAGGAACAAAGTGACCAACACCGAAGACCTCGACAAGGCAGGAAAAGGAAATTTGACAGTAAAACAAGTTAAAGTCCTCTATGTCTGCCCTTTTGCCCACTATCCCGGGCATTTCTGCTGGGCGGCTACAAGAGAAACTGAGGCTTTAAAGCAAGCTGGAGCTGACGTTAGGCTGCTGACTTTCTGCGGGGTAATCGACGAGAGCGAGGTCAAAGTACCACAACTGACTGTATTACCCGCAACGAAACTTGGGCATTTGATAAGGCAGTCATTCGATGTGTTCAGAAAAAATGCAATAACAAGATGGCTGCTTATGTCATTTGAGACATTACTGACACTAGCTGCTGCGATTAGATTGAAGAGGAGATTGTCAATTGATATTATCCACCTGCGTGATGGCGAACCTTACCTGTTCCTGCCACACCTCCTTAGCCTTCCATTTCGGGGCTACAACTGGGCAATCTCCTTAACAGCTAGCAATATTTACCCCCCTCCTATTCCCTCCGTACGCCCACAAAACCTTGGATTGCTCATTTACACAATAGCCCTTAAATTCATCAACAGCAGGTTATGGAGGCCACTTTACCGCATGAGTTTAGCCAGAAATCGCTTCGTTTTCCTAGTTCAGAATGAGACCTCCCGGCAAGATTACAACTCATATCTACAGGGTGTCCTTGCTGGAAAGGTGGTTTATCTCCCGCTGGGTATAGATAGAGTAGAAAATGCCATCTCCAAACAGGAGGCCAGGCAGCATCTTGGTCTACCACAGGACAAGCCAGTGCTCCTTTCCTTCGGTGCCCCTCATTCAGGCAAAGATTTGGAGACCATCTTCTGTGCCCTGAAGGACGTACCTGATGCCTACCTTGTCCACGCTGGTAAGCAGGCATTTAGCCTCGGGCCAAATCCGATAAGCTTGGTAGAGAGAGACGCTGTGCTGGATAGGGTGATAATGAGGGACTACTATATACCTGAGGAGGAGAAACCCTACTACTTCTTTGCCGCCGATGCCGCAATCCTTTCCTATACCAGGCAGTTCTTGTCTACATCGAGTCTGCTGTGGGAGTCGTGCCGCTTTGGCACACCGGTCATCGCCAGCGACAACGGCCAGCTTAAGAAATTAATGGAAGCTTTTCAGCCCGGCTTGCTCTTTACCGCCCAGGACGCCGCTTCCCTGAGGCAGGCTATTATACGCTTCATCAACCTTAAACCAGAGGAGATTCAGGCAATGAAGGACAACTGCCGCAGATTTGCCAATGAGTTCTCTCTGGAGAAATGGGCTCAGAGATGTCTTGATATTTATGCCGACCTTTCCAAATAGTAGCCATACTAGGCTATCCCCATAGAATAGGGGACACGGATAAGTTATAATGTCATGGCCTGTCAACGAGAATGTGGGCAGGAATAGGCTAAACCCAAAGCAGAAAATGGAACTGGTGGTTACAGGAAGTAGCATGACCAAGAAAGCACTTATCACCGGCATCACCGGGCAGGATGGTTCATACCTGGCAGAATTCTTGCTTTCTAAAGGCTATGAGGTGCACGGGATTGTTAGAAGAAGCAGCACCTTAACTACCGCTCGTATTGACCACATTCTCTTCGATAATCGACTCGAAAGAAAAGCCGGACTGGTTCTCTATTATGGGGACATGATTGATTCTTCGAATTTGAACCGGATATTGGAGCAGGTGCAGCCGGATGAAATATACAACCTAGCTGCCCAGAGCCATGTGAAGGTTTCCTTTGAAGTTCCAGAGTACAGTGCTGAGGTAGATGGAGTGGGGGTTTTAAGGATACTGGACGCAATAAAAGAAACTGGATTGAAAGTGAGATTCTATCAGGCATCAACATCTGAGCTTTTTGGCAAAGCTATAGAGATACCACAGAAAGAGACCACGCCTTTTTATCCCAGGAGCCCCTATGCGGTTGCAAAGCTATTTGCATACTGGATAGTTAAGAACTACAGAGAAGCTTATGGCTTGTTTGCATGTAACGGGCTATTGTTCAACCATGAGTCCCCAAGGAGAGGGCCAACCTTTCTGACAAGAAAAGTCACTAGGGGCATTGCACACATTCTTGCCCAAAAGCAAAAGTATCTCTACCTGGGCAATTTAGAGGCTGAAAGAGACTGGGGTTACGCTCCAGAATACGTTGAGTTCATGTGGACGATGTTACAGAATGAGAAACCGGAGGATTTTGTCATCGGAACTGGCGAAAGCCATTCGGTGAGGGAGTTTGCTGAAGAGGCTTTTTCCTATGCTGGCCTTGACTGGAATCGATATGTCAAAGTGGATTCGAGGTATTTCAGGCCAACTGAGGTTGACAAGTTGGTCGCTGACCCTACCAAAGCCAGCAGAATGTTGGGCTGGAGTCCAAAAATTAAATTCCATGACCTGGTCAAGATTATGGTAGATGCTGATATGCGGGCTACAGGCTTAAAACCAATTGGTGAGGGTGACAGGATATTGATGGAGAAGTTCCCTGATAGATGGTGGCAGGTTGACTGATATGTTGTTCAAAAAAGTATTTGTCCCCGGTGGGAATGGATTTCTGGGGACAAGGGTGATAAAAAAACTAAAGGAAAAGGATATTGGCTTTGTTTCCCTGTCTTTAAGAGACGGCATTGACTTCCGCGATTTCAGACCAACAAAGGAACTATTTGAGCGGGAAGAGTTTGATGCTGTGATTAACTGTGCTGCATTTGTTGGTGGCATTCAATTTGGATATGAGAAGCCA
>JAUWQP010000016.1 GCA_030611015.1 Chloroflexota bacterium | reverse complement strand
ATTGTTAAGCAAAAAGAAGAATAAATCATAAATTATCAAACCTAATTTTTAGCAATAACAACATTTAAATCCCATATCTTTTAAAGTTGTTATTTTATATATTATAATATATTATCATATATTATTATCCCTTCCTTTTCTCGCTGATTCTGAGAACGCATCCGTTCCAGGAACAGCAGTCCCCCATAATAACCTGACAGAGCCGGACTGCGTTATCTCCAAGCGTAGAAGCCTCTAGACTTGGGCTGGAAGATTTCCTTCGGTTTCGCCTCAATCCCGCCTTTGGCAATCTGGCTCAGAAGACGCCGAATTCCAGGGACACCATACCAATTAGGCCTACTACAAATTAGTATTTCGTTACCTCATCGGGTATCTCAATCTCCCCCAAGTCTCTGAGCCTCTCTACTTCTGTTTCCAGTAGCGGCTTCAGTCTTTGCCCACAAGCATAGTCAAAGATTTCCCAGACCTTAACCAGAGCAGCCTTCACCTGACCGTCGTATTGCTCCTTTCTTCTCTTCCGTTGCTTTGGTTTAATACTTCCTCTGTGTATCTTCCAGATGACATACTTTCTCGATTGCCCGGTATTACCACAGTATTCATCCAGGAGCAGAGTTTTCTCCTTCCTCGGCCTGACTCGGAAATACTTCTCCCTTGTTACCTTGAGATACTCATTTTTTGGGTGCATGTCCACCCTTTCCATAGGCTGGTCTAACTTCCTTCTGAAGTTTTAACCAGGCTGCATAATAATTCTTCGATTAGATTTTTTGTGATTTAACAACTCCCTCTTGACTTTTCCCGGAAAAAGTGTTTTAATAATAATGTGCTATCCATGATGTAGTTGGCGGAGGGTAGCCGGTGAGATGGAAACGAGGCGGCTAGTTGTTGAGCAGGTCTGTGAGTTGTTTGCTATCAGCTTTGTTGATGGTCATAGCGTCAGGCGTAGAATACCTGACGCTTTTTATACATAAGGGTAGCTCAGGACTGCGATTGCCACAACCGACAAAACCTCGAGCCACTAGAGGAGGTGATGCTTATGGGGAATTGGCGATAGGGAAAGACCTATGGACGATCGGGAAAGACCGATAAAATGAGGAGGAAATGTTTATGAAAATGAAGAAAATTGTTGGCATTCTGTTGGCCCTGGTGGTGGTAACCTTGCTGGTGGGAACGTCGGCTTTTGCGCAAACGGAACCGATTAATAGGGGCCAGTACTGGGAGATAAAAGATATAGAAGAATTAGAAAATCCGTACTACGATATGATCATGTACTCGGAGGTAGGGGCCAAGCTGCGGGAGATCGAAATCGCCAGTAACAGGGTTAAGATTGAGATCATCGGAAAATCCGGCACTGCCGGGTACGATCTTTACCAGGCGATCGTCTCGGAGCCCTCTGCTTTCGGACGACTAGGCGAATACGCAGCCCTCAGCCAGATGATGATGAAAGATCCCGAGAGGGCGCAGAGCATGATCGAGGAAGGCATGGATTTCAAGGCGCCCATCTACATCAATGCATCGATCCACGGCGGTGAGGCGCCCGGTGTTGACGCAGCCATTATGCTTATTGAGACCCTCGCCTATGAAAATACAGAAGAGGTAATGAACATACTGGAGAATTGCATCGTGGTTGTAAACGTGGTTGCCAACCCGGAGGGCAGGACTACGCTGAGTCGGCGGAACTTCGCCGGCTTCGATATGAACAGGGACTATATCACTCAGTCTCAACCGGAGGTCAGGGCAGTGGTCGAGCAGATCGTGAGGTGGAATCCGCTTGTCCTGCTCGATTTGCACGGGTTCATGAGGCCTTACTGCGTGCCCGATCCGGGCACGGGCCCTGTTAATCCGAACTACGAAAGTGACCTCTTTTTTGATTTCGATCTGGAGCTCGCCTTTGCGTGTGAGGCCGCGCTATGGGAGAACATGGGAATTCCGGCGGCGGTTCCATATCGTGACTGGGAATTTGGCGACTGGGATGACTGGAGCCCTATTTATACGTGTTGTTATTCCTGCTTTCATGGTACGATGGGTCACACTCCGGAGACCCACGATCGCGGCTGGGACGGCGTGGAAGCCCATTACTGGGTATGTTGGACAGCACTCAACTTCGTGGCCGAGAACAAGGAGGAGATAGTTCACGATAAGATAGAGATGTTCAAGCGCGGCGTGCTCGGCCTTGACACCACTGTCGCAGAGATGCCCTGGGCCTACTTGATTCCGCACGAATCGATGCAGCCAAGTGCCCACCAACTGGCACAGGGGATTGATTTTCTGCTGTTTAACGATGTCCAAGTTCACAGTCTGACGTCGCCGGTGGTGGTTGACGAGGTGACATATCCGCGAGGGAGCTACGTAGTCTTAATGGAGCAGGCGAAGAGATGCCTGGCCAATACTATCTTGGAGGATGGCCACCGTATTCATGACATGCACCCGGACATAGAAAGACTGTGGGACATAGCCGCTTGGAGTCATCCAAGATTATGGGGTTACGATGCTATTCCCATCGAAGAGGAGATACCGCTCGGGCTCTCCGCCGTAACGGGACCTCGCTACCCGAAAGGAGAGATTGAGCCGGGCCAGGCAGTAGCCTATGCGCTGGTTCCCAGCGAGAACAACTACGCGATAGCTGTCAACACACTTCTTAACGAAGGAATACAAGTTCTTTACTCGGAGGATGGTTTTACCTCTACCGAGAGGGAATTTGTGCCCGGCACGGTGGTAATCGAAACTAACAGATCCACGCTTACCACGTTGGTCGGGGACCTTGGGCTTTCTTTCGCTGCTCTGACTCAGTTGCCCGAGGATCTCGTGCCGTTGAGGCCGCTAACAATCGCTGCTTGTGAGCGCAGTAATGATCCAGGTTCATCATTTGTCCTGGGAGAGCTCGGGTTCGAAGTTACCCGCATAAGCGAAGGAGACCTGAGAGACGGGGTTGTGGACCTAGCGGAGTATGATGTCTTTTTAAATAGCAACGCTAGATGGGATAGAATTGGATCCACAGGGCAAGCCATGGTTATGGAATTTCTTGACCAAGGTGGCGAATACATCGGAATGTTCGAAAGAGGAGCCATGTTTGCCAATGATGCCGGCATTTTGGAAACCACCTATGGAAAAGGTGAACGGTACGCAAACGGAATAGTGGAGGTACTGTTCGAGCTTGATGATCCGTTGGCTTCAACGTATCGGGAACGTGACACAGTGTATGTCTATGAACCTGTCTGGTTCACTGAATACCCTGACACAGCATACGTTGTAGCATCCTTGCCGGAAGAAGACTTTTACATGGCCGGGTTCTGGGCAGAGCCTGAAGCAGCAGCGGGCCATGCAGTAGTTATCAGAGACATAGTTCTCAGAGATGACGAGGTCGTAAACGGGGTCGTTCTCATGGGTATACATCCCACTTTCCGCGCCCATCCCCAAAAGACCTTTAGACTTCTGGCCAATGCAGTTTACTGGGCTGCCTTGCAGTAGTTCGTAGTAAAGAAGAAGATAGGTGCGTGGGGAGGGGGCGATATCTGAACCCCCCTCCCCCGCAACATTAAACCGCATTTTGGGTGCCCGCCTGGTGTGTAGCATGCGAGGAGACACTGGTGAACAATGCACAACAGGCTTGCGCGACTATTATTGCCGAATGCGTTACTGTGAGGACGAATAGTTCTTAAAGCGTATTCCCTACTATCTTGATGAGAGCAGTGTGCAAAATGAAAGGAACTATTTTGTTCCGTTAAAAGCAGTCAAATCTCTAATCCGAGTTCCATATATCACTAAGGATAATCAATTCATTAAGGTTGAAATAATCAGACGTGCAGAAGAATAGGTGAATTTAGAAGAGGTAAAGCTATCGGACTTAGTAGATTTTTCTAATATAATGGTGTAGAAGTTTGATTCTGTAGAAGTAAGTAGGTGGCCTGCACCCCTATGATTGGACAGATAGGGTTAGGAGGGTCTGGCGGGGTATCTCGTTATTCTCCTGACTGAGCAGTACCTCCTCAAATTCATCTGGTGGCCGGTAACCAAGCGCTGAGTGAAGTATCTTATGATTATAGACCTCCTCAAGAAAATAGGGAAGCCTGTTTATCACGTCCTGATAGGTTTCATATTCGCATAGATTCACCTCCTCGTGTTTCAATGTCTTGAAGAAGTTTTCCATAATGGCGTTGTCATAGGGATTGCCAGTGCGTGCCATGCTGTTGGCATGGTCACAATAATAGGGCATATTTTAGCTTTGTTTTGCGGCAAAATTAAGTAAACACAACCAAAATCCTGTTCTGTACATGAAAGCCTATTATGTCCCAGCCTGCCCCAAACATTTTAACGTCAAATTAACGTCAATTAGAGTTATGTCGCGCTTATCTCAGGGTGGTATGTCGCTTAGCTAATAACAAAATGGCTTTTTGTTACGTCTAGGCTCTTTGTAAAAGATGCACTTGTCAATTTTCCATTTGAAGCACAATTTAGCTCCTAGCCTGAGGATTTGCGAACTTTGGTAATCTCACCATATAGTTCAGGTCTCCTGTCACATAGAAAGTCCAGTTCGAACTCACCCGCCTTGAATACCATATGTTTCTCTTTCGCCTCGGCTAGGCTGAGTTCACCATGAATGATTTGTTCGTACTCACCACCGGCTTCAGCAAGTGTATCTCCCCAAGCGTTGATGATTTTGCTTAGGCCGATGAACTTAGTGCCGCGCTCGCTACCAACACGATTCACAGCTACAATATGCACTTTATTCTCATAGGCTCGGGCGATAACTACATGTTTAGCAACTTTTTCCCGCCCTGCTGGCCAATTGGTTGGAAGAGCTAGGATATCTGCCCCCAGTAACATCATAACTCGGGCACTCTCAGGAAAGTTGCAATCGTAACAGATGTGCATGCCGATGTTACCTATTGCTGTTTTATACACAGGGAAGGACCCCTCGCCCGGGTCGAGAAAACGGTCGATACCCAAGAATGGGAGATGATTCTTTCTATATTTTCCAACTAGTCCGTCAGGACCAACCAGAACTGCTGCATTGAAGCACTTGTCATCATCTATTTCCAGAAGACCGACGACTACATGAACGCCGAGTTCTCGACAGCAGGATGCTAGCTTCTCTGTACTAGGGCCAGGAATGGTCTCCATGTACGGCATGGCCTCCTCGCGGCTAGTGAATATGTATCCAGTCAGAGCACATTCGGGAAAGACTATCAGGTCAGCACCGGTATTAGCAGCAATTCTCGTTTTAGACAGTATCCTGTTAAAATTCTCCCTGTTTTGCATTATCCTGGGCTTCATTTGAACTGCTGCTATCTTTACTTTATCACGCATATTTGCACTTTTCCTCCTGGAGCTATTGATAATTGTCACTTGCCACCATGCACCACTACAGATTACCTGGAACTTATCTGTCCCAGCATTGAAATATCATAACCTGTCCTATTGTTAATGGCAAGAATAACAATATGACGTTTTGTTATGTTTGTGATAAAAGCCAAATCCCTTCTCAAAAGTTGCTCAAGCCTCCGATAAAGCCTCAAGCTATCCTCAAACTTCACTGAACTAGCAAGTGGTATAATAGCATTAGGGTGTATGCTTTGGCTGGCTGGTAGCCCGGCCAGTGGATTTGGAGAGGCATTCCATGCAAAAGGGCACAATAAAACGGCTAATTGCAGACCGTGGTTTTGGGTTCATCAAGACAGAGCGGGAAGAAGAGCTCTTCTTTGGCCGCAACCAGCTTCAAGGGGTGGACTATGGTTCCCTTAGAGAAGGGCAAAAAGTAGAATTTGACGTTACACGCGACCCCAACGGTCGCCTCCACGCAATCAGGGTGAGGCTTACTCAGCCTAAAGGTGAATAGCAGCAAGCCCAGCCGGCGGATTTAGAGAGAACAATGGAGTAGTTGAAAGGAGGAGAAAATGCCTACAATCTTCTTTTACGGACCTGAATTAGATGATGAAAAGAAAAGGGAGCTTATAAGTTCTTTTACTGAAACGGCAAGCAGACTGACCGGGATAGACAAGTCAGCCTTTGTCGTATACTTGAGAGCTTCCTCGTCAGACAATGTAGGAGTCGGCGGGGAGTTGTTGAAAGAAAGGTTAGAGCGGGAGAAAGGGTCGGAAAGAACCTAATCCTCGAAAGCGGATTGCACAATGCTCGGGATTGTTAACTAAAACTCAGATGGTGTGACGTATGTTCCGAACGAGAAGATCTTCGCATATGTACATCCGTGTAGACATCCCTATGTTCTTGCAGTGGTAGTGTAAAGCTTCTTGAAACTAAATTCTTACTTTGTAATATTAGTTACTCCCTAACCAGATTACCGCAGTATGCATTTATTTTGACATTTGTATATTTTTTCAATATCATATGCTTAAATGCAATATTACGCATGTAATACTTGAGGGGTATATGAGGGAGACTATTAAAACCTTCAAGGCTCTTTCTGATGAGACCAGGTTAAGAATACTCAATATCTTACTAGAGAGGGAGTGTTGCGTCTGTGAAGTAATGCAGGCATTGGATATCTCGCAGACTAGAGCGTCACGTAATTTAGCTGCACTTTACGAGGCCGGTTTCCTTAAACTGAGAAAGGATGGACTTTGGTCACTCTACTCCATCGATAGGGATGACATGAATGAATACTTAGCCGATTTGGTACAGGCAATAACTAAGGCTCTGGAAGGGAACGAGACGCTTGAGCAGGATCGAGAGCGCTTGAGGAAAGCTGTGCGGGTGGGCCCCAGTTGTGCTGAAAAGATGCGTAGAGAAAAAACCATCGCATAGTTTTTTTCATAGTTTATATGCGTTAATGCGCATTATAGGAAATGATTAGCATGTCGATTCTAATGCAATTATTACAGAGTGGTTGGAATGCTCTACTTGAGTACTTGTCAGCGCATGTTCTGACGTGCTTGGTTCCCGCTTTCTTTATCGCAGGAGCCATTGCCGTTTTCGTCTCACAGGAAGCCGTTCTCAAGTATTTCGGGCCCAAGACTAAGAAACTACTTTCTTATAGTATCGCTTCAATATCAGGTACAATCCTAGCTGTCTGCTCTTGTACTGTTTTACCCCTCTTCGGTGGCATATATAAAAGAGGAGCCGGTATCGGTCCTGCCATAGCCTTCCTTTACTCCGGGCCGGCAATCAACGTTCTGGCAATTGTCTACTCAGCAAGAATTCTCGGCTATGATCTGGGTGCGGCACGTGCTATTGGCGCCATTGTCTTCGCCGCTGGGATTGGTCTTATAATGTCTCTAATCTACCGCAAGGAAGAATCACTCAAGGACGCAGCAGTTTTTGACGCGTTACTGGCTAACCCCGAAGGTAAGAAATGGTGGCAGCAGATTATTTATTTTGCAGTACTGGTAGGTATCCTTATATTTGCCGCATCGAAGAACTGGATTGTCACTGGCAGTCTACTCGCAGTACTAGGATTGTTGCTGTGGCGTTGGTTTACAAAAGGCGAAATAGGTATGTGGATGAAGGAGACACTACGTTTTGTGCGACTTATTGTGCCCTGGCTGCTGGTAGGTGTGTTTGTCGCGGGTATTATCATAACATTTGTTCCTCAGGATGTAGTCACCTCATGGATGGGTGGCAACAGCCTTCTAGCCAACTTCATTGCCTCTTTTGCAGGCGCGTTGATGTATTTTGCTACCCTTACTGAAGTCCCCATAATTAAAGCATTTATGGACTTGGGTATGGGCAAAGGCCCGTCATTGGCATTACTCCTTGCTGGCCCGGCTCTATCGTTACCTAACATGCTGGTTATCCGCAGTATTATGGGAACAAAAAAGACTCTTACTTACATCGCCTTGGTAGTGATATTTGCTACTATCACAGGTTATATCTTTGGATTTATTACGCAATAAATAGAATCAGGAGGTTAAAAATGAATATCAAGATTCTCGGCCCCGGTTGCGCTAGGTGTGACCAGTTGGAAAAGACCACCAGAGAGGTGCTGAAAGAACTTGGCATTGATGCCACTGTAGAAGAGGTCAAGGACATCAACAAAATAGTGGAGTATGCAGTCCTGACCACTCCTGGGCTGATAATCAACGAAGAGTTGGTCTGTGCTGGGCGGGTGCCCACCAAGGCCGAGCTTGCTCACCTTATCGCTGACGCCTTAACTAAAGAAGATAAAACCAAAAGGTAGAAGATTAACCTTGGTACAGAAGCCATGCAAGTATACAAGGAGATAAGAATGATAGGCTTGAACGGAAGAGGCTCCAGAGGAGAGAAACTAATGAACAAAAAAAGATATCTATTAATTATGGGAATTGTGGCGGCAGCAGTGCTACTTTCAATCCTATTTTACACGATGCTAGCCAACCATCGGCCAGCTATCACCAGTCTGGAAGCTGAGCCGGAGAGAGTTCTTCCTTCGGGAAGCTGCCAGATTGTGTGTACTGCTTCAGACCGCGATGGCGACGAGCTAAGCTATAACTGGTCGGCTAGCGGAGGCGGAATAAATGGGGAAGGAGCTACGGTTACCTGGACTGCTCCTAACTCTGAAGGCTCCTACAATGTTACAGTCACGGTGACTGATGGCCGCGGTGGCGAAGTCATGAATCAAGCAACCATCACAGTGAGCTACCAAGAGCAGCCAAATTCAGACAACTCTTCAGGCCCGGCTGACAGGGTCGAGGTTGTTTACTTCCACCGTACACAGCAATGCTATAGCTGTAGATACGCCCAGGAAGGGACACGCTATACCCTAGAAACCTACTTTAAAGATGAGCTGGCTAGTGGCAAGGTGATTTTCCAATCCATCAATGTACAGGACGAGGCAAAGGCTGACATTGTTAACAAATATGGCGCCTATACGTCATCCTTGTTTATTAATACCATAAAAGACGGCAGTGACCATATTGAACAGGTAACAGACATCTGGTTTGTCATTGGTGATGACGAGGCGTTTGTCGAAGTAGTGAAGAGCGAGGTTGAGAAAAGCCTAAGCGGAGAGGCGTGATGGATTTGGGTGGCATTACGGGAAACATCAATATCCCCGCCCTCTCAGCGCTGCTCCTGGGATTGATAACTGCTATTAGTCCCTGTCCTCTGGCTACCAACATTGCTGCCATAGCATATGTTAGCCGTAGGGTGAAAGAGCGCAGATACGCTGTCATAACTGGAATGCTCTATACGCTGGGGCGTATGTTTTCTTATTCCATCCTTGGCATCATAATTATTGTGGCTGGCATTGAGATCCCTGGAGTAGCTTCATTTATTCAGGATTTCGGTGAACAAGTCCTGGGGCCGCTTCTGATAGTGGTATGGGTGATAATGCTGAGTATAAACAGGATGCCCTTCAGTTTGGGAGGAGGAAGACTGTCTGCAATAGGAGGAAAGGTCGCTAACTGGGGGATGATAGGGGGATTCCTGTTAGGTGCTCTTTTTGCCCTTGCCTTTTGTCCTTATAGCGCTGTCCTATTCTTTGGAGTATTGATACCTTTGGCCCTTAAATCCGCTGGCGGCGTGACACTGCCTGCAGTATATGCCATTGGCACAGGGTTACCTGTTTTAGTATTCGGCGTGCTTATGTCCCTCGGTGTAGCCAGGGTTTCGACATGGCTTAACGCGGTCACCCGCGTCGAGAAAATCATTCGTGTGGCAGTCTCCATTATCTTCATAGGTGTGGGAATATACCTCGTCGTGCTCTGGATACAGAGCTGAGCGTTAGTTCATTGGAGAAGTTGAAAGAAGGAGCTACTCTCAATGCAAGCAGTGGGCTGCTCTATAAAGCCCTGACAAGCAGGGGTAAAAACTTATGCTAAAAGTAAAACCCCCGAATGGTTATCCTCCAGAGGAAGGTCGCTATGTGAGGGGTAACGATTATTCCCCGGTAGCAGTGTGTGTAATTCTAGATACCTTTGACTTTGCCATACCAGCGGAATTAAATGAGCTTGTAATGGTTGGTGCATACTCTGGTGCCGCTCTTAATAACAAAAGGACAGAAGATGCCTGAAAAGGAACGAAAACTCGATATCTGGGGAAAGTTTCTAACTCTATGGGTAGCATTATGCATCGGTGCAGGGGTTGGATTAGGACATTTGTTTCCACAACTTTCCGATATGCTGGCTAAACTCGAGGTGGCAGGTATTTCCATACCAATCGCCATACTACTTTTTGCCATGATTTATCCCATTATGGTTCAGATAAGCTGGGAGGACATTACAAAAGCAATCCGGTCGCCCAAGCCAATCGGGCTCACCCTATTTGCTAACTGGGCAGTAAAACCTTTCACAATGGCGTTATTCGCCTGGTTGTTCTTAAGCCTTATTTTCGGCAGGTTCCTTACCCCCGAGCAGGTTGAACAATACCGCGCTGGAACAATATTGCTTGGTGTTGCCCCGTGTACTGCCATGGTGCTGGTCTGGAGCTATCTGGCCAAAGGCAATATGGGACATACCCTAGTAATGACCGCAATCAATTCACTCAGCATGGTCGTGCTGTACGCTCCACTGGCCGTTTTACTGCTCGGCATTTCCGGTATAAGGGTACCATGGGATACTATTGCCCTTTCTGTGACCATCTATATCGTAACACCCCTGATAGCCGGTTATTTTACGCGAAGGGAGACTATAAGAAGAAAGGGATTAGAGTGGTTTGAAAGCAAGCTGGAGCCTAATCTGGGAAAGGTCTCGATAATCGCCCTGCTCATCACATTGATTGTCCTGTTCACCTATCAGGGTCATATTATCGTTGAGTTGCCAGCCATAGTCGGCATGATAACTCTGGCTATCCTGGTAAATATCTTGGTGATCTTTGGTATCACTTATCTGGTTGCCCGCATTATGAAACTCAGATATGCTGATGCTATACCAGCTGCCATCATCGCCGGCAGCAATCATTTTGAAGTCGCCATAGCCGTTGCCACCACTCTCTTTGGAGTAGCGTCAGGCGCAGCCCTTGCTACGGTAGTGGGCGTACTGACTGAAGTTCCCATAATGCTGTTCCTGGTATGGATTTCACTTTTAACGAGAAAGACCTTCCCTAAGCATTTACAATAGTATGATATATTCAGATAAAGTAAAGATGAGAGTTCGTAAAGAAATCCATTTCGATTGACATTATTAATAGAGAAAGCATTTAACCCATTACACTTGACAAACGTTCGTATATAAGGGCAAACATTCCTATGTTCGTTCAGTTTTGATGTTTATTTTATAGAAAGGGCGAACGGTATTAAATATTTATACGGATGACAGGACAACCATCCCGATGTTTGCCAGTACGTAACAATTTAGCGGATTGTTGGGTGCCTTCAGACTGGAGACTATTCTTCCTTTGACTGACTGGGGCATATGTAACTTATACAGTCACTAGAGGAATATGGTAAGATTTCAAAAAATGCGAGCAGATTGAACAAGTTCAAGTTTGACCAGTGTTATCAGGTGACTGCCGTGAATGAGGTGAAAAATACGTGACTGCAAACCAAATTAAAAGTGAGTTTATTACATTAATACGCCAAACCGGGGAAAGCAGAGGCTTTCGTTGCCAATTATGGTTTCAAGGAACTAGACGAATGAGTAACAACATACTGGATCTCTCAGGTTCAATCGATTGTTTAGTTTATGTCAAGGTGCGTTCTGAAAGACCGTATAGATGGGGCATTACAGCCAATAGACTGAAGGAACTAAAACAATCGGGTAAGGAGTGGGTAATTGTCTTGTTATATGAAACTCCTAAAACTGGTTATCTCCTCACATCTAACGATGTAAATCGCTATCTGCCTATTTGGCCTCTTGGTAGTGACGGCGATTATAAAGTAGGTCCCGGCAGTTACCTTCAGTTTAACAGGCCATTTTATTCGTTTAACGAACTTCTTAGCTCGTTACCCAAAAGCGTGTAACATTTGTCCAGATTGTTCAGCTCGGGCAACAAAAGCCTGTTTTGTTACCTAACTACACAAACCATCGTTTTGTTGCCTGCAGAGCATATCACCAGAGACTAGGCTCATCCTACGTCGTTCACCGCTCTGTCGCTCTATCACGCCATCGCTCTACCACTCTGTCACTCTATTGCTCTGTGGTCCTGCTGCTCCGTCACTCCACCGCTCCGTCGCTCCGTTGCTCCGTTGCTCCGTTGCTCCGTGCCACACCGCTGCAGGGACCGGAGCGTGCAGAGCGGAGAGAGGCGCCTGCAGAGCAGAGACTACAGAGCAGAGACTACAGAGCAGAGAGTGAAGAGCTAAGTAACTGTATCGTTAACCGCAGGTTGAACAAAAAGCCAGATTGTGTCTTCAGGATCTTCCTCCCGGTTTCCGCTTTGGGTTCGCCTCAGTTTACGCTCTGTTGCGCCTCATTTCTGCTCCGTGCCGCCTCAGTTTACGCTCTGTGGCGCTTCGTTTCTGTTCTGTGGCACCTCGTTTCTGCTCTGTGGCGCCTCAGTTTCGGCTCCGTTCAGCCTTGTTTCCGCTCTGCACGCTTCGGTCCCTGCAGCGGTGCGGCACGGAGCAAGGCACCTCCACGGCAACGGAGCGACCGAGCGGCGGAGCGATGAGGCGATAGAGTGACAGTGTGGTAGAGCGACAGAGCGAAGAGCGAAGGAAGGCAGGATCAGATCAACTCGAGGGACGTATCTCACAGGCAACAATCACAATCCGATGGGCTGTGACTCACTAATCAAAAAAGGCTATTGTGCCCGATTGCACAAAACAAGTGAATGTGCAACAAGACAAGCTATTGTTCAGCTAGATAACAAGACACTAAGAAGTGCAACGCGGATTGGCTTGACACAATACTATAAAGCTGCATTTGAACAGGCCTAAATTGCTTCAGCTCCCAGTCTCGGCACGAGTTTGATCTCATTTCTTGCTGCTTGTCTGAGGCCGAATGACCAGTACAGGTTTTCCTGACTCTCGAATTACCACGTCCGCAATGCTTCCCATAATAGCCCGCTTCAGTCCGCTCTTGCCATGGGTAGTCATGACTACCAAGTCTATATTTTCCTTTTTGCTGAATTCCATAATAGACTGAGCGGGGTCCCCGATTGCCACCTGATACGAGGCTTTTGTATGTCGAGACCTTATTGCCCGGACTTTGTCACGAAGGTATCGCTTAGCACGAGCGGCGTTCCGTTTATCCGCCTCAAGCGCTGCCTGCACAGCAATTTCTGACTCGGCTGGGCTGGCGACACCGTGCGTTCCCGCAGCAATGACAGGTGTTGTAGGTCTTATTACCCGGATGAGGATAACCTCTGCGCCAAAGCGTTGTGCAACCTCGGTGGCATATCTTAGTGCTCGCGACCCAAAACGAGAGCCATCAAGCGGAACTAGTAGACGCTTAAACATGGCTTGTCAGCTCCTCTTTCGTTGTCCCCTCTCACTTTTCTCACTCTGCCTAGTCATTGCAGGGTTTGGTTTTACAGATTCGTGTACTGGCAGCACACGCAAGTTCTCAGTCATGCCCTCTACCGAGTCCAGAATATCCACAAGCTACTCCTCTGCCCTCAACCTCTCTGGCGCTTCGGTTACCATCATAATGCTGGGTGGTCCATCCAGCACATCTATCTCAGCTGCACGGGGTTTTCCCCGTAGAAGTCAGGCTGCCTGAGCACTATTTGCATGAATCAAGTCAGGTTGACATTTTTCAAGATTACGGCCTTTTTTCAAAGCCGGAATCGGCCTGGAAACTATTCAGTTTCTAAACAATCAGGTTGACAACCTTTAGAAAAATACCAAAGGCCCCAAATTATAGGCCCAATATAACACTACCGCGATTTAGGCCATTTGTCAATGATGTGGATTTGATTTGTATTGTGTGTAGCCTTTTACGACACAAAACGCTAAGTAGTGTAAAGAGGGCTCGCTGAACAAATTTAGTAAGTATAAATATGAATGGTGCTTGACGGTCTTGCCACACCGCGAAAAAATGCCAGATTGCCAATTTTTTCCTCAGCGGATAACTTGCAGTGCCCCCATAAGTAAGAGTAAAATGACTCAGAAACCGCAAAGTGCTGGGAAGTGCCCTACTCTCACATGGTTTTTAATCGTATCAGTTTATTGTGTCCAACAGTCAGGGCCTACATAGCTATGGTTGACATCAAGGATAATGAAAACAGATAAACCTGATGAGCTTCACGAGACTACTACACGTCTCGGTACAGAACGGCTGAGCAAGCTGCTCTTCCGCCTGAGTGCGCCCAGCGTTGCCTCAATGGTAACCATCTCTCTCTATCACCTAGCTGACACATTCTGGCTGGGTCAGCTCAGCTATCAGGCGATTGCCGCTGTAACCATTGCCGTCCCGTTTTATTGGGCCATGGTCGCTATTGGTGATGGCACGGGTGTTGGCGCCAACGCCCTGGCATCGCGGCGTTTCGGTGAAAGAAACATCGAGGCAACCAACCAAGTGGCTGGCCAGATCTTTCCTCTGACTGCTATATTTGGTGTTGTTTTCATCATTGTCAGCGTCTGCTTTGCCAGGCAAGTAGCCACTCTACTCGGGGCTACACCGGACATTGTAGCCCTGACGGCGGATTACCTCGTTTTCATAGGCTGGGGAATGCCGTTCTTTCTTTTTCAACTCATGTCACGCAACATTTTCCACGCGGCTGGGGATGCCATTAAGCCGATGATTTTCACTATTGTTGGCGCTGTGGTCAATGCCATCCTTGACCCATTCTTTATCTTTGGTTGGGGCCCATTCCCGGAGATGGGCGTTGGTGGGGCTGGGTTGGCGACGGCGATATCCGGCGGAATCGCTGCTGTACTCAGTTACTACTTTCTGGTCGGCGGAAGATCTGTCTACAGGTTGAAGCTGCATCACGTCAGACCTAGCCTTCCTATCATGGCACAGATCTATCGTGTGGGCTTGCCGTCGGTTTTGATGGAAATGACGGTAACAATCGTTTTCATCATGTTCAACCGGATTGTGGCCGGTTTCGGTTCGATAACGCTGGCGGCCATGGGAATCGGGATACGTATTATGGACCTTGCATTTATGCCCATTTACGGTGTTGCCAATGGTCTTCTGCCGATTGTTGGCTTCTGCCTGGGGGCACGCCTCTGGGAGCGGCTGTGGTCAGCTGTCAAGCAAACCTCCCTCGCTCTGGTGGTGATGTTGGGTATTGCCACTGTCTTACTGGAGATCTTCGCTCCACAGGTAATCGCCATTTTCAATGATGACCCTGAATTGCTGGCTATTGCCGTGCCGGGGATACGCATTATGATTTCAGCTCTCATTCTGGTTGGTCCGGCCATTATGTTCATTACCACCTTTCAGGGGTTATCTAAAGGTTGGACAGCCATCTCTCTTTCACTGGTGCGTGAGCTGGTTTTTTTCATCCCGGCAATCTTCATCCTGCCACGCTTCATCGGGCTAAACGGCGTCTGGTTGTCTCTGCCCATAGCAGATGTCTGCGGTACCATTATCGCCGGATTCTGGCTTTATCGTGAGTACCGGTTACAGAAGCGCAGTGGCATCTGGGATAATGCTCCGGTGACCGAGCCTATCCCGGAGTCCATACCGAGGGGCCGGTCTACGCTTGATTGACAGCACTGAGGACTACCACCCTATCAGATTTTCGAAGTTCTAATCACAGAGCACGAGAATTTCTGCCTGATTGCGTTTCCACTGAACATTTCCGAGGATTGTGCACTTGCCATTCAGCATATTTCTCGTGGGGCCAGCCGACAGAAAGGAAAGAAATCTTCGTTTTACAACGATAGCCCACTATTAAATAATGGGAAAATACCGACGCTCCAAGTATTGAAGGTAAGCGAAATTAACATTTGGTAAATGCCTAATCTTATCGAATAAATCCTGGCAGGTCATTATCTGGAAGCCAATTTCATCTTCGATACAAGCAACGAATCTAGCTAATTCCGCTTCGTGGTGCGTGGCTTCGTTTGAGTCTATCTTATACCAAAGATATAACAGTGAAAATCGGCCATCATAACTAGACGTTAACCCCAGTATGTGTTTTATCAACTGCGGAACATCAAGATATTCGAAGTCAGTTTTGGTTCCTGATTGCTTACTAATACATTCAGCCAATGTCTTTGTCTTTGGAATCCGCTCCCATATGTCAAGGTGTTCAAGATACTCATCGAGGTGGGTGTCTTTATTGTCTCTTCGAGTTTTCCTGTGATACGTCTCAGTGAATTTTGACTCGGCAGCCAACGGGATTGAGCCACCAAATTCAACATCCAGATGGGGTGGCGTTCTGTTTACACCTTTGATTGGGTGAGTTTTTTCGAACTCCATACCACTGACGATACCTTCTGCTCCACAGCACACGGCTATTTCCTGGATCCTATTTTCCCGTCGCCAATAATCAAATACATTTACAACAAGGGCCGAAGAGGAGTGAAGAGCTTTCATGTGCGCTCTTCTCCCACCAAGTTCACGGCCTTTTCCTCTTGCGTACTCCCTTTTGGTCTCAGGATGAAGCTCACTACCCAAAATATTATCCTCTACTCTCTTGGTGTAGCCTTCAAGGGGAATACTCTGCTGATATGCCCATTTTAGCTGGCAATGAGCAATATAATTGGCGGCTAGCATTTTCACTTTGTTAGACACGGATTTATTATAAGGCGATTGAAGAACGACTTCAATCTCAAGTCACAATAGTCAGTTTTGTGACTCCTTAGTCCAATAGTATGTCTTGGGCACCGCAACCTGATCAAGAATCCCTGCCTCTTCAGTTCGTCCATATATTCACCTGAGGCATACTGGACGCTCTGGTCCGAGTGATGAATGACACCGGGATCGGGCTGCCTTCTGGCTATCGCCATCTTTAATGCCTCAAGGGTCAGGGCAGTATCCAGACTCGTGGAAACGGCATAGCCAATCACCTTGCGGGAATAAGCATCCAGTATCGCTGCCAGGTAAACAAAGCCTGTCCGGATGCGAATGTAGGTGATATCCGATAGCCAGACCTGGTTCAGGCACGTGGTAACTATCCCCTTGATAAGATTGGGATACCTGGGGAAGTGGTGCTTGGAGTCGGTGGTCTTTACCCACCGGTGCCTGATCCGACAGAGCAGGTCACTTTCCCTTATCAGCCGCAACACCTTCTTGTGATTCACCTGCAGTCCTTCCCGCTTCAATTGCTCACTAACCCGCCGGTAGCCATAGCGTGGATATTCGAGGCAGATGGCTTCAATCTTGCCTCTTAAATCCACCTCCTGCTGTATCTCCCCTTGGCTTCTATCCTTAGGCCTGTGATAGAAGCTGCTTCTTGAAAGCGTCATTACCTGGCACCCCCACCTGATGGCGACACCGAGACATCCCCATACCCCGATGGTCTGCCGTTTCTCCGAGACCGACTGAGGCTGTGCTGTAAGCTCTTTTTTAATACCTCATTCTCCAGGGTAAGCTTGCCCACCAGCCGCTCCAGCTTCTCTAATCTGTTCCGCAGAGCCCCTTCCTCGGTGGGCTGTTATTGAACTTGCCCCGACTGTATTGTTTCTTTCAGTGGTAGAGCAAGCTTGGAGTGATGTTATGCCGCCGACACAGCTGCGCAGGGCCGCTCTCCCCACTCATCAGCTCTTCCACTACCTGACGCTTGAACTCTAAGCTGAAACTTCTTTGATTCCTCATGGCAAAGTCCTTTCTCCTCTAGATTATACTCTGACCCTGCCAGACCTTCCTAATCTTCCTAACCCAAAGTGTCCAGTCTCAGGGGTTCACTCCAAGGGATACTCTACTATTATCTTATGATGCACACACAATCAAATTAGCAATAAAAGGAGATTCTAACATTATTGCAAATACGCTAGCAGAAGAATTCAAATCAGATGTATACAGCAGTTTTAGCAAGAAGAGCTCTCTATCTGAGCTAATGAGCCTTCCAGTACTTGACTTAGAGAGACAAGAGCAACTGAAAAATTATATAGATGATTTGGTATTTTCTCTATACTTTGGTATTCCTTTGAAAGAGGTTGGCTTAGACAAGGCAAAAAAGATACAGAAAGCTTGCTCAAGGAGCGAGTATTATCAGCTCTTGTGACCTCGTTCAGAGCCAAATCCCTTCTCAAAAATTACCCTATACTATTGACCGACAAAGCCTCAGGCTATCCCCAAAATCCCAATAGCTCAGAGAGAAGTATCCTAATATCAAGAAGGGGGTATGCCCTTTGGATTGGGCGATGGGATGACCTTAAATACCAGATAATCTAACAAATTATCGAGATTTCGATAGCCACTTGCCAGCGTATATTGCCCGTGTTAGTTTTGCGAAGGTCTTTAGCTAATTACTTATTGTATTCTTTCCAAGACAACCATCTCTACATCTGATTCTTCATCTAGTATTGCTCATCTAACGGTTAGGGATTACACTTTTGTCTGATTGTCATTAAATTGACACTGTTTCTCAAACATAGCTGCACTTGGTTCTTCTTGACGTCTGGATCAATGATACCTATACTCAACTATTATGAAAAACGACGGAGGGCTGAATATTCCAATGGAAGTAGTTGAGGTACTGGTTATTACTTCGTTAGATGACGAATGCATACGGCAGATTACTACTGTCAGCCCTAAGATAAACTTGAGGGATGTTTCGGGTTTTGCCAATGCCGAAAAAAGAGGGGACTTCTCCTCTAGAGAACAGTTTGATGCCCATTTGGCTGAAGCTGAGATAATCTACGGGCCTGATCCTCCTAAGAATGTAATTGCCCGAGCGCCCAAATTGAAATGGATTCAAACCACGGATGCCGGGGTAGATGACTTTTTGGATAGTGATATTATAGGAAGCTCGGTGATAGTGACCAATACGAGTGGTATAACTGCCATCTCAATTGGTGAATGTGTTCTTGAAATGATGCTTATGTTTGTCAAAAAGATGCCGTTATGCTTCCAATTGAAGCAAGAGAGGCAATGGAAAACGTTTAGTCTAACGGTACTACACTCTAAAACAGTCGGTATAGTGGGACTGGGTAGTATTGGACGACAAGTAGCAAGGCTATCTAAGGTCTTTGGTATGCGAGTGTTGGCTACTCGTAGATCGACCAGGTCAGCAACGCGTACCAGAAATGTCGACATACTGTTTTCTCAAGACCAGTTGCCTCAGCTACTCTCAGACAGTGATTTTGTGGTGCTGGCTTTACCTCTTACTCCCGAAACGAACAATCTCATTGGGGAAGAGGAACTTCTGACTATGAAACCCACCGCTTACCTAATCAATATCGGTAGGGGTAACATAGTGGACGAAACCGCACTAACTCGTGCTCTTGAAGAAAACTGGATTGCTGGGGCAGGTCTGGACGTCTTTGTGACTGAACCTTTACCTGTTGAAAGTAGGTTATGGGAACTACCCAATGTAGTCTTCAGCCCTCACGTTGCTGGTGAGATAGAAGACTACGACCTACAAGCAACTAGGCTGTTCGCTGATAACCTAAGACGCTATTTGAGCGGGAAAAGGTTGCGGAACGTGGTAGACAAAAAGAGGGGGTATTAGCTATTAATTCAGTGAAGAAATACTGGCATAACATCAAGGAAGGTAAGGGTAAGCTTTCCGCAGTACTTTTACTATCAGTATCTGTAAGATTACCGAACTTACATGTACAGGTTTAAGGGTTGGATTGGGCGATGGTACTCGCTCTTAACCTCAAGCCCGCACGATTTTCCCTTCATTTTAGCTTCAAGGAAAAGAATAATTAGCTTTAGAAAAATGTCTTAAAACACCTCTTGGCGTCTTAATAGCTACTCTTATGCTTTTATTAAAGCCAATAAAAGGGATAAAAAGGGGATTAAAAAGAGAATAGTAGCTATAGACAACCCTTATTTTTGCAGTTAAAAAGAGCTAAAAACATGGTGACATAACCATTATTTCGGATTTTAGAGTTAGCGTTGCGTGAGCGACTTTTCCCATTATTCGTTATCGCCATTTTTATTGCTACGGCATTATTGTTTTTGTCTGTTAGCTTCAGGCTATACTTGAAAAACTGGCGTTATTTTGGCGTTAAATTGTATGGGATTGTTTGGGACACAACGAGATATTACGAACAAAACAGGGTTTTGGTAATTGACACAATCGTTCTATTTTATACCTAAAGGAACCTCTTGGGACATTTGACTTAGAATTATGAGTCCTCTGCTCTACCCCTGAGCTACGCTGCCCGAAAATAGTCTAGCATTGGCTAGGGGGAACGGTCAAATTAGGGGGCGCAATGACAAGGAGAATTTAAGCAGTTATAATCTAAGTGCGACGATGGCAGGTTGTTTATGAGGCGTTACGGCCGCAAGGTAGCGTAGCAGCAGCAGCCAATGAACTTGGTTGTAGCCAGGGATACATTTTCAAAGTCCTGAAAGCCAATGGCTTAAGGCTGAACGATGTATTCAAAGGGCAGAACGTTGGAAAATGAGTAGCGGGCTAATACTGTAGAAGGGGGAATTTGACTTTACCATTAAGTGCTACGGACAAAAAAGTCCAGTTTCGTGAGAATAGTCCGCACATCGGAAAATGCCATATCCATGATGGTATCGAGCAAGAAATCGTCAGGGGGCTGATTCCCTCCTATCCTAGTTACCTTGACCAGTATCTTGGCGGTGCCGGTGAAATGCATCTCCATGTCGGATGGCTGGACAAAAGACCCATCGGGATGGAGAATTCCGTTGGGAGGGAAGTTATATGGGATTACTGTATTGTCCTTAAGAAATTGCTCACCAGCGGCCAGGAGCCTATGCCACTTAAAAGGTTTAGTGAGGCCACGCACGGTAAAGTTAACGGCAAAGTCTTGCCCGCCACAACCGATGGTAATAAGTTGACGGTGCTTATCAGCATTTTCAAGGCGACTGATGATTCCCAAGATGTTGCGATGGGCATTGGCTCCATGATGGTAAGGTTGAAGCCTTATGATGAGTGTCCTAGCCTTCGGTTGCAACCCTTCGGTGGCGGTCTCAACGCTCCTCCGCAATTGGACATCCTTGACCACGAACTCTCCATTTTTGTCCTTAGCGAAGATGTTCTGAAACAGGATTGGGAAACTCGCCTTCGCTCGGCGTTGTTTAGGGACACAGGCGACAACAATATAATCAAGTGCACTTCGCAGGTTGTGTACGAAATCACCGAGCATGACGGCAACCATGGGGTCAGGTTGCTCAGTAATATGGAATCGATACCTGATTTCCTTTTGGCTATCAGGCAACCGAATACGTGTGAAACTGTAAGGATTGCTGCTTGCGTACCTCATGGCTTCTTGCTTGATCTCTACCATGTGCTTCTCAGCACGCCGAAACTTGAGCCACCAGTCGTCCATCTTACTAGCAGTCAAGAATAAGGGTTATGCCCGCCTTCTCTTAGATTTCCTCTTTGATTTTGATTCGCTCTAATCTATTGGCTTAACCTTCCACTAGGCTAAGCCACAAAATTCTAGTATCTTTCCCCAGCTGGAATATCCAGGTCCTCTCATTAACTATTTCCCCAATATATGTTTATATCTTCAACGATGCCTAATGGTTCAAACCGAAGGTCACCTAATCCCTCCCCCAATTCATCTATCAATTGTCTTTGCTCCTGTAATCTTGCTCCCCAATCTTCAAGTTCTACCCATTGTGCTTCCATTTCTGTTTCCCAATCTTGTGCCCCCTCCTTCCAAGCTAGCATTTCTGTTTCCCATTCCAGCAGAGCAAAGAAGAGCCTTCGACTTTCCTCTAATGAAGTCCCATATTCACTTATATTAGGTGCTTCTGGTGGCGGTATTCCATACGAGGCGTTTTCATATGAGGTGACTGCTTGGTTATACAGTGTAACCTCATCATTATAATCGCTCACTAATTCTTCATACTCATGCTGTTTTTGTTTGTATTCTTCGTAGAAGGTGTATGATAGGGATTCCGCCTGGTCAAGAGCTATCAATCCATATTCCTTACCTACCTCGATGTAGGCTACTTTATCCCAGCTCCTGAGACTCTCTTGCACGAAATAAACCTTTCCGGTGATTTTGTCCAGCTCGACAAAGTGATCTGCCGTCCAGCCCGCCAGATCCTGTCCCGTGCAATCAATATATATCAAGCCCCCATCCGTCGTCTCAAAGGCATTTAAGGCATGGCCCACGTCCTGCCCCTCAAAATCTATAGTGACCAGCGCTGCTCTAATGCCCGCGGCCTCGGCATTATTATGGACCGTCTCAGCAAAATCAGCACAGGTGTGACCAAGAAAGGCAAAACTAGAGTCGCTGCCAAAATCTATATAAGCACCTTGATCTGTGGGGTCTTCGTTAATGAAATCTACTAGCGTGGCATAAGTAGGATTGGTGGCACTAGCGTTGTTTATTAACTCAATTGGCTTGCCATCAGACCCAACGAGTACTTTGCCGTCTTCGTATATGTAGTCAGAGGGTGTTGTTGGACGAAGACAAATGACAAGAGCGGCAATAACCATTACCACGCCTACGACTATTCCAACCCTTATGCGCCAGCTCATTTACTTAACATGCTCATAAGCAGGCTATGATACAAGTTAATACTTCTAATCCCGGCTGTCAATCCCTTTTTCGCCATCCCACGCATAGACTAAAGCTAAGAAATTGGCGTTATTTTGGCGTTAAATTGTTTGGGACGGTCTGGGACACAACGGGACTTTACGAACAAAACGGGGTTTTGGTAATTGACACAAAGGTTCTATTTTATACGCAAAGTGACATTTTGGGACATCTGGCTTAGAATTATGAGTCCTCTGCTCTACCCCTGAGCTACGCTGCCCGAAAATAGTTTAGCATTAGCTAGAGGAGACGGTCAAATTAAGGGGTGTGATTTGAGGATATTTTGAGAAGGTTTTGGTTGATCTAAATTTCCTAATCTATTGCCCAAAGCCTATGTTCCAGGCAAAGAGGCAAGGTTTTAGCTGTCGCTCAGAGCTATTTCGAGCTTGCCGAATCGTATATAATGAAGGATAATTGAAGAGAGCCAGATTTCCGTTAGGTGGAACCAACTAATATGGAGGTAGAGTATGTTAAGGCATTTTACATTGGAATATTGGGTGGAGGAAGGGGGGTATGTCGGGAGATTGAAGGAAGTTCCCGGCGTATTTAGCCAGGGCGAGTCTCTGGAAGAATTAGAGGAGAATATTCGGGACGCCTATCGCTTAATGGCTGAGGAGGGGGTATAAAATGATAGCGAAAGACCATATCGAAGATATAAAAAGCAGATATCTAAATTCAGATAAGGAATTCGTTCTAGCCTCTGTCAACGGAGGTATAAACAGGATAGAGAAAGCATTCTCAAGGCATGGAAGTTTTTTAATGGAATTCATTCAAAATGCAGACGATGTAGGTAGCATATCATTAATAATCGAATTTGTTGAAACTGGAATTAAAGTATTTAACAATGGTCACCCATTTTATAAAGAGGATGCAGACAGTATATGTAAAGTTGGGTGGTCTTCCAAAACAGCAAGAGACTATATAGGCTACCTAGGGGTAGGATTTAAATCAGTATTTCTAATATCAGATTCCCCAGAAATTTACTCAGGTGATTACAAATTTAGGTTCAGCAAAGGTTATTTTTCCAACCCAGAACGAATCCCTTGGCAAGTAATACCGCTTTGGATAGAGGATTCCTCTATTATCTTACCCCCGGGGCATGTAACAGCGTTTAATATCCCTGTAAAAGAACCCGGTTACTTGGAGAAACTGCAAGACGAAACAAAAGCAGAATATATTAGTAACAGAATGTTGCTTTTTCTGCAGAATCTAAGAAATATAGAAATTAGAAACGCTCTGCTGGGGACTAATAGAACAGTCAAAAAATTTCAATATTCCCAAACAGCCGAGTATGAGATTTACTTAATTCAAGAATACTTCAACAACGAGCTAAAATCTCAAGAATATTGGTTGGTTTTTCAATCCGAACCTGATGTGCCCCCCTACGTAAAAGGAGACCCCATAACAAGAGAATGGGAAAGAGAGGGAGTAAATAAGAGAAAGATGGTAGTCGCTTTCAGATTAGATGAGAAGGAGAATATGGTTATAGAAGAAAAAGGTACCGCACATGCGGGTGTTTTTAGCTTCCTGCCACTCAAAGAGGTGCCTAGTGGTTTAAACTTCCTAATTCAAGCAGATTTCCTAACGGGTCCAGGGAGAGTTGAGTTGGCCCGTGAATGTGCATGGAATGACTGGCTTGCCAAAGAAATCTGCAAATTGATAATTGAAAGGTGTGTCCCAGCCTTCATAAGAGATGACAGGTGGAAAATGAACTTTGTAGAAATTTTATATTCTCCATGGGGTGGTCATGAGTTACTTGAAAATAACATCAAAAGACCGCTGAGAGAATACTTAGAAGCGGAGCGTTGTTTAATAGCAGCGGATGGGTCGGTGCGAAAACCCGATGAGGCTGTAATAGTGGAGCCTGATATTAAAGAACTTATGCATGAAGAGGACTTAAGAGCATTATACCCTGATAAAAAAGTTCTTGCTCTCGACCTTAAAATCCCAGGGGATATTGAAACAAAGGTTAAAAAAGGGCCAACTTATACCACAAGTTCTGGGGCAGATTACGAAATGCAAAGGTTGATCAAGCTTAAGGCTGAGCAAAAAGATATAGCCTTTTTTAAGAAATTCTGTCAGCAATTATCAGAATATGCAGAATCAACTCTACGGAACAGTAGCTTTAAATATCAAGATATACTGCTTACAGATACTTGGGAGTTAATAGATAGTAGAGCTGTCTACATAAAACCCTATTCTCTTTCAATTCCAGGAGAGGTGAAAGAGAATTTTAAAATTATACATCCAGAATTGTCAGTAGACACCACTATACTGCAACTTTTAAAGATATTAGGAGTCGAAGAATTAACCGCAGACCATATTCAAAATGTTTTGAAAACGAGGGAGATCCCTACAATAAGTAAAAATTGGGTTACGTTTTCAGATAGTGAAAAAACTGAAAGAATTAGATTATGTAAGGAGCTATGGAAAGATGGGCGGGTTGATATTAGAGATTTGATTTTTTTGTCATTAAAGACAAAAACGGGAAAATGGCTTAAGCCTGAAGAAATTGTCTTTCCTCAAGCGTATAAACCTGAGCACCAAGTTGAGGTACTAATACAAAAAGGACTGTTTGACTTACCGGTAGAGTTTGTAAGCATAGAATTCATTGAAAATAAAAGTGATGAGGAAATTAAAGACTGGTATAAATTTCTAAAGGAATTAGGGGTTGACAAGAAAGTAGAGCGTGAAAGAGACAGTATGGTACAGCGAATTGGGGTACTAGCCGCGCTACAATTCGAAAAAAGTAAAGGAAGAAATGCCAGAGAATTGCCACGCTCGGAGGAGACTGGAGGATACGACATTGAATCAGAGCATGGGCAAAGATTAATTGAAGTTAAAGGTAGGTCAGACCCTTCCCCCCAAATTTGGATGACACCCAACCAGCTCAGAAAGCTTCAGATGGAGGGAGAAAAATACTTTATTTACGTTGTTCGAGATGCTCTCCAAAATCCTATCCTTTCTGTTATTAAAGGCTCTAATCTACTAAATATAGATTATTCCATAAGCGTAGATTTCTATAAATGGAAGAATTTGAGTGAAGAAGAATTTCGAGCATGATTATGTATTTTGCCCTAGTGAACTCCCAGCTCTGCTTCGCAAAAGCTTCTTTTATGCTGAAAACGTTAGACGTAATGCCTGTAAATAGGAGGTAATAGTAATGGCATACAAAGTTTTCATCAGCTACTCAACGAACGACTTCCCTATTGTTGAACACGCCAGAAGGCTGCTGACAAATCCTGCAGTCGAAGTTTTCATCGCTGAGTACTCAGTAAGTCCGGGCAGTCAGCTTAACAACACCATTGTCACCGCAATCAAAAACTGTGATCTTTTTGTTCTGCTCTGGAGTCGAAACTCAAAGTTCTCTGAGTATGTTCCTCAAGAGATCGGGATTGCTCGCGGAAACAACAAGCCCATGCTTCCTATCATATTGGAGGATGGATTACAGTTGCCTGGCTTCATAAAAGAGTTGAAGTATCTGCCAGCATACCGTGACCCCGCAGAATCGTTGATCTGGCTTCAACAATACATTTTCGCTCGTGCGGAGAAGCAACAACAGACAAATGCTTTGGTTTTGCTGGGTCTTGGAGTGGCACTTGCTTGGTTATTCAGCCGGAAATGAAGGATAAGGCACTACGCCTAATAGCGTGTTTGCGATTCGCTTCGCTCACATAAAGTAAGGAGGCAATAGGCTGAAAGAGCCATTTAGGAAATTCATAGAAGCCGAGGTGGGGGCTGGAGTGTTGCTTATCACCTGTGGCTTGCCGGGCACCTGGAAAACTGAGACCAGCGAGGAGATTTCCAGGATTAAGGGCTACCCCATCCTGCGGTCCGACCTGATTAGACTGGAAGTACTGAAAGATGAGGATATATTTGATGAGAAGGTCGCCTCGGATATGAGCAAACGAACAATGGTCTATGATGAGACGTTCCGACGGGCAGATGAGGCCCTGGAGAAGGGCGATAGTGTAATACTCGATGCCACCTTCGTTACCCAATCGTTGAGAAGGTGGGCTGCCGAGATAGCAGCCAGGCATAACAAAACATTCGTCATCCTTCAGACCCATTGCCCCCAGGAGGTATCCATCGCCCGGATACTAAGGCGTAGTAAAGAGGACTATGAATCGAATGCCCTCACCGAGCAGGCCTACCTCAACAATAAAAAGAAGTTCGAAAAAGTGGACGTGGATGACCTGAAGCAATTGTATCCCGGACTCAATATCATCCACCTGATAGTTGATACCCAATATGACCCGCCCGAA
>JAUWQP010000081.1 GCA_030611015.1 Chloroflexota bacterium | reverse complement strand
AGTGCTAGTGATGGTGAGTGGAAGCGGCGGAGAATTAACCCCCGAAAGGCTGAATAGTTCTCGAGATCGAGAAGTGACCGGTTAATCGTAGTGGCGGAGTTCATCTCCGCCTTGCCTTGGGCAGAGACAAGCGCCGCCCGTCAGAATGACACATCCATCCTGTCATTGCGAGGCTGACGAAGTCAGCCGAAGCAATCTTGTGGATTGGAAATAAGATTGCCACGCTATACTTGCAGTGACAGACAGGAGGTGCCGACTCTATGCCGTGTCAGCTTTCAGGTGGGTTCAGGCGTAATCAGACCTTAGTATTTCTTCCAGCACCTCTGTCCATTTATCCCCGAGGAGCCTGGTATCTAACTTTATTTGTGTGGCACCTATTTTAACTGCGCCATCAACGTATTTACTCATAACTCCCCTCGCCCCTCTTATCTTAAGAGGGGAATCAACGGTTTGGGGCTTTATTACAATTTGCCTTCCCTGTGTGGAAACAGAGCTCACTCCAGCCCGCGCAGCCAGAACCTTGATTTTCACTATATAAAGGAGATTTTCCACAGGCTCGGGCAAGGGACCGAATCTATCCTTAAATTCCTGAGCTATGTCGGCTACCTCCTCAATATGCTCCACTCTGGCCAGTCTGTGGTAAAGGCTTAATCGAGTATTTAGATTAGGAACATATTCTTCCGGTATGTGGGCATCTAAGGGCAGGACTATACTGGGCAATTCCTGCGGTTCCCCGGCAATGACACTCTTCCTGGCTTCGCCAGTTTGCTTTGCTTTTAACTCCTCCACCGCCTCAGCCAGCAACTGGCAATAAAGGTCAAAGCCCAGGGCAGCGATATGCCCGCTTTGCTTGACACCTAAAAGATTGCCCGCTCCCCGAATTTCCAGGTCCTTCATAGCGATACCAAATCCCGAACCCAGCTCTGTAGCCTCCAAGATAGTCCTAAGCCTCTTATAAGCCTGGGGGGTCAGCTGCTTTCCCTCGTCGAAGAAGAAATAAGCGTAAGCCTGGTTGATACCGCGACCTACCCTGCCCCTCAACTGATAAAGCTGGGCCAGGCCGAACCTGTCAGCCCGGTCGATAATCAGCGTATTAACATTAGGCATATCCAGACCTAACTGGATGATAGTGGTGGTCACCAAGATGTCATACTTGCCGGCGATAAAATCCGTCATCACCTTTTCCAATAGCTCTTCAGGCATTTGTCCATGAGCTATGGCTATTCGAGCTTCGGGCACTAAATCCTGTAATTTGCTGGCAGCCCAGGCAATGCTTTGAACACGGTTATGAACAAAGAAGACCTGACCATTCCTCTCCAGTTCACGCAATACCACCTGCCTGACCAGAGTGGCATCATAAACCCCGACGTAGGTCTGGACAGACAGGCGTTCTTCAGGAGGCGTTTCCACGATGCTCATATCCCGGATTCCGGTTAAAGACATGTGAAGGGTGCGCGGGATAGGAGTAGCACTGAGAGCCAGGGTGTCCACTTCCCTCCTCATCCGCCTGAGTTTTTCCTTCTGCGCCACGCCGAACTGTTGCTCCTCATCGATTATTACCACGCCCAGGTCTTTGAATGTGATGTCCTTTTGCAACAGGCGATGAGTGCCAATGCATATGTCCACAGCGCCATTGGCTAAGCCTTCCAGGACTTCCCTTTCTTTTTCCGGGGGACAAAAGCGGCTCAGCATTTCTATTCTCAAAGGAAAAGTCTGCAACCTCTCAGTAAAGGTAATGAAATGCTGCTGAGCCAGCACGGTGGTCGGGACCAGAATAGCTACCTGTTTATTATCCATAACCGCCTTAAAGGCAGCACGCAAGGCTATCTCGGTTTTGCCATAGCCCACGTCTCCACAGATAAGCCGATCCATGGGCTTAGCTTTTTCCATGTCCTCTTTAACCGTCATGATTGCCTCAATCTGGTCTGGTGTTTCCATGTAGGGGAATGACGCCTCCAGCTCTTGTTGCCATAGCGAATCTTCACAGAAAGCGAAGCCCGTAGTTACTTCCCGAGCAGCATAAAGGTCAAGCAACTCCCGGGCAATTTCCGCCACCGATTCTTTAACCCTCTTCTTTGTCCTCTGCCATTCCGGGGTTCTCAAACGGCTCAAGGATGGCGCATGGTCACCGGCACCGATATAGCGGCTGACGCGGTCTATCCGTTCGGTAGGCACATAGAGCCTGTCACCGGCGGCATACTCTAAAACAAGATATTCTCTCTCCATTCCATCGGAGGACCTTCTGGTTAGTCTGTGGAACCTGGCGATGCCATGGTCAACGTGGACGACATAATCGCCGGGAGCCAACTGGGGAAACAACCACTGGTGAGGTATTGGCCTCTTCTTGCCTGCTCGCGGCTGCTTCACAAAGCCAAAGAGCTCAACGTCAGTAATAAGAGTCAGACGGTCATCCACCCCCCAGCCTCCCTCAAGTGAGCCCTGGAGCACGGTGATTGAACCGAGCGGAGGTATCTGTTCTATTTGTGATATGGGCGAAGTGTGAATGTCCTCTTTCTGGAGAAGTTCAGCCAAACGATTTGCCTGGTGGCTGACTACGATCACGCGCTGTCTTTGTCCTACCATCTGCTTTGCTGTTTTGAGGAACCTTTCCAGTTGGCTGCCATAACTCTGGGTTCTGCTGAAGGGCAAAGCCTGTCCATAGCCCCGGGCAGCATCCCATGTTTCCAGTGCCAGGCGATGCCTTACTTTCATCTGCGACTCTAACTCTTCCCAGGTGAAGTAAGGAGGAGGAGAGCCCTGAGGCAGCTCGCCTTTTTCCATCTTTGTGGCTCTTAACTCTTGAGCTTCCTCGTTTAGCCTGGTAATGGTAAGTCGAATTCCCTCAGGGTCATCGAGAACAAGCAAGGCACCACCGCCAATGTAGTCAAATATGCTTCCATTCATCACCTCAAAGCCATCGGCTATTGGTATAGCCTCTCTGGCTGGAGTGATAATCAACGAGGATACGGAGCTTGCTGAGCATTGACTTTCCGGATCGAAGTACCTCATGCTCTCTACCTGGTTGCCAAAGAACTCTATGCGAACTGGCAACTGGCTGCACGGGGGAAAAACATCAATAATGCCACCCCGCCTGCTCATCTGTCCGGGCACCTCGACAACATCTTCCACTTCGTAGCCCATGCTCTGCCACCGGCGCAGTAGCTCCAGAGGGTCAGCAGTCATGGCCGGCTTCAAAATATGGTAAGCAGCCACAAAATCCTTTCGCGGGATGGTTTTACTCATGATGGCCAGGGCTGAGGTTACTATCAAGGGCGGCTTATCGCTCCCTTCATAAAGCGCCAGGGTAGCTAATGCCCTCAACCTCTCCGTCATCTGATAGCTGACAGCCGATAGCTGAGAACTGCCATACGGCAGAAAGTCGAGCTCAGGGAGACGATGCAACTCGGCTGAAGGGGAACACCAGGCTCGAAGCTGCTCATGAAGCTTCCTGGCACTCTCAGGCTGACCGGTCACCACCATGAAGGGCAAATCGAGCTCTTCGTAAAGAGCAGCAATCAAGTGGGGCTTAGCGGTATCAAGTATGCTTGTCTTGTGCTCACCCTTTACTGTGGACAGATCATCCACCAATTGCCTGTAGGACGGCATTTCTTTGAGCAAAGAAAGCAAACAAGAAAGATTCATCTGTTGCCCTTCGTTAACCATATGAAAGTATTAGTTTAGTTTTTCACAAGTTCATTCTAAAAATCAGGGGACTCTCCTTCATAACTCCCCTTCCCCCTCTTAATCTTAAGAGGAGAAAATATAGAAATAAACTCAGGGGTAACTAAGCTAGCCCTATAACTTCTTTTTGAGCGAATCCAGCTTCGCCTTCATGCTCTGGGCCTTGTCTCGCCGGTCGTCAATTTTAACCGTGGTCAACACCCTGGCGACCCCTTCCCCGAAGGTCCCTTCGTGCATCTTCTTTACCACCGCTAGAATCCTATCCAGGTCACCTTCTATGATTGTCCCCATTGCGGTAGTCTCGTACTTTATGTCCTTTTCCCGTTCCAGGACCCTGACCGCCCATGCCACGTACTGGCTGACTGAAGGATTCTTTGTTCCTAGCGGGACAACGCTTACCTCAGCTATCGCCATTCTCTCACCTCCTTTTTCGTTCCAAAATTGTTTGGTTTTACCCTAGTCTGGACTCAGATTTGGCACGTCTATCGCGGAGATTCTTCACCTCCAAATTTCGTAGTGCGACTCTTCACGGTCATGCAGCACGAGGTTAAAGCCTCGCGCTACATTTTTGACCACCCTCCATCCAGATTTTTTGTAGTCCTTATTTATCAGGCCCTCCGCTTTCCGTCATTACGAGCCCCCCGACAATTCGGGGTCGGGGCGTGGCAATCTCATTGCTCCGATTTCACCGATGCCATCAGTGTCAATAACTATATCACCCAAATCAGGAATCCTTTCGCCCTTGGCCACCGGAGGACTTTTATACTTAGCTCTATTTTAGCAGCAAAGATAAAATTCAAGTAAACACCAAATGCGCATATTAGACAGCCTAATCAAAAGAAAAAATATGAAGAAAAATAATTGAAGCACAACATCTTCTCATCAGTTACAACTCTACTGCCTAAATTTGAATTCTACAATTAGGGTAGCTTCCTGCCATAAGCCCTTTTTATCCCAGTAAGCACCACCGTTAGTGCTTGAGTAAACTAAGAACCAATGGCCCTTCTGGAATTGCGGCAACTTGAGCATCCTTGCCCAGAGCTTCAAACGCCCTCTGCAGACCCTCCTCGACGGTATGGATCGGCGTTATCATCATATCCTTGGCCACATTATCATTTAACCTTGAAACTAGGTAAATATTATTCTTGCACTGAGAATGTGATACTAATTCGTCTCCTTCCTAGTGATTTCGATCACAAGAATCTTGTGGTTTCATCATTTAGGGCGTAAACCATCCGATAAGGATAGCATTCTGGAGGATATTAACAAACCTAAAAAAGGGGGGTGTAAAATGCCAAAAGGAGATGGTACTGGACCTGCTGAACATGGATTGCGTGACGGATCCGACAGGAAAGCCGGAGGGAGAGGCCAGCAAGGCGGACAAAAAGGACAAGGGGCTAAGACTGGGGGGTAAGAAAAGCAGATGCAAGAAATGATATATATTGCCGAGATCGTATCCGAATAGAGTGTGGTTTCTAGTCTGAGTAGCACCTTGTCATCAGTATTCCGTTAATATCATGTGAAATAGGACAGGATTCTCCCGCTTCATGGAAATGTCCTGGGCTCAGTGATCACTGTGATAATCGGTTCTGCCAGCTAAGAGTAGACCTGATATTTCACATGCTGTCGGAGGAATAGCTTTTTGCCTAATCTGTATTAGGTCTCCTTGTTCTTATATTTCTGTATTTCCCCCTCTACTTCCTTAATGCCCTCATCGTAGAATTTCTCTTGGTCCCGGGGCTAGCTCTCTTAATAGCCTCAGAAACTCACCTGCATGAACACTTTCTTCATCAGCAATATCCTTGGGTACCTCTATAGCCAGCTTGTTGTCGGTTGATTCAGCCAGTTGCATGTATAACTGTACGGCTTAATATTCAGCCTACACCATAAATCGCACTGCGCGAATCAGTTCCTCATGGGTTATGGGTTCTTTACGAGCCAGTCTTGAAAACGGTGTTCCAAACCCAGGCATGGTTAACTTCCCTCTTGAATTTTTATCACTGA
Source organism: Chloroflexota bacterium (assembly GCA_030611015.1). Taxonomy (GTDB): domain Bacteria; phylum Chloroflexota; class Dehalococcoidia; order GIF9; family AB-539-J10; genus RBG-13-51-36. The sequence continues at coordinate 3,665 of JAUWQP010000081.1, read as the reverse complement.
TATTGTCATTCCACCAATTTACGCGCTATATTGCACTTTAGCTACCCTTTCAGAAGAGATATCAATGCCTTGAACAATGTGGCCCCGTGAAGGCAAGGAATACTGCTAGAATGACCGTCCCACAAGCAAGGTCTAGGATTCTAGCTTGATTGATACTATAATCGTCCGATGGCTGGTCAATTCGACTCAAATATTGCTATGCGAATCTGCACCACCCGATATCTTAGACTTGGCTCAAATGTTCGTAAGCCTTCATACTAACAGTATGTAATATCTGCATGCAGCCTACAATCAAAGGCAATGAAATAACATTTGGCAGTATTGTGCATTCACTTTTTGGGATTTGGTTCGTTTCCCACCTGGTATTCTGGGACAGAATATCCGATTTGTATTAGGCCTAATAGGAATGGTGTTCCTATAGGCTAATCCCGAGTCTCAATCGTCTTACGAGGGTTAGGTTCTCTCCAACATAAGTGAAACGCATCTATCTTGACTAAGCATTGCTGATGTTTCAATCCCCTGCTGAGGATTAGCTTCTTTCCAACCCAAGGTTTAGCTCAGGAGTATTGGTATTAAAGATATTCCCTGCCTGGTTAGGTGGCAGCTTCAAATCGCCCCTTAACTTCGGGGTTAAGTAGCCGGCGGGGCCGCTGTCCCTTAATAATACGAGCAATTTCTTCGTAGGGTCGCTGTCTATACTTAAGGACTGATTGCTCAGAATAGTAAGCCGAATGAGCAGTGATTATCACGTTTTCCAGTCTAAGCAAGGGGTGGTCTAAGCCAACGGATTCTCTTTCTAAGACATCTAATGCGGCACCGGCGATATATCCTTGGGTTAGAGCGAGGTATAAGGCCTGTTCATCGATGAACTCGCCCCGAGCACAATTGATAATATAAGCTGTATGTTTCATCATCTTAAATTGGTCTATCCCTATCATGTGCCAAGCCTTGGGAGTGAAAGCAGCATGCACTGAGACATAGTCCGAACTCTTAAGCAAATAATCAAATGACACCGCTTCCACACCCAATGTTTCGAATGCAGAGGAAGACACATAGGGGTCAAAAGCGATAATTCTTAATTCAAAACCTTTAGCTTTGGGAACGAGGCGTTGCGGAATCCTGCCGAAGCCGATTAACCCCAAGCCCTGCCCTTTCAATTTGAACATAGGTGGCAATATCTTTAGGCGTATTTCCTTTTTCTCGTAAGAGTCCCACTTTCCATCCCTGACTGCCTTATCCAAAAGAAAGAGCTTTCTGGCGCAGGCAAGAATAAGCGCCATAGTGTGTTCGGCAACCTCTTCCGTGCAGTAGTCACCGGGATAGGAAACGTAGATACCATGTTCCGTCGCTGCTCTAATATCTATAGCCTCATAGCCTGTTCCCAAGTTATAAATCAACTTACACTTACTTAATCTCTCAATAACCTTTCTAGTGAATGGCCTCATCATTGTTATTACCGCGTCAGCCTCTTGGGTAGCAGCGATGATTTCGTCTTCCGTCTGACAAGGCAGAGTAATAAACTCAACACCAATCCTCCGATAGTCCTCTTCATTGTGAGGTATCAGACGATTAGCAACGATCATTACTACTTTAAAAGGCATGTTAATATCCTCTCTTGAATCTACTTAGTCCTTTTTTGAAGCAGAATAAGCACACTGGTTATAGCTATCTCTCTCAAATTTAGCCACCGATGGGAAAAAACATTGTGACAGCAGTGCCACCCAGAAATCCTTCAAATATTTTCAGCCTTCTTAATAAATAACCCACCTTGGTACCATGTAGAAAAACTAATATTTCTGTGGGATTCTCCCTGCTCCGGAATCACCCTCAGGTTTCATAATAACTTGTCTTAGAGAGTGCGTCAACGTCGAGTGCTGGCCGACCACATGGGTAACACTGGACTACGGATTTCAGCAAGTTCTTTTTCAATACACTCCATAGGAATAAGACAGGCAAGAGATTGGTGCGGGCGGTTGAAGTTATATCCTATCAGCCATCCAGACAAATCGGGGATACGGAAGATATTAGCAAAATGTTAGCAAAAGATGATGACTCGGATAGCGCGCCTAGAGGGATTCGAACCCACGACCCCCGGTTCCGAAGACCGGTGCTCTTGTCCGCTGAGCTATAGGCGCACAAGCTAAATCTTACCCCTCGGTTAACTTTATGTCCTCTTTTGACGTTAAATTGACGTTATTTTTTCCAGACGCCCCATTTTTCCCAGGCGGTAACACTTCGTCCAGTAACGCCATGGCCTCTGATTGCATCCCTTCAATTATATGAGAATAGACGTCCATTGTAAACGCCACTGACGCATGGCCTAGAGCCTCGCTGATAACCTTTGGCTTGGCTCCATGCTGTAACATGAGGCTTGCGAAGGTATGCCTCAAATCATGGAAGCGGGCATTCTCTAGGCCAGCTCTTTTTACTATCTTTGCGAAGTTGTGGCTCAGCACGCTAGGGTCAATAGGCTTGCCCTCGACGTTGGAAAATACCAGGTCGTCAAGGGTTATGGTTTTTCCTAATTGGTGATAAAGCTGTTCACGCTCGAGTCTGTATTCTCCTAAGAACTCCGCGAGCTTGGAGGTCATTGCCACTGTGCGACCACTGCGTTTTGTTTTGGGCAGGTTGAATTGACATATACCATGGCTCTTATACAATGTCTGGTTAACCGATATTAAGCGGGAGGCTATATCAATATCACGCCACCTTAAGCCTAGCAACTCAGCCCGTCTAAGGCCACTACTGACGGCCATATAAATTACGGGGTAGTGATAATTATCCTGAGCACTTATAAGAAGGTCTATAACTTCGCTCTGTGTCAAGGTCCGCATGGACTTGCCTTGTGGCGAAGGGGGATCTACCAGTTCACAGGGATTGCGGCCCAAATAGCCTTGACGAACGGCATATTTTAGGGACTGAGACAATACCCAGTGTTGGTGGTGAACTGTCCTGGATGATAGCTTTTCGCAAGCCTTGCCATAGTAAGCCTGTATCATTTGCTGGTTAAGGTGCTTTAACTGATGGTGACCTAGAGCGGGTATTAAGCGCTTCTCTATAATAGCCTGGTAGCCTTCCATCGTCCTGATACTACAATTAGTCCTAACATAGCCTTGTAGCCATTGATTTAATAAGTCTGCTACTGTGAGCTTCCCCGGCGGGGTATAAATGCCCTTATCAAGGCTAGACAGTAGCTCTGTTAAACGCCTTTGGGCATCACCCTTGCGACCTCTTACCGTCTCAAGGTGGCGCCGCGGCTTGCCGTCCGGTCCGGCGCCGGCATAGATTTGAATTTGCCAGCTGCTTTTGCCTCTTTGTCTTATTGATCCTCTCATTTGTGTCCCCCTTTTTGTTTTAACTGTTTGAATTTGGTCCTGGGAATAAGATTTTCTAATCCTAATAGTCTGAGTATTTCGGGACTTCTTAGTTCCTTTAAGAGATTTTGGCGCTTCCTCTTTAGTATTTCGGGGTCTTTCGGCATCTTTAATAATTCTTCAGTGGTCAACTTAGGCATATGAGTATCAGCATATAGCTCTGTGTCTGCTATGAATCCTACCTCGTTTGCAATCGAGGCAATCTTGTCTCCCAATGCCTCACAAACCTTTTCATATGCGGCATATTGGATAGATGATAGCAAGAGTCCCTCTAAATCATCCTGTATAATC
>JAUWQP010000027.1 GCA_030611015.1 Chloroflexota bacterium | reverse complement strand
CTTGTCAGCCGGGGAGCACCGACGCAGCATACCATCGAGGTGGTGGGTGCTTACATGCCTGCTATTCTGGGCACTCTGACGCTTATCCCGGTATACTTTATCGGCAAAAAACTGTTCAACCGCTGGGTGGGCGTAATAGCAGCCGCTTTGGTTGTCATCTTGCCTGGCGAGTTTTTGCATCGTTCCCTGCTCAGCTTTACCGACCATCATGTAGTTGAGACTTTGTTCAGTACCGTGTGCATACTCTTTCTAATAATGGCTATTAAACGAGCTCGAGAAAGAGAGATTTCCTTCGACCATATTTTACGCAGAGACTGGTCAACCATCACCAGGCCTCTCGTTTATGCCCTGCTGGCTGGCATCTTCCTGGGTATGTATCTGCTTACCTGGATAGGTGGGCTGCTGTTAATTTTCATTATATTTGTTTACCTGGTGATTCAATTCATCGTGGACCACTTGAGGCACAAATCAACTGACTATCTATGCATTGTCGGCACTCCTCTTTTCCTTATTGCCTTTTTCATGCTTCTTCCCCTATTGGGCGAAGGCAGCCGAGAAATTACATATCTTGTAGCTCTGCTAGTGGCCATAACGATACCCATAGTCTTGAGCGTCATCTCACGGCTCATGGCAGGCAGGGCTTGGAAGCCTGTTTACTATCCCCTGATCGTAGCAGGACTGGCCGGGATAGGATTAGCCGTTTTGCATGCCGTCAATCCCTCTCTGCTTGGGTATATGCTCCGCCAATTCAACATCTTCGTCCCGGGCGGTGCCAGGCTGACTATTATGGAGGTGCAACCTCTTCTTTCCCCCACTGGTGAATTCACCCTGCAGATAGCCTGGGCTAACTTCACCACCTCCTTTTTCATCTCATTTGTTTCCTTGGCCATGCTTGTCTATGTTGTTGTTAAGGAAAAAAGTGCCGACAAGACATTGTTCCTGGTGTGGAGCATGGCAATGTTGATAGCAATCTTGGGGCAGCGCCGTTTCGGTTACTACTATGCCATAAACGCTGCCTTGCTCACAGGGTATTTCTCCTGGAAAATGCTGGACATTGCTGGCTTAAGCAAACTGCTGGCTAAGCCTAAGCAAGTAGCGGAAGCAGTCAAGAAATTCAAGAAGAGGGAAAAGAAAATCAAGGAAAAAGGGAAGCCAAGAATATTTATGCAGCCCCGGGGTGTCTGGGTGAGGGTCATCGTTGTTGGAATAGCCATCTTTTTCCTGGTCTTTTTCCCAAATATTGGTGGTGCGACAACATTTTCCAGCAGACCGTTTCTTATGGGCCAAACGTTGGACCAAGGGTGGCATAGCTCGCTTCTGTGGCTAAGGGATAACAGCCCCGAACCTTTCGATGACCCCGATTTCTATTATGAGATATATCCACCGAGGGCTGATTTCGAATATCCCGAGACCGCCTACGGCGTGATGTCCTGGTGGGACTATGGTTATTTCATAATGCAGATTTCCCGTCGCATACCCAATTCCAATCCAATGCAGGCCGGAGCTGTCAGAGCCGGCCAGTTCTTCACTGCCCAGGATGAAGACTCAGTCAACGAATTAATCGACAGGTACAAGTTAGGTTCGAAATATGTGGTGATTGACCACACGATGCCGACTACAAAATTCTATGCCATGGCGGAGTGGGCTGGCAGCAACGTGGATGAGTTTCGCGGAGTTTATTACCAGCGGATGCAGGATGGCACGATGATGCCGATAGTTCTCTACTACCCCACTTATTACCAATCCATTGTGGTCAGACTTTATAATTTTGACGGCAAAGCCGTGACTTCCACGCAGCCGATAGTCATATCTTACGAAGAAAAGGAATATGGAGGAGAGAAGTACAAAGAAATCACCTCGGGGCAATACTTTTCCAGCTATGAAGATGCTCGAGCTTATGTCGAAGCCCAGACGTCGACAAATTATAAAATAGTGGGCGCCAACCCCCTTGATAGTCCTGTACCTCTTGAAGAGTTGAACAGCTATGAACTGGTTCATGAATCTGATGCCAGAATAGGGATGGGAAATATGACTTTGCCTGCTGTGAAGATTTTTAAGTATCTTGACTTCGGTGAGTCCTGAGTAAAAACACGTCGGGCGAGTGCCACGATCCAGGCAACTCCCCAGCACAACAAACCCAACAAACTCAAAAAACGTCCTTCAGTATGTTGAGCACGTCTTGGCGGCTCAGGACAGCGATATTATTTTCCATTCTACCCTTGGAAAACCCTAGATCCGCCAACATCTCCAAATCTTCCTTGTTAATACCATACTCACGGAGAGACAATGGGACTTTCCCTCTTGTCGTCTTTTGCATTCGTTCCCAGAGTTCCTCGAAACTACCAAGTTGAATTCGCGAAAATATATATGGTAGTTCGTTTTGCATGTGGCGGAAGTTTATCTTTGCCAGCGAGTGCAGTAGCATTGAACAGGCAATTCCGTGCGGTATATTGAAATATGCTGTTAAGGGATAGCTTATGGAATGTGCTGCGGCGGTTTTGGTGTTAGAGAAAGCAAGTCCCGCATACATAGATGCCATGAGAAGATTCTCTCTCGTTTCCGATGATATCGGTACCACGAGTTTATCTAGAGCCGCGGCTATTCGCCGGATGGCTTCAATGGCAAGATGGCTTGATACAGGATTAGCGTTCTTGTTCCATAATGCTTCCCAGGCGTGGGACAATGCGTCAAAAGTAGATGATATGGAGACTGTAATCGGCAAAGAGGCGACCAAATTGACATCATATATGGCATGGTCGGGGTAATTCAGTGGACTTTGTAAGGAGTATTTTGTCTTTTTGACCTTGTCCCATATAGTTGCCCACATAGTAAGCTCGCTGCCGGACCCGTGGGTTGTGGGAATGGCGATGAATAGAGCCTTTTTTATTGGCTCTTTTTGAGAAGCAAGCAAGTCTTGAATATTGCGGCAGGAACTGTATAGTGCCATCCGAGCAACTTTGGCTGTATCAATGACCGACCCTCCCCCAATGGCAACAATCACCTCCGGCGCAGCACTTGTGGCAAAGTCTATTGCCTTCTGGTGGCTCTCATAAGACGGGTTATTCTCAATATTGGTGAAGAACTGGAAATCCGTCAGGTTGTTCTTCAGCCGGGCAAAGTCGCGGCTAAGGCGAAAACGTTCTGAACACATGACCAAGACGTTTTTCTTGTTGCCAATAAGCTCCGCCAAAGCCTGGTGGAAAGCTCGGGTAAAGACAATATGCACAGGGTTACAGTATTGCCATTTCATTGCAGGAACGCTCTAAGGCAGTCTCTCATTTCCTCAGGCGAGGTTGGTGGTCTCGCTAGTCTCTCTTCTGTACCGGGACTCACCTCAATATGAATAAAAAGCGGCTTCAGATATTTTGCCTCGTTATTCAAAATCGCTTCAAACTCGCCAGTCGTCTTGACATTATTTACAGTCGGGTAGCCGCAGGCTTTAGCTGCGGCGAGGAGATTGACGGTGGTGGACAAAGTGGGCTGCCCTCCCGTTGACTCGTATGAGCGATTGTCAAAACATATGTGAATCAGGTTGCCAGGACGATGGTATCCCACCGTTGCTAGAGCCCCCATCTTCATCAGGATGGCGCCATCACCATCCAGCAAGATAATCCTCTTTTCCGGTTGCTCCAGCGCAATTGCCAAACCTAGCGATGCCAGGCATCCCATCGAGCCCATCATATAAAACTTCCCGCTGTGAGTGACGGTCTGGTACATCTCCCTGCCTGAGAAACCTGTCGTGCCCAGGAGGACATCATTGGACTGCAGCTTTGCTGAAAGCAGACGTATGTAATCCAGGCGCCTGTTGGGCACAGTATTCGATTGAGATACGCCGGTATTGTGCCGGTCAAAATATCCCTTTCTTATAACGAATGCAAAAGGCTTTGACTCTGTCACGCAGTGAGTCTTTGCCTTGGCCACGCTGTTTTTCAAATTTCTTTCGTCATCATCAAGAACAACATAGGGTATTTCAAAGGTGTCCAGTAAGGGTAATATTGCCTTCCCCATTACAGCGTGCTGCGGGGCGTCTTTCACTCCGGGCTCGCCTCTCCATGAGATCAGGAGCAAGACGGGTAATTTATACAACAGGTGCAATGAGGAGAGGGGATTAACGGCATTGCCATAGCCGTCGTTTTGCATGTAAACGACAGGCAGGCGCCCGGAAAGCGAAAATCCCGCTGCTAATCCCATCGCGTCGCCCTCGGAGGAACAAAGGTAGTTACGTGTGGGGTCATTACTGTGAGCAATATAGTCCAGCAGGGGTTTGAGTACGGAACAAGGTATCCCCGTGAACGGCGAAAAACCGGCATCTTCCAGGGTAGTCACAAATGTCCCTGGTTTCATGTTTATCGCTGGCCTTTTATTAATGATAATATCTCGGGGATGGGCAGGCACATTTCGTCACATTCAAATGCCCGCTCATTCTCCAGGACAGACCGCGCCGCTCCTACCATAGCGGGATAGGCGGCTCTAAGCAACTGGTTGGCGTATATCACAATTCTCACACCGGCTTGTAGCAACTCTGACTCGGTTACCTGGCAGTATGTAGTAGGTACAGCAACTAATGGTACCCTGCGGTCAAATAGCTGATATTCCTTACAGAATGCAAAAATCTCGTCAGGGGTCTTCTTCTTGCTATGAATCATGATACCATCGGCGCCAGCATCAATATAGGCCTTTGCTCTATTTATGGCATCTTCCATTCCTCGTTTCAATATCAGGCTTTCAATTCTGGCGATAATCATGAAGTCATCAGTTAATTGGGCGCTTTTGCCCGCATGTATCTTGGCGCAGAAATTCTCGACGCTATCTTGCATTTGCTCAACCTCCTCCTCATCCGCAATGAGTGAACTCTCTTTCAGTCCTATTTTGTCCTCGATTATTACTGCAGAAATCCCTTCTCTCTCCAGTGTTCTCACCATCAGCTTGAAGTGTTCTGCAAATCCGCCCGAATCACCGTCGTAAATTATGGGTTTTGTAGTCACCTCCAGTATATCGCTAAGTGTATTCAGTCGCGAGGTCAGGTCAACAAAGCCGGTATCAGGTCTTCCTTTTGCTGCTGAATCTGTCAGGCTGCTCAGCCAGATACCATCAAATTCCTTGGTTGAAGTATTGGTTGTTATCGTAGTGTTCTCAATAATCAACGCGGTTAGTCCATTGTGGGCTTCAATTATGCGAACCAGGTCTTTTACCTCCAGGAGTCTTCTTAGCCTTGCCAGCCTGTCTTCAGGCGTGGTGCCGATTTTCTTCAACTCGGCATGCAGGAGAGTGGATGATATTCCCTCGGTATATTTCGGCTCTATCAGTTGCCCCCCCCATTCACGAAGGGTTTGAATAACCCGTTCCCTGGTTTCTTTCTGAACCCCGGTTCTCCAGTCGTCACCGTGAACAACGACATCCGGCTTTATCTTTCTCAGATTGGGGACATAATCCAGCGTCTCCTGAGGAATAACTTCTGCCACCCCTTTGATATTCTCCACGACGACCTTGCGCTGTTCGTAGGACAGAAAAGGCAGCCGCTTGTAGCTAGCAATAGCCCGGTCGGTCAGTAGTCCCACTATGACCCTGCCATGTTTTCGAGCCTCGTTGATGATATTCAGATGGCCGGGATGAACCAAGTCGGCGCTCAAGGCGACATAAACGGTTTTCATCTGAGGAATCTCCTATAGCTTATTATGGGTAGTTTATAATAAGGATACACAAAAAGTGTCCACCTGGCAACTATACCACGCAGTCGAGGGCATTCGAGCCTAAGCTCGCGTGACAGCCCCGTCTTCCTCCCAGTATTTCCACTCCTGCCTGGGTGTTCGCCAATCAGTACCATACTTCAATTTGAGATAAGCCTCGGTGTCCGCCGGGGCCGCCAGCCGCAGGTCTCCCAGAATCACAGGGCGCAGGCATTCGAAGTATCTGGCGTCCGCGCTCATTTCACAGGTGTCTTGCAGGTACTCGCCAAGGCGGATTCCGATGCTGGCCCTGACCCAAAGGAGGGTTCTTCCCACAATCCTGGTCATACGAGAAACCAATCTCCTTGGGCGTGATGCACCTGTCTGCATACCATAGCCCAGAGCCCTTTCTCCTGGTTTCATAACCAGCAATCTTCCCAGTGACAGGACCGCCCGATAAACAAGCCCGCGGAAGGACCTCACACTAGGAGCTCTCTTCATCCACTTGACCGCCTCTCGTCCACGGCGGAAGTGTCGGTGGATAGACACGGGGAGGTATTGATGGGGAGGGGCTGAATTTACTCTGAACACATAGAAAGTTGAATCAACCCTGGCTTTTTCCAGCGACGAGAGTCGCTTACGCAGAAGCGGTTCTACCTCACGAATGTCTTCATCCCAGACACTGAGGTCAATATCGGCATCCCACGGTATAAACCTGCCGTCCCGGAAAATGCCGAGCAGCGCGCCCTGGTCCAACCAACAGGCGACGCCCAGCTCGTCCAGGACCCTCACAACCTCCCGCAGTAGATAGACCTCCCGCTCACTGAAAGGTCCGGAGGCTGTAATTTCTGCCAGAGAATTGTCTATGCGTGCTCTACCATGCGACATATGTTCTCTCCCATCGGAGCTGCACTGGTTATTATGATGTGCTGTGGCTGAAGAGTGAAGGCCCTGCGTACCGGCCAGAAATATGCGCCTGAGTATCGCTCCAACTGCTTGCCGATGTTATCCATAGGCTTCTTCGGGCTGCTTCGGCAAGTTTGCAAGAGACGTATTTCTCCGTAATAATTCTCTCCTTTACTGTTCACGATTCATGTCTTGGTCATAAATCTCGCTGATACACTCCAGCAGCCCCTGCCCCATGTCTACGTACTCATGTGTCACCAACTTACGACCAATCTTGGGAACGAAGGAGTATGGAGTAATATTGTAGTGAGGAGTGTCACTCTTGCTGGCCTCAAAGTTTATCTCTATCCGATTGCTCAAAATCTCTCTGATTGTGTACAGCATATCTCTCAAACGCATGGGATGATGGCCGGTAATAATAACTTGCTTGTTACGGTATTTGTCGGCAAGAATATCTACGCTTAACTGGGCTGCGTCTCTGACATGAATATATTCCCTTGTCTCATCACCAGTACCTCCACAGTCAATCTTCCCCTCGTCAAGAGCCTGCTTTAGATATCGGTAGATGCTATTTCTGCTATCGGCACGGGGTCCGTAAACCGTACCATAGCGGAGAATTGTGTACTCCAGGCCGAATTTCCGGTTGTATTCTTCAACATAGAGTTCGGCTGCCTGTTTACTGCACCGATAGAAACCGCCCGTGTCACTATAAACATAGATTGTACTAGCTTGAATAAATCGCTTTGCCCTGCTCCTTAACGTGGTTTCGAGAAGGATAGCTGTCCCCATTATGTTCTGCTCTATTGTCCTTAATGGCTCTGTGGTGGCGGCATCCAAATCAGCCATGCCGGCAAAGTTATATATGTAGTCGCAGCCTTTGACGGCATCGGAGACAGCCTTCTTGTCCAGTATGTCGCCTATAATAATCTCTTGACCGGGTAAAAGATACGGGGAAGGCTTTAAATCAAATATAGTCACATCATAGCCCGCTTCAGTCAAGCGGTCTGCCAGGTAGCTCCCTATCAAACCTGAGCCACCAAAGACTATAGTTTTCATTGGTTGTCACTCTCCTTATCGCACATATTTTGTAAAAGAACATCCAGACCAGTCAAGTCATTAACTTTCCAGCGGCAGTCCTTCAATTGGGGATTCTCCCGGGTAAGACGGGCAATGAAGAATGTCCCCGTTCTTTCAGCAGCAGCCCGATCGCTCTCCGCATCGCCGATGAAGACAACCTCTTTTCTCTGAAAAGAGTATCTATTCAAAATATCTTCTACGATGTCGGCTTTGTCTTTTGGAGTCCCATGTGCCTCCAGAAAAAATTGGCTCAACTGACGATGGGTCAAAATATTCTGGAGTTCAGCATCAGGGGTGCCGGAAGCGATAAAGAAGCAGTAGTGATTTTTATTGTGGGTAAGAAACTCAATAGCTCCCGGTACTAATGGAGCTTCAAGTGTCTGTTTCACGACGATTTGAGAGAACCTTTCCCCTAACTCGGCCTCTTCCTGGGCTGAAAGCTCTTGTCCCAGCATTTTCTCATAGATGTATCTGAATTTAACGTAACGAGAAATCCCAGCGTTCTTCTGGTGATAGTTGATAATTTCCGGCAACTTGTCAGGATAATCAGAAAAGAGTATCTCAAAAGCCCTGGTCTTAATTTCGGCGGACTCGATTATAACGCCGTCAACGTCAAAAATAACTGCCCTGATCATGCCTGCTTACTTAGTCCTTCAATCAGATTCTCTGCTGCCTGAATCTCCATCTCCACGCGTGCTTCTCTGGCATATGAACCAATGTGGGGCGTGAGAATAACATTATCAAGCCTGGTCAGTGGTCCGGTATATGGCTCGTGGTCAAAAACATCCAGTGCTGCACCGGACAAATGTCCGTTGCTCAACATGGAGTACAGGGCATCGTGGTCAACAACCTCGCCCCGCGAAGTATTTATTAGACAGGCTCCTTTCGGCATAGCTTCTATTTCCTTCTTGCCGATGAGTTGCTTGTTACTTACTGTATGTGAAACATGCAGGCATAGAATTTCACTTTGTTGCAGCAACTCTTCTAGACTGACGAGAGGAACCTGTTTTTTCTCGAGCCACACGGAATCCGCTTGTACATCTGTTCCAGATACCTTCGCCCCGAGCGCCAGCAACATTTCGGCAACCCTTTTACCGATGCGACCTAAGCCGATGATGCCGACCTTCTTGCATCGCATTAAGCTGCCCATTTCCTTCGTCCAATTCCCCTTCCTCAGTTCCCTATCAAGAAAGGAAATTCTTCTTAGCAGGTTGAAGATTAGCCCAATTGTCAACTCGGCTACAGCCTGCGTGGGGGCATTCGGTGTATTGGTAACAGCAATGCCTAGACTTCTGGCAGCATTTATGTCCACGTTTTCCACCCCGACTCCACAGCGCGAAATAACCTTTAAGCCTTCCGCTTGTTGGAGAACCCGAGCAGTTATAGGCTCGACTCCGGCAATCATCCCCACTGGCTTGACTTCTAAAAGAAGGTCAAGTACCTCATCTTCGGTTAACTTTCTTCCATAAGGGTTGATTATGGTCTCGTAACCTGCTTCTTTGAGTAAATTGAGAGGCGAAATATCGTCTTTCCCAAAAGAGGAAGTGGTAATCAGTATCCTACTCATACCCTCTCTTCAAATTGTCACGAATAGTCTTAAGGCCGCTGCGACATGAGTCGCCCAGGAACAGAAAGTCAGTGCTATATGCCAGAAAGAGGTAGCCCTGTTTCATTTTTTCCACGACTTGTCTTGCATCAGGAGTGACAACGTGATAGCCAGCAATCGCCTCGAGCCGCCTGGCGGTGTCTAATACCTTACTCAAGACCGATGTCATCTCGGGGTGGTCGAATTGCCCGGCTATGCCGAGGGATGAAGAAATATCGTAGGGTCCAACGATAAAGGCATCCACGCCTTTAACAGACAAAATCGCCTCCATATTCTCCACCGCCTTAATATGCTCTATCTGGACGATGACAATGCTCTCAGTTTCATTCCACTTTAGATATCCCTCGAAGTTGGCGCCATAGGACTGAGCGCGAGCCAGCCCGACCCCCCGAAATCCTTGTGGCGGGTATTTGACAGCACCAACTGCCTGTTCGGCATCCTCTTTGGTGTTAATCATGGGCACGATTACTCCATGGGCGCCAGCATCCATAGCTCTTTTAATCAGATTGGCATCATTAGACCCAACTCGCACCAGTGGGACACATCCGCTGAGTTCAATCACCTGGATTAACTGCTGTGCCTCGTGAAGGGTAATGGCGCTGTGTTCCATGTCCACCGTTAACCAGTCGAACCCGGCCTTGGCCATGATTTCAGCAACGGAAGAATGACCAAGAGTTATCCATGAGCCTATCGTTAGCTGTCTATTTCGCAGTTTTGATTTCAGACTGTTAGTCTTATTCATTTTTCTCGGAAGCACTGGGTGTTTTCTTATTTCACAAAAGGAGGATTCCGTTTACTCGCCGTATCTCCAACCCTAATCATAGCAGACTTCCCTACAAGATGAATACTCCTCGCTTTATTACAACTTCTCACGCTCAGCATAAAGAACTTCAGCAATGCCAAAGTCCTGCTCTTCATCAATGTCCCAGGATTCTATACGATCAATCTCAAACATCAATGGCCTCTCGCCAATGCGGTTGTGCCGTTTTTTCAGGACCTCTTTGGTGAAAATGTAAAGGCATGAGTTTTCCTCATATATTGGTGGTAGGTCTTGGGTGCGCAACAGGACTGCCGGATCGTGGTTTATGGCGCGTGCCTGACTGTCCCACAGGCGGCGCTGTATTCTTGTCACTGAGAATAATGAATCGTGAGTGGGATAATTGTCGAGAAACAGCTGCACAGCCCGTGAGATTGTATCCACACGGAGCAAGGGGTTCGTGCTATGCGTCTGCAAATAGAAATCAGCTTTCACCTTACTGACATCGTAGAGAAGGATATCATTCATAGGTATGGTGTCAGCCTTCAAGTGCGCCGGTCTTTCAATCACTCGAACATTCGGGAAATATGTGGCTAAGCCCTCCATAATGGTGGGGCTATCGGTATTGACCACAACCTGCGAAATAAGCGGGCAGGCTTGCAGGATTCTGATAATGTGACGGTAGAGAGGCTGCCCGGCAAAGCGGCGATAGTTCTTGCCCGGCACGCGCTCGCTATGATGGCGCATGGGAACCAGAGCGGCGATTATGGGCGACGGGTTTGAGGATAGAGGTGACATATAAAAATAGCCTCGTTTTCTAGCCTCGTTTAATCAAATGTTTCTTCTGCATACCAGGCGTCTGACGATGCACATCTTTAATAAATTCAGTGCTTGTAAGCCCATTGTCCTGATGATCCTTAAACCTCGGTCAGTAACTCAAGGTATTCCTCAGCAGTCATTCCCACTGTTTTCATGTTGCTCTTTATGATGGATATGCTAACCTCTTTATATCTTGGAATAACTACAGCTCTCTTAGCCCTCGGATGGTGGTAAATCAGATGGTGCCCCTTTTGGCGTCTAAAGGTGCACCCATATCTCTCGAAGATTTTGACCTGTGTCTGCCAACCAGTAGGAATTATCCGCCTCATGCCACATGCTCAAGAACCACAAACGATTTATCAAAACCAATGATTTCCTTCTCCGATTCCACTATCTCATCTTCAGACTTGTAGCCAGCCTCGAGCAGGAATTCATCCAGTGTGCCCAGCTCTTTCATCTCCTCAAACTGGATTTCAATGACTTCTAAGAGATTCCTCTTTGCTTCTTCCAGGGAATTACCTTGAGCTACCATGTCCAACTCGGGTGAGCGAGCAAGATAAAGGTTGCCTTCCCTCCAGAACTCAATAGTCATCTTCAAAGTTTTCATCTCGACTTATCTCCCCTTCCTCTGAATGTACAGTTTTTTCCTCTTTGTAAGATACGAGAAATCATACCACTTTCCACCTGGGTAATGCCACCCTTCTGAATATCCTTGAGAATAACCCAGCGACAGAGCGGTTTGCCGTAAAAAATGGCATATCAAAATAGCCTCGTTTTCTAGTCTCGCGCTGGGAGTCTTCTGAGCACAGCCCTGGCGGGCGCTCCGTCGGCACCATCCAGACGCAACGGCAAACAGATAAGCTCATATTTCCCGGGTGCCACACCAGCCAGGTTCAGCCCTTCAACGATAACGATGCCTGCCCTCAGCAAAATTTGATGCGTTGGGGCATTATCGCCGTAGCGATGCACCGACAGGTAGTCCACGCCTATCAGGCGGATGCCCTGGCCCACCAACCATTGAGCGGCATCACTTGTCAGCGCTACAAAGTCCTTCCTGAACTCTGTGACTCCTGTTTCCCATAGCTCCGAGTTACGTGTCCGCAACAGCAGGCGCGTTGTGCCTGCGGGGAGTGTCAACCGAGCAAGAGTCTCAACCGCAATTACATCAACTTCTGGTAGGTAAGCCACAAAAGCTTCGCCCATCATCGCATCCAGAGGTAACTGCTCTGCAGTGCTTCCGTCCTCCAGGAAGTGCCACGGGGCATCGACATGGGTGCCTGTATGAACATTGCAGTCCAGCCGGGACGAATTATTCTTATCACCTGTTGCCATACGCTTTACCGGCACGATGCGAATACCATCGTCCCCCGGCCAGACAGGCATTCCGGGTAGGAGGGGCACTGATATGTCAATGATTTCCGACAAAATCTTCCTCCGCAGCACCGCTAGTATATGCGATGCAACGCTTTCGTTCAACTTTCTCGTTTATTGTGACGCGGGATTCAGGTTACTTTGTATTGATATGATGCTCTCGATTTCGGGAGCGAATCAAAACGGAGTAGTGAGCGAATAACATATCACTTATGCTGTTTCCGCTCTCGCTTCGTCGAATCTTGTGGCGCGATTACTCTGAAAACGGCTGCAAATACATCTGTTCCCACGAACTCCAGTCCCGGCATCTTGACAACCTCCTCATCAACGAAACTCGTAAGTCCCGGCCAGTTAGGGTTGCCATAATCATCGAAGATAATGTAGCCGCCGCGCTTCACCAGATGTCGATAATTGAAGAAGTCATGCTTGACGCCGAAATCCGAGTGGTCTCCGTCAATGATGAGCAGGTTGTAGCGTCTCTTCGACGCCTGCTCTATCGCCTCGTCCTCGGTGCTCAGCTTTTGAATGATGGTGTAGTCTGATTCGGGAATATTCATCCTCTGCATGTTGTGAATAAACATCTCGCGAGTAGCAGGCGCCTTGGTTGCAACGTCCAGGGGAGTTTTGTCATGGCGCCCAATATGACCAACGAAGGGGTCGATAATTGTGAAGTGCATACTGTCGAATAAACCACGGCAACTCTCGTGAATCATTGCTACCCCGACACCGAACAGTGTCCCTATCTCAAGCACTTCAAGATTAGGCTCATGTCTCAGACCCCGAGCCACCAAGACGCGCAGCAGCATGGTCTCGATATGGCCAGCCAGGCGACCAACACAGGCGTCCTCGGCCAGGCAGATGCGGTGAGCAAGGTATGCCAATTGCTTCGCCTTAAGGTCAAGTCCCAGTTTTGGCGCCCATTCTCCGGCGAAGCGCTTTAAGTCTTCGTCTGTCAGCCGCCTATTGAACTGCTGGAAAAGGGGGAAGTTACCGACATTCATTTTCCCCAGTGTTGCCTCCACTGTGCCCAGAGCTCTCCTGATATCCGATACCTGCTTGTTTATATCCGATACTTTCCTGTTTATATCCGATACCTGCGTTTTTAGGTTGCTGAAAGAACGATTTAACCAGAGCCTGACATAAACCAGCGCCAGCAGTCCACCGCACAAGAGCAGCAGTGCGCTGGCGATTCCTACCAGGTACCAGCGTACAGGTTCAACTAAAGCCCCGGCAACGTAAAGTCCTATGATAACAAGCAGAGCTATTCCGCCCATGCCAAAGAACTTCCTTTTGAACTGCGATAGTCCCCACAGGCCGAGGCGACCGATGGTGATTATCGTTGGATAGTTTCTCTTCAAATAGTCCACAAGCTTGCGATAAAGTGACCTGCCTTTTTTGACGTCCCGCGACAGAAATCTAGTTGGTGTTTTTGATGCTTTTCTTGAGCTGTGACCTGTGGTATTAGAGAGTTTAGTGGCAGGCAAGGTATGGTATGTCTTTGCATTTAGAAAATCATCAAGACTAGCCTTCGGAAACATCTCTAAGGGCGAAGTGGGACTTAGGTTGATTATCTCGACTTTGTAAGTTCTCGCTAATTCCGATAGGTTCTGCCAATTTGAGTAATGTTTATCGCCACGAGGCAAAGAATATATATCCCCTTCTCTTTGATACGAGTCAAAAAAGTAATTCGTGTTGACTAAAGGAGTCTTAGTAATCATACGGATCACACGTGAACGTGGAGAAAGACCCTTGAATTCTTCAAGATGTCCTAAGCCGAGTTGTTCTATTTCTTCTGGCGCTAATTCTTTTGATTCTTTGATTTGTTCAATATAATCGGTTTCAATTCCGATAATGAATATTTTACTATAGCCTAACTCTATGGCTTTCCGCACGCAGAAATCACCTGTAGATGAGTGTGTAACTACCTCTAATTTCTCATTATCGGAGATCTTTAAAGGCAGGAAATACTTTCTAACAGGAACCTCGGGATCTTCAATAATTCCCTTCAAGTCATTTTGATGACAGAAAACAACTTTGACATCACATAGAGCGTAATATGTAGGCCACCATCCTATATCAAGGTAATATCTGTATGCTGCACCCATACCAAAAGTATCCACGCCCTCTGGTATCTTGTCGAAACCTAAATGAGCCAAATACCGCGTTGACAAACCATTGCCGATTATGAGAATACTATCGTTTGTTGTTTTGGAAGGTGTCTGCAACGGCGAGGGAGTGGTTGTATCCGATGGCTCACTCCCTATGACCTGTTTTGCGAGGTTTGCGATTTTTTGGAGGTCCGGCTGGTCACGGAAAGCAATCAGATTGCCCCAGGCATTGAGATTCGCCAGCTCGCATGGATAAACCACCAAACGGTGCCAGTCATGCTTGATGCCGTACCGAATTATGGGATGCCACTCACTGACCAGGACGTTGTAACCGCGCTCGGTGAGGTAACGGGCCATGTCGTGCATGGTGTAGCCGAGCGACCTGGTCCTGAGGTCCTCGAACTCACACACGATCACGGTTGGCTTGATGGTGTCCCAGGGCACACCTTTGAGAACCTGGAAGTCATAGCCTTCTGTATCGATTTTCAAGTAGTCTATGTGATGAAGGTCCTTTTCCCGAACAAAATCCGCGATAGTCGTGGTCGATACCGTGCAGATCTCTTTGTGGCTCTTGCGGAACGGATGCAGAGAACTGATACCGGGGCTTTCAGCAGAGGAGTAAAGGGGCATTTTGTCCATAACCCGATCGGCCACTGCCCTGTCATCTATAGTGAGATTCGTCTTGTGACCAAGGCGCGTCTCAAACTCTTTGCGGTTAGTGGGGTCTGGCTCGAATGCAAAGACTCGCCAACCTGCGTGACACAAGCGGAACAGCGCCGAGCCATGCATAGCTCCAACATCAATCATGACCCCAGTCTTTATTTTACCGAGCGGAAGTGCAGCTATCAACGCACTCTCATCGATATGAGCTTGATCACTTCGTTTGAAAGGTCCAACAATGATGCCTGAGGTTTGCGTTGGTTCCCATTTGCTTGCAGACGATTTTCTCGTCAGATAGCCTACAAGTCTCTGATAGAGTCCCCTGTATCTTAAGCTGGAGGCTTTTCTCATCAGCGCTCTAAACTCATCCGCATACCGGGGAAAGGCCTTTTCAACGCCGGTTTCGGATATCAGTTTCAGTATAGTTTTCCTATTCTTGAGGAGCTTTTCGGGCACTTCCTCTCGGCTGCATACATAGAAACGCGTTGCTGTAGATATGATCCTACCTCTTATTTCGCTTTTCGACAATTGTGAAAGGTCGCGGTTACTGAATTCTCGTGAGACCGCAACTGCATCATTGGCACGCTGCTCCAACAATAACCAGGTAAGAAGGGCGGTCCTTCTGAGCAGTATGACGGACTCCTTGGTAGGCCAGGCCAAACCTTGAGCAAACTCCGGTGCAGTCGGGAGATTGTCTCTGACCGGGCTGTATATCATTTCCAGGACTTCTAACAATTTATTCTCATGGGATAGATAATCTCTACAGACTGCTGAGTCAGGACGAACCACATATGCCACTAAACAGTTATCTACTCTATGGGAGACTTCCCCGCCGCGGAGAAGGTCTGACAAAAACAGCCAATCCTCGCCATTGGTTAAGCCAGCCTGAAAACGCGCAGACTTAATCACTCTGGAACGCCCCAGGAGAGAGTTTATATGACATGCATTTCTGCTCATATCTCTGAACGAGACTTCCCCCAAACGACTCATTTGCCATCCCACTTTTTTCGAGTCTGCATCCACCATTTGAGTAATGCAGTGGACCAGGTTCCAGGAGGGATTTTTCCTCATAGCTTTGACTCGTTGCTCCAGAGCACCGGGATACATGAAATCATCAGCGTCCAGAAACGTTATGAATTCTCCCCTGGTCGCATCCAGTCCGGTGTTACGTGCGTCAGAGACACCTTTTCCAGCACTTGTGAGAAGACGAATACGCGGATCCCTGGTTATCAGGTCCTCTACAACTTGCCGCGTATTATCGGTCGAGCCATCATCAATCACTACAAGTTCCCAGTCGGTGAGAGATTGGCGCTGTACAGATTCTATAGCCTTACTAATTGAACCAGAAGCATTGAAAGCCGGCATCACGATTGATACTGTGGGCATCGCCGTAGACTCGGTCGAGACTCCGACTGAAGTGGCCTGTCTGGCCTTGAGAGCCGGAATGTAAGATGGGGTCAGATTGACGAAGGTCCTGCCCTTGCTTTCAGCCTCGTCGAGCCACCTGGCCAGCACTTCGCAGTGCTCGAGATAGTAGTCATTGTAGCTGATCTCGAAGAAAGCCGGATGGGCAACCTGTATGTCATCCATGCGCTCGCCTAACTGGGACGCGGGATCATGTTTCCAGAAGTAATCATCTTCTTCCAAGGGTCGCCCGTCACAGCCCAGGATAAAGGTCTTTTCAAAGAATGTAGCCGCCAGTGGTATTAAGAACAGGGTCAGTATGTTGCTGGTTGTTGTTACGTGGAACTTCTTGTATAGATTCAGGTTAGGCACCTGGCCGGGGACGAAAGGCACTCCGATTATTCGCTGTCGCAATGAAGGGTCCATATTCGCCATGTACACAGCATAGTCGCGCATGGGCACGATTAGATAGCTATCGAATTCCGCCATTGCCTTGAGGAGGTGTCGGCGGAATTCGCCGGCATAGCTGGAGCACCCGGCGTGGAAAATCGGGTCACCTATCACGATGATAGGTGGTTTTACCTTGTGCATGAGCTCCTTGTTTTTTACTATGGTGTTGCAGATGATCGATGTACCCTCGCTGAGGTCCATCTCCAGGGCAGATTTGAGCGATGGCCCGTTGCCGTAGATATAGCCGGTCTTCTTGAAGTTATGGGTAGGAATCTGCTTGAATCTCTTGCTGCATTCCTTAACAGTGGCATCATTGGTGCAGATTTCAGCCGACAGCTTAAGATAGTGAGAACCAGCGTACTTCATCCTCTTGTGGTCCACCGAGTAACGCTTTTTCTTCATTACGATAGACTTGACTGGGCCATCGGGCACCGCATCGCCTTGACCGCTACCTGCCACACGCCAGACGAGGACAACGTCAGCCTCTTTTGCTGCATCTTGCAGCAGACCAGTATGCCTGGAACTTATCAGGTCAACAACGTCGGCTATTCCAGGCCCATCTGCCATCTGCTTGATGGCTGGGTCCAGGTAGTACGGCAGCGTGCCCACAGAAAGGGACTCTCCTTCATAAGGCATGACGATTCGCCCTATTCTCTCTTGTAGAGGATTGAGGTACCACACTACCCTGTAGTAGTGGTCGGTGAACTCTTCGCTATTGTCGAATGACGGATAGAAAAGAACCGTCAACCCATTTTTTTTCGACATTGGTCATCTGCCTTGTATGAAGGATTCTGCAGCATTTTTGATACCTTTACCGGTTCAGTCATTATTATAGTTCAAATTTCTCATTATAGCTAGTTTGGATTAAGTCGATTCCCCGGTATTGTCACCCAGGGGCGCCTTGCCGATGAGCAGCTATCTGATACAATGGATGCCCTCAAAAAGGTGTTTTTCATCCTGTCAGGCGTCACCTGGCAAAGCGGCCGATTGTGATTATCGTGGGCTTATTCATCTTTACATAGTCTATAAATCTTTAATAGCGCATCCGCCGGTATATCATCACCAGACGCGGATGCCTCTGCATGACATAGTCAGCCAGCCTGGGATGCCTCCACATGATATACTCAGCCAACCTGCAGCTCATACACAGACACCACTGCCCCGGCGCGGGCCAGAACTTCGGGGCACCCGGAGATACCTTCTTCATATCCGGGTGGGCGGAAAACTTTATCGTCTGTCGCGCCAGTGACCTTAACTTCTCCTCACCCGGGTCTTCGAGAAACCCCATCATATTGCCCCAGGCTTTGTCCAGTTCCAATGCACGAGAATAGCGAATCAGCCGTCTCCAGTCATGAGTAATCCCATAGCGAACGACCGGCAGCCATTCACTCACATACACCGCATAGCCGTGGCGGATGAGCATGTCGGCAAGTTCATGCGCCGAATATCCAAGCGGAATCGTCTTCGCGTCTTCAAACTCCACGAGGACGACTTCCGGCCTGTCGCTTGCCCAGGGAAACCCGTCAAGAACGAACTTATCAAATCCTTCAACGTCTACTTTAAGAAAATCCGCGTGGCGAAGCCCTGCCTTCACATAGTAATCACCGAGCGTTGTCGTCTTAACTTCACCGACTTGTCTATGCTGCGAGGTAAAAGCAAATAGACTGCTGATACCCGTGCTTTCGTTGCTCCTGAAGAATGGCATCATCAATCCTGATTTGTCACATACGGCTTCCTCGCTAACGATCAAGCGTGGACAAGCGGGCCAGGTGTTCAGGAGTTTTTGCCTGTTATTTGAATCCGGCTCAAATGCGTGAACCGTCCACCCTTTTCCAAGATAGATGGCTAAACTGTAACCATAGGCGGCACCGACATCAATCATGATGCTTCCCCTGTTGCCGAAATACCGGGCGACCAATTCTTCTTCGGGGAGATGAGCTTTATGGGGACGCTCGAAATCTCCGACGATTGTACCCGGGCTCTGGCACCGGAAGGGCTCCTGTTCATGCAATCGCTGGAAAAACAGGTCTGCCATTGCGGACTGTTGCTCGCAACCATGCTCCAATATTTCCGTCACCGCCTCAGCAAAGCGGTGCGTAACGGACGGGCCATCCGGCCGATAACCGGTATGCCATTCCAGAAATGGAAGGGCGCGTGCTCGAAAATCGACGCCGGACTCGATGTCCTTCGCCACATTTTGAAGTGCGCGTATCAACTCCTCCTCGGTCGTGGCAATTTCGTATGCTCCGAGGGGAGATTTAAACTTCTCCACCTTTTCGTTGTGCGGGTTAAAGTAAATCGCCGGCTTCCCGCTGGCGAGCGCTTCCAGAATACCCGTGGCAAAACGGCTGACGAAAACCGAGCACCTGTCTATCAGTTCATATTGCGTGAGCTGCGACACCGGGTAAGCTTTAAGATCGGCCTTGTCCATGGGGTGCTTCGTTATCACCCATTTATAGCCGCTGGCAGCAAATGCGTTTCTGGCCTTGGCGATGAACTGTTCACGCGCCTCTTCGAGGGCGCCATAGGTGAAGTTTACGTTTAAGACAGCGAGAGGCTTCTCGGGGAATGTGGGTACTCTGGTGGCAAGTGATTCGATAACAGGAAGTCCCACAACGTAGGTCTGTCTGTCTTCGAAATACTTATTGTCATCGCTTCCAGCCAAAAAGACATAATCGCAACGGCGATAAGGCAGCTGACGGTAACCCTGGAAATCGACCCTGAGAAAATCGTTGATTCCCTCGATGATGCATACGGACGGCAGACCTAGCCGATGGCGATACTCCAATGCTTCGCGGAAGACATCGGTGGAATCGATGAATGTGATGACGAGTTTGGCGGTGCTGAGCCAGTCCGCATCGTATGGCGGCCTGGCAATCTGTATGCGCTCTGTGTGCCAGAAAATCTTATTCTCTTGCGGCGGTAATTGACGCCGTCCGCCGGCTACGAAGGCTGAATTATCAAGTATGACACAGGAGTGGCCGCGCAGTCTGAATTCACTCGCTAATGTCGCGGCATTGCGGAGGTGATAATCCACCTGACAAATGAAGACGACCTTGTCTTTCAATTTACGGGCTATTTCAGTGGGAACCAGAGAACGCTCCAAACGGGTTTTATTAGTCGGTTGCTTTGGAACGCCATCGGGGAAGCTCTGCTTGATTGCTTCCTGCAACCGCGCTGGTCGCCCGGCAATACTGTCCGTCTGGAGATGTTGCAGCAATTTCGTTCCAGGCCAGGAGGGCTTGGGCCGTTGCACCGGGAGCGCCCGATATTTCTCATTGATAATATTCAGCATTTTGACCTTATCATCATCATCCAGGCTTTCGCAGGAAAGGCAGCGCCCAACAAGGATATGTACACGTTTCTCAAAACTGTAAGGCAGTGCCGATGAAAGCTCTTCGAATACACCATGGCGCTTGACATTTTCTATCCAGTCATTAAATGCGTAGAACTGGCCTTCGATATGACCGATAGTAAAGTATGAGGTTGAGGTCAACCCCGCTTCATTTACGGTATAGTAATAAATTGGCCTTCGAGTATGCGCTACGTTTCGGACCTTGAATAAAACCCTGACAAACGTTGATAGATCTTCGTGCAATAGACGCAGGGGCAGATCGAAAATGTCATCGGTTAATACCTCCCGCTTGAACAGCCGCCCACACATCGTGAAAGAGTAGTTCCTGGCAATGACTGTCTTTAGCCTGGCGACATATTCCACTGGCAGGGGATTTTTATTAAGATATCTGTAGCTGTAACTCCTGGTTCCGCTAATCCAACAAGAAGAC
>JAUWQP010000044.1 GCA_030611015.1 Chloroflexota bacterium | reverse complement strand
GTAATAGAGCACCGTGCTCTACCGCCGAGTTCAAAGCCTGGCGAAGTGTCTCTTCATCTAACCCGGCTGACAGCCGACAGATTTCAGACTTCAGTTCTATATAAGTAACGCCGACAATATCGGGGTGAGAACGCTCTTGTTTTCGCAGGATAAGATAAGCCACAAACAATACTACTTTAAGTTCAGCCAGGTCTTGTATTTTAGGCATCACCTGGGTAAAGAAAGAGTCAGGCAAGGAGATAAACTCTGTTTTCACTTGAGAGCTAGATAATTGCCGTTCAGACATCTTTCTACCCTTAAGAGGCCGAAATCAGCTCAGCCTCTAAATTAGCGAATTTGGCAATCCTGCCTAGAAAGCGCAGCTTAAGTTGTCCTAAAGGACCATTGCGGTGTTTGGCTATGATGATATCCGCGATGCCGCGAGGATAAGGTTCCTTTTCAATATCATGCACCTTGCTCCAGTCTTCGGGAGAATAATTCATATCTTCTCGGTGAATGAAAATAACCACGTCAGCGTCCTGCTCAATACTGCCACTTTCGCGTAGGTCAGAAAGCTGAGGTATATGGGAAGGACGAGCTTCTACAGCCCGACTGAGTTGCGATAGGGCTAAGATAGGCACATTCAGTTCCCGGGCTAAAGTTTTTAATGCACGAGTTATTTTACTGATCTCCTGGACTCGAGTCTCATTCCTACCGTCGCCTTGTATCAGTTGCAGATAATCCACGATGATCAGGTCGATGCCGCGCTCGAAGTGAAGTCGCCGTGCCTTGCTCCTTATATCTACCACCCGAAGCATAGGGGAATCATCAATATAAATCGGTGCCTCGGATAAGACGCCGCTGGCTTCCATGATTTTTATCTCATCCTGCTCACTAAAGCGTCCCAACCTTATACGCTTAGAATCCACCCCTGATTCACTACCGAGAAACCTCTGGATCACTGCTTCTCGAGACATCTCCAAACTGAATAGCGCAATACAAGCCTTTTGGTTAATAGCGGTATTCCTGGCAACATTTAGTGCTAAACTAGTCTTACCCAGACTAGTCTTGGCGGCTAAAACGATTAAGTCAGTTCTCTGCAACCCCCCTAAGGAATCGTCCAGGGCGGCAAAGCCGGTTAGAATATGAGGTATTTCCCCTTCCTGCAGTGTAGTAGGTGGCCCAGCTTCCTCAAAATATTGACCTAGAACCTCACGAATCGGAACAAGGCCTCGAAGACCTTGCCTGGCTCGCACTTTAAACAGGATATCTTCAGCGTCATTGAGGCTAGCCTCGATATCCGGGCTGGCTTCGTAGCCAAGGGCCTCGATTTGACTGGCGGCGGCGATCAGCCGCCGCATTACCGCCGCATTGGATACTATTTGAGCGTAATATTCAACATGGAGGGATGTGGGCACATTACTTATTAAATGGCTTAAGAAAGCGGCACCACCAATTTGCTCCAGCTTGTCCTCACGCATTAGCTCATGAGCCACTGTAATCTGGTTTATAGCTTCGTTGCGTTGGTAAAGAGAGAGGCAAGCCTTGTAAATCACCCGATTTGTTTCTGAAAAAAAATCCTCGGGTTTAAGGGAAGCAGCAATTTTCAATATGGCATCAGGATCAATAAGCAGAGACCCAATTACTGCCTCCTCGGCTTCAATATCGTGAGGTGGCAATTTCTCATCCGCCATGCCTAATCTTTCTCCTCCTCTTTCTTTTTACCTTTCTCCTTCTTCTTCTCTGCTTTTTTCTCTGTCTCCGTCTCTTTCTCCTCCTCGATAACCAGTGTAATTTGCGGCTTAAGGTCGCCGGCTAACTTAACGCCTATTTCATAGCTACCAGCTTGGTGTAAAGGTTTATCCATATCTATCTTCTTTTTGTCAATGACAGAATCTATGGCCCGACTTAATTCTTCAGCTACGTCGGCAGCGGTAATAGAGCCAAACAAGCGTTCTCCGACACCCATGCGAGCTTTAAGGTTAATTTCTCTTCCCTCAATTTGCTGAGCCAGTTCGACCAGTTTATCCCGGTCAACGCTTCCCTCAAGTTTCTCCCTCTCTAGCCTGGCCTCTCCTTGCTTAATGACCGTGGGGGTCGCTACCATAGCTAAACCCCGAGGTAAAAGGAAATTCTTCGCATAGCCTTTATTCACCTCCTTTATATCACCAGCCCTTCCCTTGCCAGGGAGGTCTTCTAGTAAAACAACTTTCATAATATTCCTCGCTTCTTTCAGAATGATAGAAATCTCGCTGCTGAGATGGCAGCAGTGGCGCCATCTCCAGCAGCAGTTATCGCCTGCCTGGCTGAATTATGGCGGACATCTCCGGCAGCAAATATTCCTGGAATCTTTGTTTCCATCACTTCGTTGGTGATTATGTAACCTCCTTCGTCCAAAGGCAACAATCCCCGCCACTGAGCACTATGGGACTCCGAGCCGATAGCCACAAAAACACCAGCCAGCTCTAATGTTGATATTTTATCATTTTTGGTGCTTTTTAGCACGAGTTGCTTAACTATCCCATCACCTTCAATTTGGGTTACCACAGTATCCCAAATAAACTCTATCTTTGGTTCGCCCATAGCTCTTTCCTGAAATATCTTGCTGGCTCGAAGCTGGCTGCGACGGTGAATGACCTTAACCGAGGAAGCAAACTTACTCAAGTAGAGAGCCTCAGTTATGGCAGCGTCGCCGCCACCTACTACAGCCACTGCTTTACCTTTGAATAAAGGGCCGTCACAGGTAGCACAATAGGAAACTCCCTTGCCCACAAATGTATCTTCCCCAGGCACGCCCAGTTTGCGGAATTGCGAGCCAGAGGCAATGATTATCGCTTCAGATGCAAAATCGCCTTCAGTGGTGTTGACTAGATTGTTTCTCTGGCTGGGCATTGCTCTGATAACCTCAGCAGATAAGGTCTCCAATCCATAGCTGGTGGCTTGCTCATGGATAAGTTGTCCTAAAACGATGCCTGAGATACCCGTCGGAAAGCCCGGGTAATTCTCTACTCGCTCAGCGTTGGTGATTTGCCCGCCTATTATTCCTTTTTCGGCAAGCAGAGTGTTAAGCCTCGAGCGAGCACAGTATAGCCCGGCGGTGAGCCCCGCCGGTCCACCACCAATTATGATTACCTGGTAATTTTTATTCATAGCCTTAACTTGTAGCTACGCCCTACCAGAGGGCACAACGCCCTCCCCACCGGGCCAAAATCCTGCCCTCTACAGAGATTTGAACAATCTTGCATAAATTGGGACAAGCGTTACACTAATTATGCCATTGACTCTTGCCTGTAAATTGGGAATGCCAACTCTAACCACGGCAGAACTCTTGTCTAATCTTATCAAGCATTCCTGGCTGGAGGATATCAGCTACAGTCATAGCCAGTGCCTTAGCTGCGTCAATTAAACCTTCGTGTCCCGCTTCAGAGGCGGCTGCTGCAGCAAACTCCGGCGTATGTCCCAACACCTCAGGCGAAGCTATAGCTATCGTAGGATGTATGCTTGGTACTACTTGACTGACGTTTCCCATATCCGTGCTGCCAAGGCCAAACTCAGGATTGAAGGCTTCGACATGTCGCCCCAGCGATTCTAGATTTTGCTTAAATAGCTCAGCTAGGGTTTCATTGTTTTTCATGGAATCAAAAGCTATGTCATCCCAGTGATATTCCAATCTTGCTCCACTAGCTGTAGATGCTCCTAACAAACAGTTCGAAACCTTGCTTTTCAACTCATCAAGATACTCATTATCTGGGGCACGTACATAAAACTCAGCAGCGCTATGAGCTGGCACTATGTTAGGCGCTTCACCGCCATCAGTGATTATGCCATGGATGCGTGCCTCTTCTTTTATGTGTTGGCGCAATGAATTTATAGAGGTGAAAGCTAAAATCATAGCTTCAAGGGCATTTACACCCTTGTGAGGTTCGGCAGAAGCATGAGCCGGCTGGCCAAAGAATTCTGCTTCCACGCCGGTGCAGGCAAGCGCCTGCATAGTTACCACGTTCCTCACACCGGGATGTACAATCATAGCCACGTCTATTTCTTTAAAGACCCCAGCTTGCACCATGTCTATTTTGCCACCGAAGACTTCCTCTCCAGGAGTGCCCAGAACCACAATGTTGCCTCCTAACCGGTCAATGATAGGCTTACTACCCACAGCAGCCCCAACTGCCGAAGCAGCTATTATATTATGCCCACAGCCATGACCTATTTTGGGTAAAGCATCGTATTCGGCAAGCAAGGCAATTCTTGGGCTCCCTTGGCCATACGTTGCCCGAAAGGCTGTAGCTACGCCAGCAATGCCTCGTTCTACGTGAAATTCATTGTCTTCAAGATAGCCAGCGAGCCAGGCCGATGCCTTTTCCTCCTTGAAACCCAACTCAGGGTTATCATGGATATTGAGGCTCAACTGGATAAGCTGTTGTCTTTGCAATTCGACACCATCTTTTGCCTTTAGCTTCAGGTTTTCTATTTCCAATGCTTGGACCTCCTATGATATAGTTATTATACTTTGTTTTTTATTGAAATTTCTAGGCTATGGCAGATGGGAAGGGAATTTTTGAGTGCTTTGATAAATGTAGCTCAGTTGCTGAAAGAGTCTGCCGGCTCTAGTCGAAGCTATGATGTAGATGGGATAATTGATGAGGAAGTCAAAGGTTCTGTGAAAGGAAAGGTAAAGTTGATTCATACCAGTCGGGGAGTTTTGGTGCAAGGCAAACTAACTGTTGAGACAAAACTCGTATGTAGCCGCTGCCTCGATACATTCTTATGTCCTATAAGTTTCACTGCGGAAGAAGAATTCCTTCGGATATCTGATTTGCCTGGTGATTCAGCACTCTATGCGCCGGAACAGGCAGAAGAGTTCACTATTGATAGTAAAAACATGCTCGACCTGGGCGAGCTAATACGGCAATATACATTGTTAAATTTTCCCATGAAACCCTTATGCCGACCGGGCTGTCCAGGAAGTAAGGAGGCGAATTCATATGGCACTACCTAAGAAAAAAACCGCAAAATCACGCCAGGGAAAAAGGCGCAGCCACCTTAAACTATCTCTGCCTGCCATGGATGTATGCCCACATTGCCACAGTCCTAAGTTATCTCACTGTGTTTGTCCTAAATGTGGCTGGTATAATGACAGAGAGGCAATCGAGGTCAAACCCTCAAAGAAATAGTTAGCATGGCTGAGTTATCCAAGGTAGCTTATGTTTTCCCAGGACAGGGCTCCCAAAGCACTGGCATGGGATTGGATCTTTATGACAGCTATCCCTCAGCCAAGGCAGTCTTTGATGAAGCTGATGCTTCTTTAGGCTTTCCTCTCTCCCGTATATGCTTTGAAGGGCCGGATGAGGAATTGACAAAGACGCATAACGTCCAGCCAGCGATACTGGCCGTCAGCATTGCCTGTCTTAAAGCGATTGGAGAGGCTGCCATAGTCAATTTTCCTTCTCCCACTTTTGTTGCTGGACATAGTTTGGGTGAGTATACCGCTCTGGTTGCTGCTGGTGCGCTGGGCTTGGCCGATGCTGTTCTGCTTGTCAGGGAAAGGGGTAGACTGATGTATAAAGCTGGGCTAAAAAATCCCGGGAGCATGCTGGCTGTAATAGGACTTGATGAAGAAACAGTTAAAGATATAAGCCTTCATAGTGGAACTGAAATCTCCAATATAAACTGCCCCGGGCAGATTGTTATTAGTGGTGCTACCCAAGCTCTGGCTGAAGCTGATAAATTAGCCAGGGCAAGAGGTGCTCGTGTTCTTATTCCTCAGAAGGTTAGCGGGGCTTTTCATTCTGCCTTAATGGAGCCCGTCATAGCTGAATTCAGTAAAATCGTCTCGAACGTTAGATTTCAACCACCAAGCATTCCTGTAATATCTAATGTGACCGCTCGGCCGTTAACCGACGCTGATTCGATAAAAGAAGAGTTGGTGAAGCAGCTTCGTAATTGCATCCAGTGGCAAGGGTCGGTGGAATACATGGTGCATAGTGGGGGCACTATCTTTTATGAGATAGGCCCCGGGAGGGTGCTTGGCGGTTTGATCAGGCGAATCAACTCAGAGCTCCAAACTTTCAATATATCAGGCGTTGAAGATATAGCGCATCTGGCATGTAAAGAGAGTGCAACTAACTAATGGCTGGCATCAGACGACAGGCAAGAATCGCTGCTCTCCAGGTGCTTTATGAGCTTGATTGCACTAAACATGAGGCAGAGGAAGCTTTAGCCCATTTAACCGCGGAGGGAAAACTGCCTCAAGAGGCGCTCAGCTTCGTTAGGAAGCTTGTGGGGGGGGTGCTTCAAAACAAATCTGAACTTGATGCTCTTATTAAAAAATTCGCCCCAGCCTTTCCTCCAGAACATATGTTAACCATTGATAGAAATATTTTACGCTTGGCTATTTTCGAAATTTTATTCAATGATAAGACTCCCTTCAAGGTAGCTATAAACGAGGCTGTAGAATTGGCCAAAGAATTCGGAAGCGATTCTTCCCCGCGATTGATTAACGGCGTATTGGGCTCAATAACAACTGAACGTGGCGTAAAACAATGAAGCCTCACTGGAGCATGTGAGAGCCTTGTCTGCTATGCCAACCTCTTAGCTGGGGGTGATGTCCCACCAAAGGTAAATTTTCTTGACAACTAGCCATATGTAGTGTAAGATTATTATACAATGGCTAAGCTGGAGATCCAACAAACACAATCCTTGCAGACTCGACAAGAGCTCAAATTGATTGTCGGAATGGAACAGGCTAATTTGCTTGAGATGTCCGAAGAGGAGTTTAACAGGCTTACCACTGAGGTAGAAAGCAGCCCCTTGTTTGAGAAGTTATGCCGCAAGGAGAGAATGATTCGCTACCAGAGATACCCTAGGACGGATCTTTCCTCCCATTTTTTTGAGCTTAACGAAGAAATTGCCGCTGGCACGGGCATTCTTGATATCGAATCCATTTTATCTGACAAGGAGGATATAGTTCGTCAGATACAAAAAATAGGGGTGGAGAATTTCAAACGATATTTTTTGTATCCTGAACCGGAGGTAACCGTAGAAGAGATCGCTCAAGAGTGCAATCTGGAGCTTCCAGAGGTTGAAAAGATAAACAGCCTCATTAACGAATTCTCCATTATGAGCGAGTTTTACCACCCTTCTGTTCTCAGTTCAGGACGTGGAATTTACTACTCCAAGGTCGCTTCGATAGAAAATGGGCCAGAGGGATTTGTCATTGGCTATCTCTCACCCTCTTATGCTCGGGGAAGATATTCTATTGACTATGAGAGATTTGAAGAATTGAAAGGGAATGGGGCTTTCAATGCCGCTGAGGCGAGGAAGATAAGGCAGCTATTTAAGAGGCTAGAACTAATCAATAGCCGTACAGACACGGCAACTCGGATACTGCAAGGAATCGTAGAAAAGCAAGCAACCTATTTCGAATCTGGTAACGGTAAAGCTCTCCTAGCGTTTAGTCAAAAGGAACTAGCACAGAGGATTGGGCTTGTTCCAAGCTCGGTCAGCCGCGGCATTAGCGGCAGGAGTCTTGAGACGCCCTGGGGCGAAGAGAAGGCTCTTAAGGATTTATTTCCCCGGCCAAGGATGTTTAGGAGGGAACTGGTCAGACAGCTCCTTGAAACAGGCGAAGAATTCCACTCTGATGAAGCGATAAAAACCGAACTTGAACGGAAATTTGGCGTTTATATTTCCCGTCGCTCGGTGGCGAGTCTAAGGAAGGAGTTAAAGATAGCGACGGCGTGGAAGAGAAAAAAGACGGTCATGCAATAAACAACCGGAGGATAAGCATGGGTTTTATCTTTACGATAGAAGAGAAATGCAAGGGGTGCTATGCCTGTGTTCGCAATTGCCCCGCTAAGGCGATCGAAGTAAAAGAAGGGATAGCCAGGGTTATTGATGAGCGTTGTGTTGCTTGTGGTTACTGTATCAACATATGCGCTGTAGGGGCAAAACAAGCCCGGAGTGACATAGATGTTGTGTGGCAGTTATTGGAACAATCTTCCCCGGTGATTGCTATCCTTTCCTCCGCGTTACCCGCTGCTTTCCCTCAAGTCAGGCTGAAGCAGGTAGTATCTGCCCTAAAGAAGCTGAGATTCAGCGAGGTGACGGAAGCTGCCTTTGGCGCTGAGCTGGTCTGCCGCGAATATGGACGAATGGTAAGAGAAAACACGGGAAAGCCAATTCTTTCCTCTAGTTGTCCTGCTGTAACTCTCCTGGTGGAAAAATACTATCCTCAGCTAATCGATAGCCTGGCACCAATCGTGTCGCCCATGGTCGCCATGGGCAGGGTCATTAAATGGCGGTACAATCCTGAAGCTAAAATAGTCTTCATCGGCCCCTGTGTAGCCAAAAAAGCTGAAGCAGTGGATGATGAAGTTGCTGGGGTCATTGATGCCGTTCTGACCTTTCCTGAGCTTAGGGAGATGCTGGCGACAAAAGGGGTTGATCTGAACTCAGAGGAGGATGGGGAATTGTCCGGGCCCGTGCCAAGCCTCGGTCGTCTGTTCCCTGTGCCTGGAGGCTTACTCAAGATAGCAGGGATTTCGGCAGATATTCTGTCAAGCGATATTGTTGTGGCTGAGGGCATTGACCGTACCATAAGCTGCCTTGTGGAGTTTGCTCAGGGCAGGGTTAAAACCAAGTTTATGGATATCTTCTTCTGCCAAGGTTGTATTGACGGACCAGTGATAGATAAGAGTCTAAGCCTTTGTGGACGTAGGGAAAAAATAGTTGATTATACCTTGGAGGATGCAGACCCGGCCCGAACGGAGAGCGACATCGAGAAATATGCTGACATTGACCTCAGCCGCAAATTTACCAATCGGTACTGTGTACTACGCATCCCTACCGACGATGAGATCAACGACATCCTGAGGCAGATCGGTAAGCTAAAAAGAGAAGATCGGCTCAACTGTGGTGCCTGTGGATATGATTCCTGTCGAGAGCTGGCTATCGCCGTCTGTCAAGGTTGGGCAGAAAGTGAGATGTGCTGGCCTTACCTGGTCAACGAATTACAAACTATACAGGATGAACTTCTCAGGGCTGAGAAGCTGACCTCCCTGGGCCAGTTGGCGGCCTCCATTGCCCACGAGATCAACAATCCTCTAGCAGGAGTCCTGATGTACACCAAGTTACTAGCAAAAAAAATAACAGGTGACACCTTTAGGAAACAAGAATCTCTAGATTACCTTTCGAAGATGGAATCCGAGGTGGGTCGTTGCTCCAGGATAATCCGAGACCTCTTGGATTTTGCTCGGCAGACAGAGCCACTGTTGAGGCTGGTGAATGTTAACAAGGTTATGGAACAGGTCTTGGCCTTGGTAGGCCATCAAGCTCAACTTCAAAACGTCGAGGTTGTAAAAGAGTTTACCCCTTCCTTACCAAATGTTATGGCTGATTTCAACCAGCTTCAGCAGATATTTACCAATCTCACGCTTAATGCTATCCAGTCGATGCCTGAAGGAGGTAGGCTGACTCTCCGCGCATCAGTGGTGGATAGCCAAATCAAGGTCGATGTCCAAGACACTGGCTATGGTATCCCCAGGGAGAATCTGTCCAAGCTTTTTACCCCCTTCTTTACCACCAAGGAAAGGGGAAAGGGTGTAGGATTAGGATTGGCAGTAGCCCACGGGATTATTGAGAGGCACAAAGGGACAATCAAGGTGCAAAGTGAAGTGGGGAAGGGAAGCACCTTCAGCGTTTACTTACGAGCCTATAGCGATGAAAAAGATTAAAATACTCGTGGTCGATGACGAGGCTATCGTCCGCGAATCGCTGCACGATTGGCTCAGCGATGCTGGTTATCAGGTTGTAGCTGCTGAAGATGGCCCTAAAGCCTTGGAGATTATCAAGAAAGAAAGGCCAGGGATTGTCATCTCCGATCTGGTGATGCCAGGGATGGATGGGATCGAGTTGATGAGGAAGGCTAGGGAAATTCAGCCCCAGATTGAGGTTATCATTATCACAGCCTACGGCAGCATTCCCACCGCCATAACTGCCATGAAAGAAGGGGCATTCGATTACATCGAAAAGCCCTTTTGCCCTGAGAGGGCTGAATTATTAGTCGAGAAATTGGCCAAACATCAACAACTGGTTGAGGAAAACCTTTCCCTTCGTCAAAGGTTAGAAGACCATTACCGTTTTGAGAATATCATCAGTAAGAGTTCTAAGATGCAGCGAGTGATCGAACTAATAAAGGTCGTAGCCAAAAGCAACGCCACAGTATTGATCACGGGCGAGAGCGGCACAGGAAAGGAGTTGGTGGCACGTGCCATTCACTCTCAGAGCCATCGTCACAACAAATCCTTCATAGCCGTTAGTTGTGCGGCTTTGCCGGAAAGCCTTTTGGAAAGCGAGCTGTTTGGCCACGAGAAGGGTTCGTTCACCGGCGCCTACACTCAGAAGAAGGGCAAATTCGAGTTTGCCAATGGGGGGACTCTTTTTTTGGACGAAATCGGCGAGATGAGTGCCAATATCCAGGTGCACCTGTTAAGGGTTTTAGAAGAGAAAGAATTTACTCGCGTCGGTGGCAATGAGCCACTCAGAGTTGATGTAAGAGTTATTTCAGCGACTAATAAGGACTTAAGAAAGGCTATAGAAAAGCAAGAATTCCGAGAAGACCTTTATTACCGCCTTAATGTAGTTAACATCGAATTGCCACCCCTGAGGGAAAGAAAGGAGGATATCCCTCTATTGGCTGAGCATTTCTTGAATAAATTTGCTTCGGAGAATCAGAAAGGGATTACCGGATTCTCCCCCGATGCCATAGAATTTCTGCTTGATTATGACTGGCCGGGTAATGTCCGTGAGCTGAAAAATGCCGTTGAAAGGGCAGTCATCCTGGCCCAGGACAGCATTATCACCGCTGCCGACCTGCCCCAGGAAAGCATGTCGTTGACTTCTCCAGCTACACCCAGAAAAAGCCTTAAGGAAGTGGAAAAGGGGCACATATTGAATGTCCTCCGTGAAACTGGCGAAAACTATAGCGCCGCAGCCAGGATCCTCGGACTCAGCAGAATGACGCTTTACAAAAAGGCAAGGGAGTATGGCCTAGGTGTAAAGGAAATGAACAGGACCTGACTACTTTCTTTACATAGCTTACATAGGCACTAATTCTTTAGCCTGCTGCCTCTGCAAAGAAACCCACTCGGACAATCCAGGGTGGGTTCTTCTATTTCGGCAAGAAAATTGCCCGCACTAAGGATAGAGGATTTCGACAAGAAGGAAAAAGTTGGCACATAAATTGCAGTAGTAAAGTGTGAAGGGAGGTTGAAAATGGGCAAGAAAGAGGCCTCAGCCAAACAAAAACAGGAAAAGGAGGTATAAGGAAATGAAACCAGTATTAATCGTTGAAGACGAGGCTATCATGCGTGAGTCGCTCAGGGACTGGCTTAAGGATGTAGGCTATGAGGTAGAGACTGCTGAGGAAGGTGAAGAGGCACTGGAGAAGATTGCGAAGAAGGAGTTCAGCGTCGCAGTTCTTGACCTAAGGCTGCCGGGAAAGAACGGGCTAGAGGTGTTGAAGGAAGCCACTGAGAAAGACCCGAAGATCAAGGGCATAGTCATCACCGCTTATCCCTCGGTGGAAACTGCCGTGGAGGCGATGAAAATAGGTGCCGTTGATTACATAGTGAAGCCTTTTGAACCCGATGCTCTGGAGAGGAAAATTCAGGAGGTTCTGGGCCCGGTTCAGGTTGAGGTAAGACCTGAGGAAAGGAAGGCGGAGGAAGCCACAGCGGAACTCGCGGCAGCCGAGGAGGCCGAGGTTGAAGAAGCTACAACAATAACTGAAGAGGAGATCCCTACTCACCTGGAACAAGGCCAGGCTTACTTCAAGGCAGGCCACTATAAGGAAGCACTAAGGGAATTTCAGTCCATCTTGCGGGTCGCCCCGGGACACATAGAAACTCGAACCTGGGTCCAGAGGACTAAGGAAGCAATCGCGAATCCGGAGGTTGGGGTAGCTGAAAAAGGGGGAGCTGTCGAAGAAGTAGCGAAGGTGAAGGAGTGTGTTTGGGCAAAGATGGGAGTAGTCTCTTACAGTATCTGCACCCAGAATTATGACTGCCTGACCTGCGAGTTTGACCAGATGATGCAGGAGAAGTTGGCCTCCGGCGACACTTCTGAGCTCGACGAGGCTCTGGAGAGGCTCAAGGAGATGCCAGGACCTCAGAGGCTTTGCCGTTATGCCCTCAATGGCGATGTCTCCTACAGACTTTGCTCCCGTGTCTTTCAGTGCGCAACCTGCGAGTTCGGGCAGCTCATGCAGGATGCGCTGGAGCGAAAGCTAGACAAGCTCTCTGCCCGCCGGGAAGCCCTGAGTAGAAAGCAATCAAGTCACAGGGACTGAATTAGCGAGAACTGCAGCAAAGACTGTAAAGGTTTGGTAGGCATAAGGGGGCAGCTGTCTCACAAGACAGCTGCCCCCTTTACTCATGCCGGGCCAGTAGCTCCCGGTAGTGCTGCTTCAGCTGACAATGGAGCCGGGCATTGGCGGCATTACGGTGCATCATCTCATCAGAATCGGGACTCAATGCAGGCAAAACGACTCACGCCCACCGGATCATAGCTCAGGAGTGGAACATCATTCTTTCAAGGCATTCGTCAAGGGAGTGAATGCCTGGTCATTCTGCAAAAATTTGCCTTTTGGGGTGTAGTTTATTATACTGCCAACCTGTGCTCCAATTTACGTTATGGGTAAAGAGGGTAGCTACAAGGTCTTTACTGTGGCTGCCTCTTTTTGGTGCCAACTCTTGAAATGGCAGAATTAAAGTGGAAACATCAAGTCCTTACAAAGAAGCTACAGATGTGATACTCGAGGCTGGTGGCGAACCATTCAAATTATGTTACCAATGTGGTCTTTGCACTGCTATTTGTCCCTGGAATTTGGTCCGAAACTTTGTCGTTCGTAGCATCATGCATGAAGCTCAGCTTGGGACAATTGATTTTGGCAGCGAGGATGTCTGGACCTGCGTCACTTGTCGAGCTTGTGTTCAACGCTGCCCCCGAGGTGTGGAGATAATTGATGTTATGAGGGCTGTGCGCCGGGCCGTAGCTGGCCTGGGCATCGGCGTTGTCCCTGATGCCCTGAGAATCTCAGCTAAGAACATCGCTGGCGTAGGTAATCCATTTGGTGAGGCAACGGAAAAGCGAGATGACTGGGCCAAAGAGCTTAAGGTGAAAAGTTTTTCCTCGGGTACCGAGATACTTTATTTCCCTTGCTGTGTTCCATCCTATGACCCTGATGTAAAAACAGTGGCTCGATCTACCGCCACAATCTTCAATAAGCTTGGGATTAATTACGGCCTTATAGGCACTGAAGCAAAATGCTGTGGCGAGGCAATTAGAAAAGCCGGGTATGAAGATACGTTTCAAAGTCTGGCTCAAAACAATATTAATCTCTTTGCCAGTAATGGTGTCAAAACCGTGGTAGTTTCCTCACCGCACTGCTACCACACTTTCAAAAATGAGTATCCCGAGCTTGGAGGGAAATTTGAAGTCATTCATATTACACAATACCTGTCTTCACTTATAGAAAAGGGGGAATTGAAGCTCTCTAAGAAGGTGAACAAAAAGGTCATCTATTCCGACCCCTGCTATTTGGGGAGACACAATGAGGTCTATGATGAGCCAAGGAGAGTTTTGCAAAGTATTCCCGGCTTGGAATTAATAGAATTTCCCGATGCTCGTGAGGATGGTCTTTGTTGTGGTGGCGGCGGCGGTAGAATCTGGATGGATACGCTGAAGGGAGAAAGGTTCTCTGATATAAGGGTAGAGCAAGCGGTTGAAAGGGGCGCTGATATTATAGCCTTAGCTTGCCCTTACTGATTCCTCAACTACAGGGATAGTGTGCTCTCTACAGGCAAGTCAGATACTATACAGGTTAAAGATATCGCTGAGCTTATTGCTGAGGCAATGTAATAATGGAGGAATCAAACAAAATGGAAGAGGTAAAGATTGGTGTTTACATCTGCCATTGCGGCTTAAACGTCGCTGGAGTAGTGAATGTGGAAGAGGTGGCCAAGTATATTGGAACTCTACCTAATGTAGTGATTTCTCGTGACTACAGGTATATGTGTTCTGATCCAGGGCAGTATCTCATAAAGAAGGACATCAAAGAGCTAGGGCTCAATCGAGTTGTGGTTGCTTCTTGCTCGCCGAGAATGCATGAGCCTACATTTCGTAAGGCTTGTCAGGATGCTGGGCTAAATCCTTATTTGTATGAACATGCTAACATCCGGGAGCACTGCTCCTGGCCCCATGCTACAGAAAAGAAGCGAGCTACAGAGAAAGCCAAGGATCTCGTGCGTGCCGCAGTAAGGCGTGTTTACTGGCATGAAGCTCTAGAGGTTAAGGAGGTTCCAGTTAATCCTAATGTCTTGGTTGTTGGTGGGGGCATCGCTGGCATTCAGGCTGCTTTAGATATTGCTGATGGGGGTAAGAAAGTCTATTTGGTGGAACGCGACCCATCCATCGGCGGACACATGATCCAGCTCGATAGGACCTTCCCAACTTTGGACTGTTCGGAATGCATTCTCACACCAAAGATGACCGACGTCGGTCACCATCCTAATATTGAATTAATGACCTCAAGCGAAGTGGAGGAGGTTTCAGGCTATATTGGCAATTTCAAGGTCAAAGTGAG
>JAUWQP010000038.1 GCA_030611015.1 Chloroflexota bacterium | reverse complement strand
TTGCCTTCGGGTAAAATAATAAAGCTTGATGGTAACGAGAATCCTTATGGTTGTTCTCCAAAGGTCTATCAAGCTCTAGACACTTATCCCTATTATCATAATTACCCTGACCCGGAGCAAAGAGAGCTGCGGAAGGCTTTAGAGAAATATACTGGTCTGGGCCGCCAGCACATTGTTTGCGGCATGGGCAGCGATGAGCTTATTGACCTTATCCTCAGGCTTTTCCTCAAGCCCGGAGACGAGGTTATCAATTGTCCGCCGACATTCGGCATGTATCCCTTTAGCACGGATGTTTGCGGGGGTAGGGTGGTTGATGTGCCCCGGACCGAAGATTTTACCCTTGATGTGGATGGCATAAAGAGGGCATTGACCGGGAGAACGAAAGTCATCTTTGTCGCCTCGCCCAATAATCCCACCGGCGACACCGCCACCGAGAAGGAAATTATGGAGCTTGTTGGGACTGGGAAAATTGTTGTTGTGGACGAAGCCTATTTTGAATTCAGCAATATAACCGTGGCTAACCTGGTGCCCTCTTACCCTAACTTGATAGTTTTACGCACCTTCAGCAAATGGGCCGGGCTGGCTGGCTTAAGGATAGGCTATGGTTTTTTCCCCGTAGAAATTGCTGATTACCTGATGAAGATTAAACAGCCCTATAACGCCAACGCCGCAGCCCAGGCTGCGGCGTTGGCTTCCCTGGCCGATATAGAGTATCTTCGTGCCAATGTCGCCAGGATAGTTATGGAACGGGAACGATTATTTGGCGAACTAAAGGAAGTGGGTTGGCTAAAGCCTTACCCAGCACAGGGAAACTTTATCCTCTGTTCTCTGTCCGGAGGAAAGGCCGAAGAAGTCTGGCAACAACTACGGAAGAGAGGCATCTTTGTTCGCTATTTTGGCACTCCGCTATTGAAAGATTGCCTGCGAATCAGTGTGGGCAGACCTGAGGACACTGATGCCTTGGTTAAGGCATTAAAGGAGGTTAAACATGGCTGAAAGAAAAGCAAAAGTAATTCGTGAGACCGCTGAGACAAATGTCAAGGTGGAACTTAACATTGACGGCAGCGGACAATTTCAAATCACCACCGGCATAAGGATGTTCGACCACTTCCTTAGCCAACTAGCTCAGCACGGAGTATTTGACATTAAAATCTCAGCCTCGGGACCCGACCAGCACCACGTAGTAGAGGATGTGGCTATCTCCCTGGGCAAAGCTTTTAACCAGGCATTGGGGAAAAAGCAGGGCATTGTGCGTATGGCACATGCTATTGTGCCTATGGATGAAGCTCTGGCAGCGGTAGCTGTAGATATCGGGGGTAGAATTTACAACGTAATCGAAGGAGACTTCGACGAAGCTAGCATAGGTGATATGGATGCTGATTTAGTCCGCCATTTCTTGGTCTCCCTCGCCTCCGAAGCCAAGATTAACCTGCACACCAAAGTGCTCAGCGGCATCAACGACCACCACAAAGCCGAAGCCCTGTTCAAAGCCCTGGGCCGAGCCCTGGATACAGCCACCTGTATTGATGAAAGACTCCTCGGTAGGGTTCCCAGCACCAAAGAAGTTATCGAGGGGTAGAAGGTCATCTGAATTCAGTGGCAAACTTCTCCAGGGATGCAGCTATACGGCGGGCTGCATTATGCCTAAATTGCACACACAAGGAACATCCTTGAAGGCACTACAGGAACAACTGCTAAAGGAGAAGCCATACATTAGGAAGGGCAATGGGGAGGTAATGCAGACTGTTAATGGTTCATAGGAAAGATTAACATTAATTGCAGCGATGTAAAATGGTTCTGTTCTATTTTGGCGTATGCCCAGAAGTAGGTTTATTGGCAATTATTATTGGGTGCGTTAGTCTAAAAAAAGACAAAACAAAATGGGGGCTGTGAGGCTCGAACTCTAGGTATCCTCGGACTGCCGAATATGCCCAGTAGGCTCATCTTCATATCTCACTATCCTTCTATTTCCATTCCTCAAAAGGAAATATATCCTCCCTTATAACCAATACTCTCAAGAATATGGCCAAATAGCTTAAAGCCTTGAGGCGTTTTCCACTTTTCATGCGCCCTTTTACCTATCGCTGCTACCTCTAAACCTTCTTTTACATCGGCATTTGTTAGGGGCTCTCCGTCTGTAGTAAGCCAGCAAATTGAATCTGGCACCATGATGATCGGTTTACTACCTCTCCAGGCAATCATGTTCTCATTTTTGTAGTCTACTATGATGTCCTCTAGAAAGACCCTCCCATAATCAAACCCTGCCTTAACCTCTTCTGTCTTCTTGGCAACCTTCCCTTTTGCCAATATAGTACCACCTGTAGCTTCTACTACTGCCCCAACAGGGTCTCGCATACATTCTTTTGCTTCTCTTATTGCTTTCCCCACCCTTTCCGCTATTGATAATGTGTCTGGTATCACTGCCTCCTTAAGTTGTTTTCCCGTCATTGGCTGGCAGACAAGCCCAGCAATGCCGCCAAATACCGTGGTTACAGCCCTGGCCAACTTTTCACCCATGTAAGCATCCACTGGATACAAAATAGCAGAATTCCCCTCCGAATCTGCTACGGAGAGTGGTGTAATCGGGATACCGTGAATATAAAACATGGTCTCCTGAAGTTCTGGTACTGCTCTTCCCGCCCCATCACCATCAACTACAGGCAGGCCCTTTACAGCTCCCGCATGGAGAGGTTTCAAAATATTAGCAGCGCCTGTTTCAAGAGGCACGATGTAGTCTATCCTCTTGCCGACTACCTCCTCAAATCTTTCAAGAGCAGGTATCAATTCTCCTCTATACCCCACACTAACAGATACAACAGGAGAACCCACTCCAGCCATAACGACTACATTACTATTGTCTGATATATCCTCTGGTTTAACCAGTGTAGCCTCTCTTATTTGCTCTGCAATCGGCAAGGCGACTTTTGGGGAGCCACCTCCGCCTGCTCCGAGGAACGTTGCTCCTTTTACTATGTCTATCATTTCTTGTTTATGCAGTTTCCTTTTCATCGTTTCCACTCCTTATCTGTTTATTTTGAGCCAAAGGATGCTTATGGTATAGTCATTTCATGGTCATTACCTGGAGCAGTAAAAGCGCCAGTTGTTGCCCTCAAGCCATGGGTCGAGGATTTCAGCATAGAGCGTGGGTGCTCCCAATAGCTTACGGCCGATGAGTATTGGGAAGGTGTCGTTTTCCCACAATACAGCCGCATAGAGCCCGGCAACGAGGTCTTTCTTTCCGTTGAAGACTGCTGCCAGGTTAATTCCTATATTGTTATAGCCTCCCCCAGCCATTAAATCGACTCCTCTACCCACTTGGCAATATACTGTTACCGCAGATTCGTCAGCGGGTTCGAATGGCTCCGGCAGCAGCGCTGCCAGGGCATCCTTTTCGGTTACGTAGGAGATAGATAGCCGTGTTACTTCTTGGTAGTGGAGTGTGTCCTGCCTTCTTACCGGGCCAAAGCTTGCCGGCATCAAATAGCCGGTATTCGGTTGTAATGTATATCCCATCGTTGCCTCCTTTACCTCCGAAAGTTTGAACTTAGCTTAAAAAAACAGGCAACCCTTTGTCAAATAAAGAACGGTTAGTAGGCCATGAGCATGATTAAAATCAGGTAAAAATCGGGCTCAAAATGTTACAAGGCCCTTTCCCCCAGCGGAACATCGCAATCTGGTTGGACTAACACGACTTCATTATTGCCTAGTACCATGCCTAGTACCAGGACTTCAGATTCGAAATCGGCAATCCGCCGTGGTGGAAAGTTTACTACGGCTATAATCAGCTTGCCTATAAGGTCGTCCTTGCGGTAAAGTCTCGTGATTTGAGCACTGGATTTCTTGGTTCTAAGCGTGCCAGAGTGTATCCATAGTTTATAGGCTGGTCTTCTGGCTTTAGGAAAATCCTCAACTTGGGTAATTTTGCCAGTGCACATGTCCACTTTTTCAAAATAATCATATGTAATTTGTGCCATAACAGTGCCCTCCGTAGCTGACGGAATGCAGGCGTGTAGCACTCGTTTAGCTAGACCTCACCTTCATGTGCCTGCATATTTTGAATTCTAGCATCTATCCAAAGCGTTGTGAAGTTTAGCCTGTTGCGAAACCCTTCCACAACCTCCCGGTATTCAGATAATCGATACAGGACAATACGAGTAATTAAGCTTAGCAATCGGCATCAAATAATCGTACACATGTAGGTAGACCTGAGATTCAAAAGTTTGAATCAGCCATTCGAGCTGAGAAAAAAGACAAGGGATATGCTAAAATTTCTTCCGTGCTTGTCCCAATATAATCAAGTGGGCAATATGTTTAAAATAATATAGAGTTAATCTATGCAGAAAGTGTAGAGCAACGGAGGTAGCAAATGCCGGAATTGAGTTGGGCCACCGTAGTTAGCTGGTTGATAGACCATGGCATCCGCATTCTTGTCATAGTGGTAGTGGGAGCTGTGCTGTGGTTCGCCTTAAATAAGTTTCTCCCGCCTATTGTGTGCCGTCTCATGGTGACGACCAAGGGTGAAAGCAAGGAAGGCATCAAGAAAAGGAGAGACACGCTTGTAGGTGTCCTGACTGGGGTGGGGCGGGTATTCATTGGCATAGTTGCTATAATGATGGTCCTAGATGAGGTGGGAGTAAACATTACGCCAGTTTTGGCTGGCTTCGGCATCGCCGGCCTAGCCCTCGGCTTCGGCGCTCAGTACTTGATAAGGGACCTCATTGCTGGCATGTTCATTATCATGGAGAACCAGTACAGGGTGGGTGATGTTGCCAGGGTAGCCGATATTGCTGGGCTGGTGGAGCAAGTAACTTTGAGAAAGACGGTGCTCCGTGACCTCGATGGTATAGTCCATCATGTACCCAATGGCGAGATCAGGACAGCCAGCAACTTCACCAGGCACTTTTCCAGGGTCAATCTCAATGTCTCGGTAGCATATGACACTGACCTCGACCATGCCATAAGCGTGATAAATCGCGTAGGCAAAGCACTCGCTGAGGATGAAAAATGGCGTGAGAAAATTATCAGCCCTCCCAAGGTCGAGAGGGTAGATAATCTGGGCGACTCCGGAATAGAGATCAAGATTCTCGGGGATGTTAAACCCATTCAGCAGTGGGCGGTGATGGGGGAGTTGCGGCTTCGCCTCAAGAAAGCCTTTGATGCCGAGGGTATAGAAATACCCTGGCCCCATACCAAAGTGTATTTTGGGAACCCTTTACCAGATTTTCCTAAGAAGGAAGATTAGTCTTAGGAAGTATTCCCAGCCTGCTCCTCTAATAGTCCGTTACACCGGTAGCAGTGATTTTCAGTGTAAAATTCTCGATACTGTTGACAACAAATATTGCCCAGTTTATAATGTAAAATACCTAGTATAACGATGTAGCTTTTTAAAAACCGAGGATTATCTAGGGCTGATGAATGCTTGGGGGATAAAAATGATATGAGCTCCTTAAGATAATTCGAGGATAATGCTGCATGAACAAACCGGACAGGTTGCGTCGCTTAGAAGACCTGGCTCGAGCTATCGCTTATCGTCAAGCCTTAATCAGGCACGAGTGTTGGCCCCGCACCAAGCTTGACGAGCTACAGAAGCGCCGGTTAGCTGAGCTTCTTGATCGGGCAACTCAACGGTCTCCTTTTTACCGCGAGCTATGCAACACACTCAGGTTGAGTCAGCCCTATGCTCTTCATGACTTCCCAATCATGAACAAAAAAACCTACATGGAACACTTCGACGAAATTGTCACTGACCCTCGGTTGCGT
The DNA here is from genome assembly GCA_030611015.1 of Chloroflexota bacterium. GTDB lineage: Bacteria > Chloroflexota > Dehalococcoidia > GIF9 > AB-539-J10 > RBG-13-51-36. The sequence continues at coordinate 12,145 of JAUWQP010000038.1, read as the reverse complement.
CTCTCTCAGCTACAGGAACATATGGCCCACGTTGCCGGGGATGAATACTACCTGGGTGAGTATCGTGTGCTTACTACGGCGGGCAGCTCCGGGCAGAAAACGGTGATAGTATTCAATCGAAGAGAATGGAGTATTCAGGAGGCGGCAAGCATGCGGATCGCAAGTATGATGGGAGTGGTACCCTTCTCAACAAGGCGCCCCAAGATTGTTACCATCGGTTCTCCCAGCCCTCTTCACGATAGTTATCGTCTCCCCCTGAGCATGGATATCGGCCTTTACCGTTATCACGTGCTACCGGCTACTGCCCCTATTGATGAGTTGGTCCAGCGGTTAAATCTCCTTCAACCCTACATCCTTCGAGGGTTTCCATCCATGCTTGGGCTGCTCGTGACCGAGCAGCTTCAGGGGCGATTGCATATCAATCCCTGTATTGTCGCTGGTGGCGGCGAACCCCTGAGCAAGGAATTGAGAAAGCAGCTCCAGGCGGTGTGGCAAAGTTCTGTCTTTGACATCTATGGCACTCAAGAGGGACTCCGCGCTATGGAGTGTAACCTTGACGAGGGGATGCATATCTTCGAAGATTTGGGCATTGTTGAGGTGGTAGATGAGGACAACCGCCCTGTGCCTGACGGGAGCCTGGGGCATAAGATTCTGTTTACCAGTCTATTCAGCTTCACTCAGCCCGTCATCCGCTATGAGATATCCGACATGATGGTACTGGCTCCGGAGCCGTGCCCGTGTGGACTACCGTTCCGACGTATTCTTGCCATCAACGGGAGGAATGACGATGTGCTCTATCTTCAAGGTCGAGCAGGAAGGCAGGTTGCCGTTCATCCTGTCCATTTTTGGAATGTTCTGGAGAGCTTCGCGAGTATACGGCAGTATCAGGTGGTCCATGAACCGGATGGCATCTGCTTGCGACTCACGTTTGAGGAAGGGAATGGAGACATAGCTTGTAGTGTCAGGGAACAACTGGCGCAGAAGTTACACACCCTGGGCGTTACATGCCCATCTATCCGTGTCGAACTGGTGACCACGCTGGAAGACCGCTCGCCTAATATGGGTAAGTGGAAGAATATCGTCTCCAACGTAAACCAGACAGTGCGATAGCCGCAGGTTATTGGTGGCTGGACTGCCGGGCGTTCCACAAAGTTATGCCTGCAGAAGCGGCGTGATTGGATGGTGAAAATGAGTCCCCAAGGTGATACATGGCATCTTACTTATTAAGAACTATTATACGAGCTATGTTGCCCATCATAAACAGAGTTCACGCAACAGCCCTTGGTATCAAGCCTCGGGAAAGAAACAGCCTCATCTGCGTTGAGCTAAGACGTCACAAGAACTGCACCGTCAAGCTATCGAATGGCTGTGAGGTTAAGCCCGGCGATCCTGTCATTAAACTCCACTTCAATAATGCCTGGATTAATGAGAAAATGAGGTCAAACTCGGGGTTGGGGAAGAAGGTTTTCCCACGGAGATTCGTCTCCTACTCAAAGGAGGGCTTGCAGCTCCTGGCCAGGGAAGTAGCCGATGGGAAATATGGTGCCATCGTGGCAGTGTACGGTTGGACGGCCTTTCATACTCACGCTGGACGGTTGGGATTCCAGGTCATAGATTTGCCGAACACTCTAAGGACGAAGCTGGCGCGACTTCACATCGCCGCACTGATGCAAGCCCATCGCGTCCCCTGGCTTACGAAGCTTATTCCTTCTCGTAATTCCATAAAGGTTAAGGCAGTCTGGCTCTCTCGAGCCGAACTTCTGAGAATCCACGGCTCGGTCTCGTGATGCTGCTGTTTTAATGACGCGGAACCTAGGGCCGGACCTGACCGTTGCCCTGGATAATCCACTTATAGCTGGTTAGCTCTTTTAAAGCCATAGGACCACGGGCGTGAAATTTTTGGGTGCTTATGCCTATCTCGGCACCTAATCCAAACTGGCTCCCATCAGTGAAACGGGTGCTGGCATTGGCATAGACACAGGCGGCATCCACTTCATTGAGAAAGCGCGCTGCTGCCGAATGGTCTTCGGTAATGATAGCTTCGGAGTGCCCTGAGCCATATTTCTCAATGTGCTCTAAAGCTTCGTCCAGAGAATCAACCACCTTAATAGCAGCCTTTAACGACAGATATTCCTTCCCCCAGTCCTCGTTGACAGCCGGGACCAGCTTCAGGGGAGGGGTGGTTGCTTCGCTTCGCTCGCAATGACATTGCTTAAGTATAGCCAGGGCTCGCTCGTCGCAGTGCATTTCCACCCCGGCTTCGGCCCACTCTTTGGCAATGGCAGGCAGATAAGCTTCGGCAATATCCTTATGAACCAGAAGGCAGTCCAGGGCATTGCACACGGTGGGACGCTGGACTTTGGCGTTGTAAGCGATGGCCACCGCCTTATTCAGGTTGGCACTCTTGTCCACGTAGGTATGGCAAACACCTATTCCGCCGGTAAGTACGGGCATAGCAGCATTTTCCGAGACAAGCTTTATCAAGCCAGCGCCGCCACGGGGAATCACCAGGTCAATTATTCCCTTCATCTTGAGCATTTGGTTCACTAAAGCCCGTTCTGTGGACTCAATAAGCTGAATGGCTCCGTCTGGCACTTCAGCCTGATGGCAGGCCTCCTGGGCTACCTTGGCTAAGGCAGCGTTGGAATTTATGGCTTCCTTGCCACCCCGAAGGATGACGGCATTGCCTGATTTAAGGCACAGGCTTGATATGTCTATGGTAACATTGGGGCGGCTCTCATATATCGCACCGATGACTCCCAAAGGGACTCGCCTCTTGCTTATCTGCAGACCATTGGGCAGAGTTCGCGTCTCAAGCACCTCGCCTACGGGGTCGGGCAGCGCCGCCACTGTTTTTGTGTCCTGAGCCATGCCCTCCAGGCGGGATGGCGACAACATGAGCCTGTCCAGCATGGCTTCCCTCATCCCCGAAGCCTTCGCCTCCTCGTAATCAATTTTGTTAGCTGCTAAGATTTCATCCTTTCTATCAATAAGAGCTTCAGCAATATCGACCAAAGCCTTGTTCTTAACTTCGGTAGAAAGGAAAGCCAGCTTCCTCGAAGCTGCCTTGGCTGCCCTTCCCTTTTCCTCTAGTTCCTTCATGGCCGATTCCATACTCCTACTCCTTTTATATTGTAACCCTATCCACTTTATCCTCTTCCCCTTATTAAGGGGAAGAGGAATTAATTATAGTGAGAGAGGCGAAGCCCCTCTAGGACTCCTTGTGCCAGGGTTCTGTTGCATCAAGTGCATTTTTATGGTACAATTCCTATATCATGGCAAACAAACCTAATCAGCCTAGGCCTTTTCCTAAATTGCCTCCTCATTCCCCTCCTAGAGTTGAAATTAGAGGGCCGATAGGGAAACCAGGGAGAAAAGGTTAGGTTGAAACGCTCAATACAAATATTCCGAATGCGATAACCTCTGCTAGCAGGCAAAAGTATGCCCAGCCCAGCCATGAACGTTTAGAGCTAAGTGGCTTTTCATTATTTTCTACGGCACTCATTATTTGCTTACCCGACCATATGACTAACGCTTCATCTTCATATTCTCCAGATTCCATATATTTACACAAATCAGATAATGGTGGCTGAAAATGCCACTTGCGTTGCCAAAGTGAACCAATAGCGGTTGTGGCTACTCCAGCAAATGCTAGAAGGACGAAAACGACGGGAAAAACTGACCAACCAGCCCAATCGGCTTTAGAAAAGGCTAGCATACCGACCAATGCGCCAGACAAGGCTAAAATACCTGTGGCTGTTGTATCAAGATGTCGCCTGTGTTCACCCTGCTCCTTACTTTGTGCATTTGCAATATCATATAGCAAATCTGACTTATCCATAACTCTAGCCTTCCTTTCCCAGTCTATAGCATCTCCTAGTTATTGCTCTATAGATAGTTGTTCCCCTTCCTTTTTTGAGACCTTTGGCGCCTTGGCAAAAGTAACGCTTGTTTGGGTTTGTGGCGGCATGTCAACAGCTTTGCCATGCAATAGCTCTTCTATGGTCAATATCTGTATCTTAGGGTAGTCTTTATTCCAGCCCGGCGAGTGGTAAAAGCCAGCGCTTACTGCCTCGGTCTGCATTGGCCCCGTTGGTGGCTCTAAAGTAATAAAGATACCTAAAGCATCATGGGCAGCCACCGCCTTCAACTCTCTAACGGCATTGACGCCCACATGCCCGCTTTTTACCTGGACCACCGCCCTCTTTGGCTTGCCGCTGGGGTCATCTATGAACTGAATGACGCCATCAATTCCCTTGTCAGCACCCTTCTTCTTCTCGCCAAGTGGTCTGGCTTTAATCAGGCCAAGCGCCCACCATTGGAACTGGTAGCGGTCTTGCCTTGCTAGAGCCTTAGCGGAAGCCAAATCTACCGGCTCGCCAATAACCTCGAATTGAGTGCCAGGAAAGCTATCTCGCAGACGATTGCGCATCAGGGTAATAGCTAAGTGGGTAATATCAATGCCTATCCAGCGTCTATTCAGTTTTTGAGCAGCAACAAGTGCTGTGCCACAGCCACAGAAGGGATCAAGGACTATGTCTCCTTCATTGGAGCTTGCTTTAATGATGCGCTCAAGGAGAGCGAGGGGTTTTTGAGTTTCGTAGCCAAGACGCTCAGATGCTTGTGCTTGAATCGGTGGGACATCCTCCCATATATCATCAATGAGATTACCTTCCTGCTCGTCAAGGTATCGCTTCAATGCAGGAACTTTTCCGGGTTTGCTCTGGACTATCAAGCCGTTTTCATATGCCTGTTGCATGCGTTCTCGTGTCCACCGCCAGACACGTGTTACACCCAGGAACTCGTAAGTCAGATTTGGTCGGTTTTTGTTCGGGTTGGTCAGGTCAGCAAGTCGGTAACGACGGCCAGTTTCTGGCTCTATATGCCGATAGAATTTACGCACATATTCGGGGTCATGCTGTAAATATTGCTGATTCCATATCCATTTATCTGACTTACTATATCTGAGAATGATGTCGTGGTTTGATGCGAATCTTGTAAAGGCAAGGCTTTTCCTGTTAGTTCTCCGCCATACAATCTCGTTCCTGAAATGAGCCGGGTCAAATATCTGGTCGAGCGCCAGCTTGATGTAGTGGCTGGCGGTGGGGTCGCAGTGGAGATAAAGAGAGCCAGTGGGTTTGAGGACACGATACAGTTCTGTTAACCTGGCAGTCATCATAACCAGATATGCCATGACATCGTTCTGGCCTATGGCATCATGTAAAGCGCCAATCAACTGCCCTACTTTTAGCGGCCCATTGGTGACAATATCATGATAGGTATTCTCCGCGGCCTGAGTCCAGTGCCAGGTGTCGGTGAACGCTTTTATCTGGGCTTCGGACTCAACACCGCCGTTTTCCTTGAACAGGATGTTGTAATCCTTCTTACTGTTAAAGGGCGGGTCTAGGTAAATTAAATCAATACAGTTGTCAGGGATATACTTCCGTAAGATTTCCAGATTATCGCCATAATACAAAACGTTGGTTTTCAATGTATCCATGCTGTTCACACTATCACCATATTGTTTCTGTGAACCGCTTCGTCGCCATAATCGTAGCCGAGGAGACCGAGGATTTTGTCGGAGTGCTTCCCTCCGATGATAGCTAAATCAGAAGAGCTATAATTGGAAATTCCATAGCCAATGCATTTACCCTGCTTGTCCAGGATATCCACAATATCGCCGCGCTGAAACTCGCCCCCCGCTCTTATAACTCCCGCAGGGAGCAGGCTTTTATTTTGCTCCTTAAGCGCTAAAACAGCGCCTTTGTCCACCGTGACCTTGCCTTTGGAAGCCAGCCCGCTGAGCATCCACCTCTTTTTACTCTCCATCTTGTTCACCTGCGCGGGAACGAAAGTACCTGTATCTTCTCCCTGGCTCATCCTCACCAGTATGTCAGGTTCTCGCCCATCGGCAATGACCACGTTTACACCCGAAGCAGTAGCTAGTTTGGCTGCTTCAATTTTGGTGGCCATGCCGCCAACTCCCTGGCGACTGGCCGTGTCGCTAGTCATGCGTTCGATTTCGGCGTCAATCTTGTCCACCCGGCGGCTAAGTTGAGCTTCAGGGTTGTAGCGAGGGTCGGCAGTGTACAAGCCGCCGATGTCGGTGAGCAGTGCCAGAAGGTCGGCATCAACCAGATTAGCCACCATGGCGGAAAGATTATCGTTATCCCCGAATTTGAACCCTTCAAGCTCCTCAATGGCAACGACATCATTCTCATTGACAATGCAGATTATACCAAGCTCAATAAGGGCTAGTAAGGTATTGCGGGCATTAAGATAGCCACTGCGGTCACAGAGGTCTTCCTTCGTGAGCAATGCCTGGGCTATGGTTATATCATATTTACTGAAAAGTTGTTCATAGGTATACATGAGATGGCTTTGGCCCACCGAAGCAAGAACTTGTTTGAAAGGAGTGTTCTTGCGTTCTGGAATTTCTTTAAGCTTCTGTCTCCCCGAGGCAATAGCGCCTGAAGAGATTATTACTATCTCCTTCCCCTGGCGGTGGAGTCGAGTTATCTGCTCCACCAAGGTGGACATAACTTGCAAGTCGAGATGGTCGGTGCCCGAGGTAAGGAGGCTCGTGCCGAATTTAGCCACTATGCGACGGTAAGCCATTGGCATAAATCTAGCAGTTTTCACTTCCACTGACAACCCGGTCAGAGAGGAAGCAAGATATTCAGAAGTTTATGACGTTGAATATCTGACGCTGTAATTTTGCTTACTCGCCTGATATCTGAAGAACAATCTTTCTGGTACTGACTACATACAATAATAGTGGCAGCGATGAGTATTTCTGATGCAAATCTGAGATGTGCGGCAATGCTCTCTGGATCAGACTTTTGATGATTTAATTCATCCCCTTCCATGAATTACTGAAGCAAGCTATAATATGCGGCAAAATAGGTTTGGCGACTAAAACTGATAAACACAGTGACAAAATTCGCTCTTAAGTGTTGGCGTTGGTTCGGGCTCCATCTCAGTCACATGCTGTTCATATTTTTGACGGGCTGCTGCCAAGGTTTGGCGCCGATTGCAAGTTCGGTGTCAGCATGAGTAATGAGTATAAGCCAAAGATAAACCTGCGTAAGTCGGTTTTCTTGATAGCCCTTGCTATTGTTCTTATGATACTGGCTGGATGGTTTCTATCGCGTGAGAACCTTTATCAGATGTTAGAAGTCGTCAGGAGTGCCAACCACTCACTTATCGCATCAGCTATAGCCATATATTTTCTTAGTGTGGGGATTTGGGCCATCCGCTGGCAAACGGCACTTTCTTTCGTAAATTGCAGGACAAGCTTAGGTACTCGTTATCTGATACTTTGCGCAGCCATTTTCCTTAATAATATTACTCCTTTCGCACGTGTTGGTGGCGACCCATTTGGAAGAGTTTATATGCTGCATAAGCTGGAGAATACGAGTTATTCGTCAGCTATGGCTGCTTCCGTTGGTGAGCATGCTCTTACTCCCTTGGTCGTTGTCTCGTTTTTAATGGCGGGTTTGCTTCTGCAATTTGGGAAAGGGTCACTCCAGTTAAGCTTGATTCTTATAGCAGCATGGGCTTTAGCCGCTCTCGGAGCAGTCTTTATTCCGCGCCTCTTTTTGAAGAGAAAGATTGCAGTCAAAGGGGTAAGCAGGATTACAAGCCGTGTTCTCCGCTGGTTTGGAAAGGGCGGGAATGCTCAAGAAATAATAGAAGGAATTGAGAGTTTTTATTCCAGTTCTTATACTACGATAGATAAATGGAAAAAGGCATTGTTGATAGGGAGTTTGGCATTATTACTTTGGGTGCTTGACGTTTTTCGACTTTACATCATATTCCTAGCCTTGGGCTGTCATCCTTCAATTTCCATGCTCTTGGTTGCCTCAACACTTCCCACTATCGTTGGGCTTATTCCATTTCTACCAGGCGGCTTAGTCCTTATTGAAGGGTCATTAATTTCGGTTTTTACCCTTTTTGGTGTTCCTCTAGATGTGGCAATGGCAGCAACAGTGATTGAGCGAGGAATCTCGTTTGTTCTGAGCACCATAGTAGGGGCTGGAGTCTTTTCCTATCTGGGAGTCAAGATAGCAACAAAACCGGTCCTGATAAATCGGGGATAAAACTAAGTAAAGATGCGTGTAGCATTAGTTGGTGACCATTATTACCCTGATATAGGTGGTGCCCCTCATTATGCTTTCGAGTTAAGTCTTCAGTTGGTTAAGTTAGGTATAGAGGCCGTGGTGGTCACACATGCGCGTCCTGGTCAACCCGAAGAGGAAGAAATTGCTGGGGTTAAAATCAAACGAGTGAAAGGTTTGGTGCTGAATAATTCCCACCGTGCCGCCTCACCATTAGTTTTTCGCCACTGCTATAAATATATCTTGGATGGGAAATTCGATGTGGTCCATGGATTGGACATTTATTCTCCTATGGCGCTAATTGTGATTCCTTTGGCGCACAGACACCGAATCCCTTGTGTCCTGACCTGCCATACAGTGATGGACTCACCTTTTTCAATATTCCTGCAGCGCCCCATGGGCTTGGCACTCAGAAGGGCTGATCGCCTAATAGCTGTAAGCAAGGCATCGGCGCGCTTCTGCTGTTTGTTGGGCTGTCCTGAAAAAAAGATAACCGTTGTCCCAAATGGTGTTGATCTAGCATGCTTCAATGGAAACGTAGATGCTTTGGTAATGCGAGAGGAACTGGGCGTTGGTGACGAGTCTCTTGTAGTGACAGCGTCGCGTCTGATCAAGCGGAAAAACCCAAATCTGCTCATATCAGCCTTTGCCAAGGTATTGAAAGTCGTTTCAGATGCCAAGCTGGCTATCGCCGGCTCCGGTCGGGAACAGGATAATCTGTCTCGCCAGATCAGGGGCTTGAACATTGCCAATTCAGTATTCATGGTGGGAGGACTGGCAAAAGAAAAAGTCGCTCAACTCATGGCAGCGGCTGATGTTTTTGTTTTACCATCTAAGCTGGAATCTTTCGGGCTGGCATTGCTGGAAGCTTCGGCTGCAGGTGTGCCAGTAGTATGCTCAAACGCAGGTGGAGTTCCCGAAGTTTTTCAAGATGGCTTCAATGCGCTTCTATATCCTCCAGGAGATGATATCGCTATGGCAAAGGCAATAATTCGTCTGATTCAAGATGGGGAGCTAGCAAAGACCATTAGCAAGAACGCCGTAGCAACCTCTAGGAGGTTTACCTGGGAAATAGCTGCCGAGCGGACACTCCGAGTTTATGAAGAAGTGTTACAAGAGAATGCCTCGAGTTGCTCTCACTATTGACGTTGAGCAAGACGCTGCGCCCTTTCTCAACACGTGGCAGGGTGTAGAAAAAGGGTTACCATTAATGCTAGAAGTTCTTGCCAAACATGATGTGCCAGCTACCTTTTTTGTAACGGGACTAGCTGCAGAAAGATTTCCTGAACTTATTGCTGAGATTTCTCAAAGGTATGAAGTTTCGTGTCACGGATATGAGCACGAAAGGTTTGATAAGTTGGCTGTAGACGAGCAACGGCAGCGGATTCAGAAGGCAACAGAGATTTTGCAAAAGATAACGGGGACAAAGCCTCTGGGATTCAAAGCGCCGAATTTCAAATTTACCGTGCAAACCCTGGCCATCTTAGAAGAGATTGGATACGTCTACGATGCTTCGAAAGCGAGCTATAAGCGGGCCCCGCGACAAAGCTGCTCCAGCCTTGTAGAGATTCCTAATACCTTACCATCTACCCTTCTTCATTTGCCTTTCTGGCTTTCCCGACAAGTGCTAAGTCTATGTCTTTGCTTCTTGCCCTTGGTCGTCCTGGATTACCATCCCTGGGAAGTGGTTGAAATATCGAATGCTAGATTCGACCTGAGATTTGCCACTGGGGACAAGGCATTGAACAGGCTAGACAGGACAATAAGCTATCTACATACTACAGGGGCAAGGTTTGTAACATTGAAGGAAGTAGCCTTATATCGAGCGACACAAGGCTAATCAGCATGATTCTCAAATTGTGGAGATATCAATATGATATTCGGCAGAAGGTATTTTGAAGAAATCTTTACGAAGGAAGATCCTTGGAGGTACTTCTCATGTGAATACGAAAAGGGGAAATACGTCAGGCAGATAGAAGCTGTCAAACAATATGCTCTTCACCCTCAGAATATTCTCGAAATAGGATGTGCCGAGGGGGCTCATACACTGATGCTAGCAAGAGCGTTTCCAGAGGCCAGCATATTGGGTATAGATATATCAAAAACTGCCGTTAAGAGGGCGAAAGAAAATTGCAAATGTTGCCAGAATGTAAACATTATTGAAGCAGACATAATAGAACTATTCAAGCAGGCCCATTTCCCAGAAAATACCTTTGATGTTATTATCCAAAGTGAATTGCTTTACTATTTGTTCCCTGAATTGTTCATTCAACTGGAGTTGATACATTATCTAATGTCTATAACCAAAATTATGAAAAATAACGGTATCTTTGTCACATCGAATCAACTTAATGTTCGCACGAGGCCTGCTCTGGGAACATGTTACTTTATACTACAACGTCTTTGCCGGTTAGTGCAGAATTCTGAGTATAAAGAATGGTATGATATTAGGTGTAAATATCTGACTTATGACCTGAAAGTCTTCACCAAAACAAAATGAAGTCTTGCAAGGTATCTGCCTATCAGAGTAGCTGTTCAGCTTCAGGGAAATGGGACAGTGGGGGACAGAACTTAACTGACACTTGATATACGCTTATTCACCTAATATCTGAAGAGTAAGCTTTCTGGACCTTGGGCGGTTGTCAAAATCAACGAAAACTATCTGCTGCCAGGTGCCCAGGGTTAACCTCTTATTCACAAAAGGTATTATCAGTGAAGCTCCGAGTGTGGAAGCACGCACATGGGAATGGCCATTCCCGTCTCCCCAGGTTCTATTATGCTCATAAGGAATATTCTGGGGTATCACCCTATCCCACATATTCTTAAAATCGGAAACTAGATTTGGCTCATACTCTATGGTGGTTATTCCGGCTGTTGAACCGACTATAAACAAAGTGACTATTCCGCTATTAACCCCAGATTCCTCTACATTCTTTGCCACCTGAGGGGTTATATCGATAATATCGCAATTACCTTTTGATTGAAGGGTGATGTCTTTAGTGACTACAGTCATATTCTTACCTCCTGCCATATAATATCGTCTAATTCAAATACAGGTCCATCACGGCATACCTGTTTTAAGCCTTTCTTGGTATTTATAGTGCAGCTATAGCAAGCTCCAAAACCACACCCCATCCTCACCTCCAGGGAGACCTGACATTTTCTTAGTTTGAGATTACTTGGCTTCGCTCGAGATGACATCTCCGCCATTGCCTTATACATCTCCAACGGACCACAGGCATACACCTGGTCAGCCCGGTCTAAGAAACCAGGCAGAATATCCGTGGCCATGCCTTTCTTGCCCATGCTGCCATCCTCGGTGACTGGAACGAATTGGACTCCCTGATAGCTGATAGCTGTCGGCTGAGAGCGCTCGGTATAGAGCTGAGCAGCGGTGCTCGCCCCATGAATTAAAGTTATCTGGTGCTGTGACACAGCATACTGCATCAGGAAAACGAGCGGAGCAATGCCAATTCCCCCCGCCACCAGCAGCAAGTTCCTTGCTCCCGGTTCGATACTAAAACCCCTGCCCAAAGGGCATAGAATGTCTATCCTGTCACGTTTCTGTTGCTGTGAAAGCCAGAGGGTGCCTTTGCCCGTTACCTTGAACAGGAGGGCGATCTCTCGGGATGAAACTTGATGAATGCTGAAAGGGCGACGTAATGTAAAATCTCCACACCGCACTGTGATGAATTGCCCCGGCTGAGCTGCCACCGCTATATCTGGCGCCTCAATCCACATGAGGTGTATGCTGGACATGACCTCCACATTAGAAGTTATGGTGCACAAGGATTGTTCCATGTTAAAGCTTAAAAATCAAAAGTCGAAAATTAAAAGTAAAAATTCTGTGGTTTGCTTAATGCCCATTTCTGATTTTTACATTTTGCATTTTTACCGTTTTCTCTTTAGATACTCCCTGAGGGGTTGAACGTTGAAAATTTGGCTGCTATCTGCCAGCGCTCCTATTGCTACCCGAGCGGTGTCCAATGAGGTGAAGCATGGTATCCTCTTTTCTGCCGCGGCAC
>JAUWQP010000108.1 GCA_030611015.1 Chloroflexota bacterium | reverse complement strand
AAGATTGAGCTTGGGGCTGAAGCTGTCGCTCAATGTCTGGAAAGAGTAGGCATCGGTTTTATGTTCGCTCCTATCTTCCACCCAGCGATGAGATATGCCACTGCCCCCAGACGCGAAATTGGAATTCGTACCGTGTTTAATATTCTCGGTCCCCTTACTAACCCTGCCAAAGCCAAGTTTCAGGTCATCGGTGTTCCCTCTAAGGAACTGGGAGAGAGGATTGCCTTCGTTCTCCACCGCCTGGGCACAGAACATTCCCTGGTGGTACATGGCGTAGATGGCATGGATGAAATTTCAATCAGCAGGAAATCTCTGGTGTGGGATGTCAATCAACATAGGGTATTGCCACCTTATGAAGTTTCTCCTGATGATTTTGGGTTTATGAAGGCAAGCATGACCCAAATTAAGGGAGGAACAGCCAGGCAAAATGCTAAGATACTGCGAGGCATATTAAGCGGAGAGGTAGGAGCCAGGCGGAACATAGTTATCATGAATGCTGCTGCCGCGCTGGCGGCTGGCAACCAAGCATCAGACCTCAAAGAAGGTGCCTCCATTGCCGAGCAGACGCTCGATAGTGGAAAAGCTCTGGCTAAACTCGACGAGCTAATCAAGCTCAGCCGCCGCCTGAATAAGGAGTAGCCAGCATTCGGCGTTTAGCTGACAACTGATTGCTGGAAGCTGGGAAAAGGAAATGTTGGATAAAATTATCGCCCAAAAAAGGGAAGAGGTTGAGCAAAGAAAGAAGGTAGCTACCATAACTTATTTGCAACAACTTATTGCCCGGCAGAAGCCGGCGCTTGACCTCGCCATGGCTCTCAAGGGCGACCACATTCGACTGATTGCCGAGGTGAAGCAAGCTTCCCCCTCACGGGGGATGCTAAGTCCCAACTTCAACCCCATCGAGTTAGCCCGAACCTATGCTGAAGGTGGTGCTGCTGCTATTTCGGTGCTCACTGAGGCAAATTATTTTATGGGCAGCATTGAGCACCTAGCAGCAATCAAAGAAGTGGTTGGGCTTCCATTGCTGAGAAAAGATTTCATCTTCGACTTTTATCAGGTATATGAATCCCGGGCTTACGGTGCTGATGCCTTGCTGTTAATAGTAGCCATCCTGAGCCAGGAACAGCTTAAGGAACTCGTCTCGCTGAGTCACAGCCTTGGTTTAAGGTGTTTGGTTGAAGTGCACAATGAAGGCGAGGTGGAAAGAGTAGTTCACAGTGAAGCAGAAATCATCGGCATTAATAATCGAGACCTCAATACACTTTCTATTGACATCAATATGACCCGCCGATTGCGGCCTCTCATTCCCCAGGAGCGAATTGTAATTAGCGAAAGCGGCATTAGAAGCAAGAGAGACATTGAAAAGCTCCTGAAATGGGGAGTTGATGCTGTACTTGTTGGCGAGGCTCTGGTCACCGCCGGCGATGTCCGGGCTAAGATGAAGGAGTTGTTATCATGACTCGTGTCAAGATTTGCGGGATTAGAGATGAGAACCATGCTCTAGCAGCGGTCGAGGCTGGTGCTGATTTTATCGGCTTAGTCTTCGCTCCCAGTAAACGACAGGTAACTCCTACCCAGGCATGTGAGATAGCCAGTGCGGTAAAGAAAAGCAGCAATCCCGATGATATCGGGACAAAAGTGGTCGGCGTCTTTGTCAATGCACCGGCTTCTCAGGTAAATGAGATCGCCGATTTCTGTGCTTTAGATTGTGTTCAACTAAGTGGCGATGAATCCTGGGAGTATTGCCGCGAGGTTGTTGAACCAGTTATCAAGGCAATTCGGATAGGCCAGCAATCCCCCGCGGAGCTCTATGCTGAGTTATCCGCTGGAGGCCAATTACTTCCCTTACAAAGATTTATCGCCCTCCTTGACTCCCAGATTGAAGGCAAATATGGCGGAACAGGAGAAAGCTTCAACTGGAACTTAGCCCAGCAGGTAGCTAAGAGGTTTCCGGTCATTATTGCCGGTGGACTCGACCCGACGAATGTAGCCAGGTTAATCGAGAGAGTAAGACCCTGGGGAGTGGATGTCTCCTCCGGGGTAGAGACGGGAGGGGTCAAGGACATAGCCAAAATAAGAATGTTCATCAAAGAGGTAAGAAAAGCCGATGAGAGAAGACAAGCAGATACCTGATTCGCACGGTTATTTCGAGCAGTTTGGCGGCAAGTTCGTGCCTGAGACTCTTATGCCGGCTTTGGACGAACTGGAAACAGCCTACGAAAAGGCGAAGCGTGACCCGTCCTTCTGGGCTGAATTCGATTCTTTGTCCCGTGACTATTCGGGAAGGCCAACACCGCTTTATTTCGCTGAAAGGCTCACCAGGCATTGCGGGGGGGCGCAAATCTTCCTCAAAAGGGAGGACCTCCTTCACACTGGAGCCCACAAGATAAACAATGCTCTGGGGCAGGGTCTCCTCGCCAAGAGAATAAAAAAACAAAGAATTATAGCTGAGACTGGCGCTGGGCAACATGGGGTAGCTGCTGCCACCATATGCGCTAAATTGGGGCTGGATTGTATTGTCTATATGGGTGAGGAAGACGTGCAGCGTCAAGCCCTCAACGTCTTCCGTATGAAGCTGCTGGGTGCCGAACTGCGTACTGTTACCTCAGGCACCAGAACACTTAAAGATGCCATCAATGAGGCAATTAGAGACTGGGTAACCAATGTGAGAGATACTTACTACCTTCTTGGCTCAGTGGTAGGTCCTCACCCCTACCCAGTAATGGTGCGCGATTTTCAATCAGTCATAGGCAAGGAAGCCAGAGAGCAGGTTTTAACTAAGTGCAGCCGTTTGCCCGACTATATAATCGCCTGTGTGGGCGGAGGGAGCAATGCCATCGGGATTTTCCACCCCTTTGTGAATGATAAAAACGTCAAATTTATCGGGGTAGAGGCGGCAGGAAGAGGAATCAAGACAGGGAAACACGCCGCCTCCCTGGTTGCCGGTACAGTAGGGGTTTTGCATGGGACGAAATCCTATGTCCTTCAGGACGATGCCGGGCAGATTCTAGGGACTCACAGCATTTCTGCCGGGCTGGATTATCCCGGCGTAGGGCCTGAACATAGTTATTACAAGAGTATTGGGCGTGCCACCTACGTCGCAGTGGATGATAAGGAGGCGCTGGAAGCCTTCCGTCTTCTCTGCCGGACCGAAGGCATTATCCCGGCCCTTGAACCAGCCCACGCCATATCCTATGCCGCCAAAATGGCAGGCTCCCTGAACAAGGAGCAAATTATTGTAGTCAACTTGAGTGGGCATGGCGATAAGGACATGGACATCATAGTTAAAGCACTGGGGGTGAAGCTTTGAGCCGCATTGCTTCAGCTTTTGCCGGAGCAAATCATACTGCTCTCATTCCATACATCACAGTAGGTTATCCCAGTGTTGAAACAACCTTGAAGGCAGTGCCTCTTCTCGCCAGCAATGGATGCGACATCATCGAGCTCGGCATCCCTTTCTCCGACCCCTTGGCCGACGGTGCCACTATCCAGCGAGCAAGCTATGAAGCGCTCAGGCAAGGAGTTACCCCCAAGGTCTGCTTTGAAGTGGCTCAGAAGCTAAGACGGCAAGTGGAAATTCCCCTGGTGTTTATGACTTATTACAACCCTGTGGTGAAGTTCGGGTTGGAGCAATTTTGCTCGAAGTGTGCCGAGGTGGGGATTGACGGGTTGATTATACCTGACCTTCCGCCCGAGGAAGGACAGGACCTGGAACAATCTATTAGAAGGCACGGGCTTGACCTTATTTATCTTCTCAGCCCGGCTAGCACCGAAGAACGCATCAGGCTCGTGACCAGCAGGTCAAGCGGCTTTATCTACTTAGTCTCCCTGACCGGCGTCACTGGCGCCAGGGATAAACTCCCCGAGGAACTGGAAAACTTCGTAGCCAGGGTGAGAGAAAGGACTGAAAAGCCTCTTTGTGTTGGCTTTGGAGTCTCCACCCTCGAGCAAGCCCGAAGAATTGCCAAGGTAGCCGATGGGGTAATTGTGGGCAGCCGTATTATACAGTTGCTCGACGAGGACAAGTCACTTAAAAATGTCTGCTCTTTTATTAAATCTCTGAGGGAGGCCCTATCGTAAAAGGAGGTCAATGTGTAGTAAGCTAACTTAGCTCTGAATGGTAGCCGAACAAGAAATCGAAAGGAGGAAAAATGGAAAGAGCAATGTGGTTTTTAGACCAGAAGGACATGCCGACCAAGTGGTATAACATCCAGGCTGACTTGCCCGAGCCGCTACCGCCAACTTTGAACCCGATGACGAAAGAGCCCGTAACCTTGGAGTTCATGCATGTTCTGTTTCCTATTGAGTGTATTAAGCAAGAGATCAACACCACTGACCGCTTCATTGAAATTCCTGACGAGGTGCTGGAGATTTACCGCACCTGGCGCCCCACGGCGCTGCATAGGGCATATCGGCTGGAGAAAGCTCTGGACACCCCTGCCAAAATTTTCTATAAATACGAGGGTACAAACCAGGCGGGCAGCCATAAGCCAAATACGGCAGTAGCTCAGGCCTACTACAATAAGGCAGAAGGCATCAAACGTATAGCTACCGAGACCGGCGCCGGGCAGTGGGGTAGCGCCCTGGCCCTGGCGGGTGCCTTATTTGATATTGAAATCAAGGTCTATATGGTCAGGATTAGCTATGACCAGAAGCCATATCGCCGCATCGCCATGGAGGTCTGGGGGGCAAACTGCGTCCCCAGCCCCAGCCCGGACACCAAGGTGGGGCGAGAGATGCTGGCAAAATGGCCTGACTGTCCCGGCAGCTTAGGTTTTGCTATTAGTGAGGCAGTAGAGGATGCCGTAAGTCGTGATGATACCCATTACTCTCTGGGCAGTGTGGTTAATCATGTCCTTCTCCATCAGACCATTATCGGGGAGGAAACCAGGAAACAGATGGAGATGGCAGATGCCTATCCCGACATTATTGTCGGCTGCATCGGCGGCGGTTCCAACTTCGCCGGGCAATTCCTGCCCGGGATTCGGGACAAGATTAGTGGGAAAAAGAAGGACATGCGCATCATCTGCGTTGAGCCGGAAAGCTGTCCTAGTGTGACCAAAGGAGTATATGCCTTTGACTATGGCGACGCATGCGGCATGGGCCCTATAGTCAAGATGTACACCCTGGGTCATGGGTTTATTCCACCCCCCATCCACGCCGGCGGACTGCGCTACCATGGGATGGCACCCATTGTATGTCACCTCCACAAGCTAGGCTTTATTGAAGCTGTGGCTGTGCCTCAAACCAAGGTCTTTGAGGCCGGGGTACAGTTTGCCCGCACCGAGGGCATTATCAGCGGTCCTGAGCCATGCCACAATCTCAAGATAGCTATTGATGAAGCACTTAAGTGCAAAAAAGAGGGTGTGTCAAAGACCATCCTTATCGCCCATAGCGGGCACGGGCACTTTGACCTGGCTGCCTATGAGAAATACCTAA
>JAUWQP010000072.1 GCA_030611015.1 Chloroflexota bacterium | reverse complement strand
GTCAGACCCTGTTATCGAGCGAATATCAACACCAAAGCTAGCTTTAACCGCAGCCGAATATCTGGCATGGGAACAAAATATGCATGTGCTAGTCGTACTCACCGACATGACCAATTATTGCGAAGCTCTCCGCGAACTTTCTTCCATGCGTGAAGAGATACCTTCCAGAAGGGGATATCCCGGCTATATGTACACCGACCTGGCCATGATGTATGAGAGGGCAGGCAGGATTTTGGGTAAAGAAGGCTCGGTAACTATAATGCCCATTTTGACCATGCCTGACGATGATATAACACATCCCATACCCGATCTTACCGGCTATATAACCGAGGGGCAGATTGTCCTTTCCCGAAATCTAGAAAGGAAAGGGATATACCCACCAATAGATGTATTCTTATCCCTTTCCCGAATGATGAAAGAGGGTATTGGGCCGGGTAAGACCAGAGAGGACCACAACAATGTTTTCATGCAATCCTACGCTGCTTATGCTGAAGGATGTTATCTCAGGGAGATATCCACCATTATAGGTGCTGAGGCCTTGGGTGAAAGGGATAAAATATATTTGACCAGCGCAGATGAGTTCGAGAGAAAATTCATATCTCAAGGTGAGTGGGAGAAAAGAACGGTAGAAGGCACCCTGGATATAGCCTGGGTGCTATTTTCAGCACTGCCTGAAGAAGACTTGAAACTAATTAAAGAGGACTTAATTAAAAAGTACCTCCCCAAGTATCGGGGCTAGAAGCAGGTGCAGGTGAAATGCCGGAATTAATTAAAGTCAGACCTACAAAAATCGAGCTGGTAAAACTAAAACGCAGGCGTTCCTTGGCCCAAAGAGTACAAAAGATAGTAAAGGAAAGACTTTCAATACTAACCATGGAATTCTTACAGACAGCGAGGGAAACAGCAGAAGCTAAAAGAAAACTAATTGATGAATTCTCTGAACTTTATAAGGCACTATCAGTTGCCGCTGGGTATCATGGATACATAGCACTGGAAAAGGAATTAATAGCCACTGAGGCTGACCTGAAAATCACCGCTGGCTCAAGAAATGTTGCAGGTGTGCGAATTCCGTCATTTGAGCTCATGAACGATACAAAGCCAATGAGAGGATATAATCTGGTTGATACCTCCTCCTGGCTGGACCGTGCAGCACAGCTATCTGAAGAATCTCTTAGAGCTATTGTAGAATTAGCTGAGCTTCAGAGGAATTTTGAATTGCTGGCAATGGAAATAAATAGGGCAAAAAGGATAACCAATGCCCTAGAATATATAGTAATCCCGGGACTACAGGTGACGATAAATTACTTAAATATGAAGTTTGAGGAAAGAGACAGAGAAGAGAAAGCACGGCTGAAACGCGTGAAAGTCCTGGTCGCCCGAGAATAAACAAATGCCCGAGCCATTACAAGATGAGGCGAACCAATCTCCCTATGAAAAGATGCTTCAGGGTTGCTTAAGAGGCGAACTCAGGGTAGTAAATGCTGGGTTGCCACAGAGCCAAAAACGGCTATCAAGTCTCTTAGATGAGCAATATCCTCATGTAGTATGTAACGACGGCAGCACCCATTTTTTTAAAAGGAGCGAACTTGAGTATCTGGCAAGCCTGATATATACCGATGAGCAAAAAGCGTTGCTCTTGCCCATGCTTATAGAGCTGGGGGCAAATCAAGCTGAGGCAACCATCCCGATTCTATCGGGATGCGAAGGAAAAGTAGAGGAGAAAATCATATCAAAAGCGCTTAATATGCCGGTCACATGCGAGGAAAGAAGGATCAGGATATATAAACCACAACTAGCCTTGCTAAGGAGGAAATTCAAAACAACAACCGTATATGTATTCTCTCCCAAAATCGTTGCCTAAACTGCCTGCCTACGGTGCAATTTTCGCAAAAAGCTATTGACAAACATTGGCACTTAAGAGATAATCACCTTATAAAATGGTTAAAATCAGATTACGCCGTATGGGAAGGAGAAACAAACCATTCTACCGAGTGGTAGTAGCCGATAGTCGCTCTCCCCGTGATGGTAAATTCATTGATATTATCGGTCATTACAATCCTTTGACTGACCCCGCAACTATTAGCATCGATGGAGAAAAAGCTTTAAAGTGGCTTAGATATGGAGCTCAGCCTACAGATACAGTGCGTAGCTTTCTTGCCATACTAGGCATTATGGATAAAGTTAAGCCGACCTCAGGCCAAAACTAACTGTTAAGGAGGCGAAATGAAAGACCTGCTGGAATACATTATTAAAGCCATTGTGGCAGAACCTGACGCGGTTAAGATCACCGAGGAAAATAGTGATGAAGGCGTGCTATTTAAATTAGAGGTTGCTGACGATGACAAGGGAAGGGTTATCGGCAGGCAAGGTCGCGTAGCTCAAGCACTACGAACGCTACTTCGTGTAAAAGCAGCTAAAGAGGAAACCAGAGTCAGACTGGAAATACTGTAATTATGATTGATAGCAGATGCTTCTCAGGAACTGCCAATCTCCTTGGTTGTGTATGTAGCCTTGCTCACGTTTTTCGAATAAACTGGTAGTCCTGAAGCTTCAATATCCACTTTCTGCGGGCCTCTTTTCACCAGGCCTCCCCAATTCTAATGCTGAAGTCACAGGGGGGTTGTGAGACTATTTCGTACGTAATCCAAAGTAAAGCCGCAAAATGCTTGAGAGTACAGGGGAGTGCTATACTACGGATTAGAATTTTGAACCTTAAGGGTGGATATTGGATTTTTCGGCATTCAATGTTTAGAGCCTGAGATTTAAGGTGGATACACCCCGGCGTTATCAAACACAAGGTATCATCTTAAGACAAACTAAGCTAGGCGAATTCGATAAGATTCTCACTATCTATACTCCAGAATTTGGCAAGCTAAGGGCAGTGGCTAAGGGAGCTTGTCGCCCCCAGAGCAAATTGGGTGGCAATGTAGAACCATTGACGCATAGCTTGATGTTGCTGGCTAAAGGGCGTAATCTCGATATTGTTACCCAGAGTCAGACAATAAATGGTTTCCTGGCTTTGAAAAGTGGTTTATGGCGTATGGCCTGTGGCCTTTACATCTTGGAGCTCATGGATTCCTTTACTGTTGAGGGTGGTGCGAATCCTCCTTTGTTTGATTTATTGCTCGAAATCCTGAATCAGTTGAGCCAACCTGAGAGTGATGAGACTATCTTACGTTATTTTGAGCTACATATTCTTCACTATCTTGGTTACCGTCCCCAGTTGCACCGATGTGTTAGCTGTGATTTGCCCCTCAAGCCGATAGTCAATTTTTTCAGTCCTGGCAAGGGTGGGCTTCTATGTCCTCATTGTAAGTCTGAAGAAAATAACCGTTACGAGCAAATCGAAGCAATTTCATTAAGAACATCCATCCCTCTTTCGGTCGAGGCTTTGAAGGTTCTTCGTTTGTGGCAGAGCTGTGACTATGCTACTGCAAGGCGAGTCAGAGTAGAACCGGAATTATCCGTGGACTTGGAGCAAGTATTGCACGAGTATATAAGATATATTTTGCAGCGGGAGCTTAAATCACTGGCTTGGCTTAAAGAGGTAAAAAAGAAACCCGCCATGTAAACGGCACTTGACAATCATACTGGGGAGGATTAAAATCGCTGGACGATTAGCTGCAGTGAGATAGCGAAATAATATGAATGGAGAGTGTCTGGTATTCTAAGTCAACCTTCAAGTTTATTTACTCGCTGATTTGGAACTCCCATTTTCAGCAAGAGTCCGTTGGGTTATTGAAAGTATGACAAAGTTACCGCACTATTGAAGAGAAGTAATGTATATTGTAATAGCAGGCTTAAGCGATATAGGAAAGAATTTGGCAGAACTCCTTGTTCAAGAAGGGAATCAGGTACTGGTTATAGACCGAGACCCGGAGAAATGCGCTGCAATAGCAGAGGGTTCTGACGTGATGGTCATCGCGGGAAATGCTAGCCAGAAGGCTGTCCTCGAAGAGGCGCGAGTCAGGAATTCTCATGCCTTTATATCCGCAGCTGGCGATGACTCGGAGAATTTAATGCTTTGTATGATAGCCAAGGAGGTCGGGGCAAAAACGGTGATTTCCCTTGTAGATGCGGCAGAGCATACGGAAACCTTCGAACAGGCTGGGGTTAGTTTGCAGGTTAACCCCCACATGGTAGCAGCCGCATACATCTCCCGCCTGATTTCACAGCCTTACGTGAAGGACTATCTCTCTTTTGAAAGAGCAGAGATCTTTGAAATAGGGATTGCGGAGGGCATGAAATGTATCGGGCGAAGCATTGCTGAGATAACGACCCCAAACGGTGTAAAGGTCCTCGTGGTGCAAAGAGGGGGAAAGTATCTGGATGAGAATAGTAAGATACAGCCTAAAGATTGGCTGACTCTTATTGTGAATCGGGAATCTGCCAAAAAGGGGACCGAGTTCATGAATAAATGGTTCACCAAAGGGTAAGATTAACACTCCACATCATTGGCTCATTTCTAAAATACTTCGCCTTAGCCTACATTATCCCTTTATGTGTGGCTATTTACTATGGCGAGAAGTGGCACATCTACTTGTATGCCCTAGTGCTCACTCTCGGTATCGGACTAATTCTTGAATTTAGATTCAAAACCGAGCAGGTAATAGAGCGTGTCGATGGTTTTACCATAGTGGCCTTCACCTGGCTTCTCATTCCCCTCCTGGGCACACTCCCTTATGTATTCCCCCCTGTAGGGTTGGGTTTTCTCGATGCCTTTTTCGAGACCATGTCAGGCTTCACTACCACCGGGGCTACCATACTAAACGTGGTAGAAGAATTACCCAAGAGCGCTCTCTTATGGCGTAGCCTTACTCAATGGCTGGGTGGGATGGGAGTAATAGCTCTTTTTATTGCCATCTTACCCAGATTGGCGGTGGGAGGCTCTCAGCTCTTTGATCGTGAGTTTCCCGGACCATTACCCGAAAGGTTACGTCCCAGACTCAGAACCACGGCAAGGCTTCTCTGGACGATTTATGCGGGTTTTACTGCTGCTGAGATAGCGCTCCTCTATTTCCTGGCCAGGCTCCCGCTCTTTGACTCAGTTTGCATATCCTTCTCCACTCTTTCCACCGGCGGATTTACCCCTACCGCGGCAAGCATTGGGGCATACGGTAATCCTCTGGCAGAGTACATAATCATGATCTTTATGTTTCTGGCAGGCGCAAGTTTCATAATCCATCATCAGCTTTTGCGGAGAAACTGGAGGGTGATCAAAGGCGAGGAATTTAGACTCTACTTGATTATTCTG
This sequence comes from Chloroflexota bacterium, assembly GCA_030611015.1. GTDB lineage: Bacteria > Chloroflexota > Dehalococcoidia > GIF9 > AB-539-J10 > RBG-13-51-36. The sequence goes on along the minus strand of JAUWQP010000072.1, from coordinate 5,205 downwards.
GCGGTCGCTGTCTTTCTGTTACTACTTTCGCAAGGCATTTACTCATACAGAGAGGGGATGTTTCAGGCAATATCAATCATGACTACCACGGGCTTTGTCACTGCTGATTTCAGTACCTGGCACTCTAGCGCCAGAATAGTGCTTCTGGCTTTGATGTTCATCGGAGCCTGCGGTGGCTCTACTGGTGGAGGAATTAAGGTCATGCGGGCTTTAACCCTGATGAAACATACCGGGGTAATGATGAGGAAGGCTATTTCTCCCAAAGCTGTAATTCGGGTGAAGCTTAACAAGAAGCCTCTCTCGGAGGAAATAGTTCGAGACATAATCTCCTTCCTCTTTCTCTATCTTCTTGTCGCTGTTGTAGCTTCCATAGCACTCTGTTTCTTGGGGCTTAACCTGGAGACAGCGATTTCAGCAGTGGCTGCCACCTTGGGGAACGTGGGACCTGGCTTGGGTGGGGTGGGCCCCACTTTGAATTATGCCTGGCTCCCTGACGCAGCCAAGGTCATCTTGATTATCTGTATGTGGTTGGGGCGGCTGGAATTGTTTACCGTTCTGATGATATTTGCCCCCCGCTTTTGGAAAGGCTAGCTCAAACCATAGTGGAAGTTCACAGGGGGTTCAGGTTATACTTTGTAATAGGTTTATGGTCAAAGTTGCGTTCCAAGGGGAGAGCGGTGCATTCAGCGAGGATGCCGCGGCAAAGCTTTTTGGCGGGGACATTGGTGTTTTGCCCTGTATGCGACTGAAAGGGGTTTTTGAACTTGTGTCGCAGGATAAGGTTGAATTTGGGATAGTTCCTGCGGAGAACTCTCAAGCCGGCAGCATCAACGAGACCTACGATTTGTTATTGGCATATCCTCTCAACATCTTTGCTGAAGTTATTATCAAAGTAAGCCATTGCCTGATGGCTTTGCCCGGCGAAAGACTGGCTGATATAACAACGATTTACTCCCATCCTCAAGCCTTAGCTCAATGTGATGAATTCTTGAGTAAACTGAAAGTTGAAATTATACCTACCTATGACACTGCGGGCAGTGCCAAAATGATAAAGGAGAAAAGGTTGAGGAACTGTGCTGCCATAGCTAGCAAAAGAGCTGCCGATATTTATGGACTGGAGATCCTGGCACCGGAAATTGAGACAAGTGTCAATAACTATACCAAATTCGTGGCTATCTCAAAGCAGAAAGCTAAACCTGCGCAGAGAAACAAAACATCCCTCGTTTTCGCTGCTGAACATAAGCCTGGAGCTCTATACAGGATTCTGGGTATCTTCGCCACCAGGGATATAAATTTGACAAAGTTGGAGTCCAGACCAAGTAAAGCTAAGCCCTGGGAATACGTTTTTTATGCCGATTTCGAGGGTCACCTGGATGGAGAAGTTTACCAAGAAGCTGTGCTAGAGTTACAGAGAGAGGCCGCCTTCGTTAAGATACTTGGCTCCTATCCTCAGGCTATCTGAAGCGATTTAGACTCAAATCGTTATTGCGAGTCCGGCCCCGACTCAATCGGGGAACTAGGGACGCGGCAATCTCAAAAAGATTGCGGAGCTTGTTCCGAAGCACATGCAAGGAATCTCGCTCCTCGCAATGACACAATACAGCTATTTTTGCAGCATACTGTAGCAGGCTGGTAACTATTCTTATAACTTCGCTCTCAGCCTTTTGTATGTAGAAATCAAGGCTTCCGAAATGACTTTGGTATCAGACAACACCGGCATAAAGTTGGTGTCACCTTCCCACCTGGGTACTATGTGTATATGGATATGCCCTGCTATTCCAGCTCCGGCCACTTTGCCCACATTCAAGCCGATATTGAAGCCAGTCGGCTCCATTACCTTCTTGAGAAGTTCTAAGCCTTTCTTGATAATGTCAAAGTGCTCCTTTGCTTCCTCATCTCCTAAATCCTGTAAATTTGCTATATGCCGATAGGGGGCGACCATTAAATGCCCTGGATTATAGGGAAAGGCGTTCAGAATTATGAAATTGTATTGACCGCGATAAAGGATAAAATTTGCCTCATCGTTATTTTCCCTGGGTTTCTGGCATAAAATGCAGCCGCTTTCTGGGGCTCTTTGTATATATTCTATTCGCCATGGCGCCCAGAGATATTCCATCGAACCTATATAGTATGCTGATTCTGAGTTAAATGCAATGGGTTTTTGGTTTGAGATGAGAAATCATTAATATGGCAAAATGAGTTGACTATGAGATTTAGCTAGGCATAAAATACTTGGGGGCTGACATGCTGGAAATCTTGACCCAAAAACTGACCAGTGTATTTGAGAAGCTTGGCAGGAAAGGCAAGCTGAGCGAAGCTGACGTTGACGAGGCTTTACGCCAGGTACGGCTGGCGCTTCTGGAAGCAGACGTAAATTTTAAGGTAGTTAAGGAATTCTTGTCCAGGGTGCGAGAGCGTGCCATTGGCTCTGAAGTATTGCGCAGCCTGACACCAGCCCAGCTGATTATTAAAATTGTCAATGAGGAATTAATTGTTATCTTGGGCGGTGAGCCTGGCCGTTTAGCTTCGGTTCCTGACCCACCAGCGGTCGCTTTGCTCGTGGGATTACAGGGCTCTGGTAAGACCACTACAGCGGTGAAGCTAGCTGTTCAGCTCAAACATCTGGGGCAGAGACCTCTATTAGTAGCTGCTGATACTCGCCGACCCGCTGCTATTGAACAACTCACATTGCTGGGTGAGCAACACGATATCCCGGTATATAGTGAGAATGCTAACGTAGCAGCAACAACAATTTGCCAGCGTGCTCTGAAGCAAGCTAAGGAAAGGGGAATGACCTGGGTTATAGTAGATACTCAAGGGCGCCTGCATGTTGACCAGGCCATGATGAAGGAATTGGCTGAGATCAAATCCCTGATACGGCCTTCAGAGGTATTGCTTACGGTGGATGCTATGATTGGGCAGGATGCCGTAAGAGTGGCTCAAGAATTCCACAGTCGCATCGGGCTCACGGGACTCATTCTGACGAAGATGGACGGGGATGCCCGGGGTGGAGCTGCTCTTTCTATTAGATTTGTTACCGGGGTGCCTATCAAATACCTGGGCACGGGTGAGAAGATGGATACTCTGGAAGTATTTCATCCCGACCGTTTAGCGTCTCGTATTTTGGGTATGGGTGATATGCTCACCTTCATTGAGCGAGCTGAGACGACTTTTGACCAGCAACAGGCAAAGAATTTGGAAAGAAAAATGCGCAGCGGGGATTTTGACCTTGAGGATCTCCTCAGCCAAATGCGTCAAATTCACAGGATGGGTTCTTTAGGGCGACTGGTGGAGATGATACCGGGCTTCTCTAAATTCGCCTCTCAGTTGCCAGATGTCGAGGGGGAGAAACAGTTAAAAAAGATAGAAGCTATTATTCTGTCTATGACTTACGAGGAAAGACGTAATCCAGCCATTATTGATGGCAGACGGCGCGCCCGTATTGCTCAGGGGAGCGGCACGACATCCAAGGATGTTAATCAACTTCTTAATCAGTTTCGTGAGATAAAAAAGTTGACTAAGTCATTAACGCGTGGCAAGTTATCTAAAAAGATGGGTACTATGTTTGACATTCCCTCAAGATGAAATCAATCTAGATAGCCTTTGAGCTTTCGACTGCGGGTGGGATGACGTAACTTGCGTAGAGCCTTGCCTTCAATCTGGCGTATTCTTTCTCGAGTTACATCGAATTCTCTGCCCACCTCTTCCAGAGTTCGAGCATGTCCGTCTTTAAGTCCAAATCTAAGCTGCAGCACCCTTTTTTCGCGCTCAGTAAGTTCATCAAGCACTTTATCTATTTGTTCTTTGAGTAGCTGGTGTGAAGTGGCTTCAGTCGGTGCTAAACTGGTGTGGTCTTCAACAAGGTCACCTAGGCGGCTATCACCATCTTCGCCAATGGGCATATCTAGCGACATTGGCTCACGGAAAAACAAAGCCATGACCCCTTCTACTTTCCCCGGGGATATATCCAAGCGGCTGCCAATTTCTTCGTAAGTTGGTTCGCGTCCAAGTTCTTGAATTAACTGCCGAGTTGCGCGTAACAACTTGTTAATTGTTTCTACCATGTGTACCGGAATGCGAATGGTACGGGATTGGTCAGCTATAGACCGAGTGATACCCTGCCTGATCCACCAGGTGGCATAGGTGCTGAACTTGTAGCCTTTTCTATACTGAAACTTGTCTACGGCTCGGATAAGGCCAATATTCCCCTCCTGGATAAGCTCAAGGAGGGGCATACCATGCCCGATGTATTTCTTGGCTATGCTCACCACCAAGCGTAGGTTTGCTTCAGTGAGGTGCCTTTCTGATGCTTTTGCTTCAGTCTTTATCTGTTCAAAGTAAGCTTTGAACTCACTGCTATGAGGCTCGATTTGAGATAGGAACTTCTCGTCAGTCAAGAGAGTCTTTAGCTTTTGCCATGAAGTTTTATCTCTAGCCAGGAGCTCTAGCAACTGCGGGGGCAGCAAGTGACTGTTTATGGAAAGATTTAGTATGGCTTCTTCGGCTGCAGTGTTTCCTTTGTCTATCCCTTCCGCAGTTGCTGCTATTAACGATGAATCTATAACATTATCAATGGCGGAGCGAAATTTAGGATCCTTGATCGTCTTTACCACATCGCCGGAGGGCTTGATACCAATATACTCTTCGGTAATCTGAACAACAGGGGCTACCTTGGATAATTGAGAAATTATGTGACTAACTATGTCAACGGGTGAAGGGAATTTCTTGTATTTTCTGAAATGGTTGTCTTCGATTCTTTCTAAGCTTCTGCCCAGCTCTATCTTCCGGCATAGAAACTTCTCTTCTTGGACCTTGAGAAGTGGTACTCTGCCGATTTCCTGAAGATACATGCGAGCTGAGTCGTCAATTACATCATATTCTCCTAGCGGTGGCGGAGGCTTGACTTCTTCAGCTTCCTCAGGCAGGGATTCTTCGCTTTCTTCCCTTTCTTCAGTTTCCCCAGGTGAGGTGGTGACATCCTCCGCTTCAGCTTCATCGCTGAGTAAGTCTTCAGCCTCTACCTCATCACCATGCGGGTTGATATTTGCTTCTTTCATTGAATCCGTGATTTCCCCCCTTTTTTAACAAAGATGTTCTGAAGTTGTTGCCCGGAATTTATTCCTTGCTCCTCTAGTTTGGACAACTCTGAGCTTATACCACCCTTTTCTCTCTCAATCTCGAGCATCGCCTCCTTCTCAGTTTCTA
>JAUWQP010000001.1 GCA_030611015.1 Chloroflexota bacterium | reverse complement strand
GTGTAGCGGGATGATAAATCCAGATTATATCCTCAGAGCCTTTGAAGAGGGAGCTGACGGCGTTATAGTCTCCGGGTGTCACTATACAGATTGCCATTATATAGATGGACCGGTAAAGTGCGATGCCATGTTTGCCAAGGTAAGTAAGCTGATGCATATCCTCGGATTGGAGGACGAAAGGCTGAGGCGTGAGATGATATCTACTTCCGAGGGCACGGTGTTTGCCAGAGTAGTCAAGGAATTTGTCGAACAGCTTAAGAAGCTCGGGCCCTCACCTTTTTCATCTTTAAGAAAGGAGAAGGTAGCGGTTTGAATTTAGAAGATATTATTCAAGAAACCAATACTTACTACTGCCTGGAGTGTGGTAAGTGTACAAGTATATGCCCTATTGCGAGATACGACCCAGCTTTCTCTCCACGAATGCTGATTGAGAATGCTCTTCTGGGCTTCGAGGATGAGCTGGTGTTCAATAAGGAGCTCTTTTCCTGCCTTACTTGCTATACTTGTCAACAGGAATGTCCCAGTGATGTTGACTTTCCCATCTTCGTGCGGAAAGCCAGAAGTATAGCCCAAGACAATGGGCAACATGGAATTTGTGCCCACTCTGGACAACTGCAATCTCTGGCGAGACTTATGACCAGCCCTACTATTAAGCAAAAGAGATTGGAATGGCTTTCCAAGGAGTATAGTGTTTCAGAAAACAGCGATGTTCTTCTCTGGGTAGGATGTGCCCCATATTTTGAGCCCATCTTTGAGGACATCGAGTTTAGAGCTCTTGATATCACTGAGGCAAGCTTGAAAGTCTTGAATCTTCTGGGAATAAAGCCCAAGCTGCTTCCTGATGAGAAATGCTGTGGTCATGATGCGCTTTGGACTGGCGACATAGAGACATTTAAGAAGTTGGCTGAGCACAATGCCGCCCAGATTAAAGAGGCAGGGGTCAAGGAAATAGTTTTTTCGTGCCCCGAGGGTTATCGCACATTCAAACTGGACTACCCCAATTATGTAGATTTGGGTTGCGAAGTGCAGCATATCTCCGAATTCTTGGCGGAGAAGATAGGGCAAAACGGAGTGAAATTTAAGGAAATCAATAAGAAGGTCACCTATCAGGACCCTTGTCGATTAGGAAGGCATTTAGGTGTGTATGATGCCCCTCGGAAGGTGCTCGAGTCAATTCCCGGCATAGAATTGGTTGAGATGAGACATAGTGGATTGGAATCCATTTGCTGTGGCACCAGTGCTTGGACGAACTGCGACTCGTATTCGAACATGCTAAGGGCCGAAAGGCTGTGTGAGGCGACGGAAACCGGGGCAGAGTTGCTCATAACTGCTTGTCCTAAATGTCAGACGCATTTCAGATGTGCCATGATAGACAAGGGTGAGGAAAAGCGGTCAATGCCAAGTATTGAAGTTATGGATTTGGCAAACCTAGTGGCAAATGCTATTAAGGAAGGGGCAACCGTATCAAAGTAATGAGTAACAGCGAAAATGGACGTAAATCGGTACTAGTAATCGGTGGTGGCATCGCTGGGATTCAGTCCTCACTTGACCTGGCTAATATGGGCTTTAAGGTATATTTGGTGGAAAAGTCGCCCAGTATCGGGGGAAGAATGGCACAACTGGATAAGACCTTCCCCACTAATGACTGTGCCATGTGTATCCTTGCCCCCAAGATGATAGAGGCGAGTACACATAGTAACATAGAGCTTTTGACTTATTGTGAAGTGGAAAAAGTTGCTGGAGAAGCAGGGAAATTCAAGGTCAAGGTAAAGGAAAAGTCATCTTTTGTCGATTGGAACAAATGTACAGGGTGCGGCCTTTGTATTGAAGGCTGCCCTGTCATTCTGCCAAACGAATTCGATCAGGGGATTGGAAAGAGAAAAGCTATATACATGCTGTTTCCTCAGGCTGTTCCCAAGAAATGCGTTATAGATAGAAGGGAAGAGCGCCCCTGCAAAGCGGCTTGTATGGATGCCTGTCCAGTTCATACTAATGTGCCCGGTTATATCAAGCTCATTGCAGAAGGACAGTTCAAAGAGGCTTATAAGCTTATAAGAGAGACAAATCCCCTGCCTGCATGTGTTGGGCGGGTGTGCTATGCTCCTTGCCAGGAAGCCTGCAATCGCGGGCAAATAGATGAGCCAATTTGTATCCGTGACCTTAAGAGAGTTCCCTCAGACCAGTGGAATATTGAAGAACTTGAGGTGCCGGTTGTGGCCAAAACAGACAAAAGGGTAGCGATTGTGGGTGCAGGTCCGGCAGGTCTTGCCGCTGCTAGTGACCTTGCCCTAAAGGGTCACAATGTAACTATCTTTGAAGCCCTTCCTGAACCCGGAGGTATGCTTCGTGTTGGCATACCCGAATATCGCCTTCCCAAGGATATTTTACGCCAGGAGATAGGCTATATCCAGAAGCTTGGCGTGGAGATCAAGACGGGCATCCAGGTTGGTAAAGATATTACCCTCGAAGAATTGAAAAAGACCTACGGTGCCGTTTTTCTCGGCGTTGGAGCACACGGCGTCATGAGACTGGGAGTGGATGGTGGAGATATTCCGGGAGTAATAGAGGGAATAGAATTTCTCCGTGCTGCGAATCTCGGGGAGAAGGTAGATATTGGAAATAAGGTGGCTGTGATTGGTGGAGGCAATACAGCTGTAGATTGTGCCCGCACTGCAAGGCGTCTAGGAGCGAAGGAGGTAACCATTGTTTACCGTCGTTCCCGCGCTGAGATGCCGGCTTCCGGGGAAGAAGTAACGGCGGCAGAAGAGGAAGGGATAAAGATAGAGTTCCTGACTACTCCAAGCCGATTCTTGTCGGAGAACAAAAAACTTGCCAGGATGGAGTGTGTGCGGATGAAACTTGGGGAACCAGACACTAGTGGTCGTCCGCGCCCCGTTCCCGTCAAGGGTTCTGAATTCACCATTGCTGTGGATACAGTGATTGCGGCATTAGGTCAGGCTCCAGAAACAGATTTTGTTAAAGAGCTGGGAGTTTCACTTTCCAAGAGGGGCACGATAGAAATCGATGACAAGACCGGGGCCACTAATATTGAAGGAGTATTCGCCGGAGGCGATGTGGTGACTGGACCTGCCTTCGTGATTGATGCTATTGCAGCAGGGAAAAAGACAGCCCGCTCTATTCACCAGTACTTGACTGGACAACCTATCGAGGGTGAAGAACTAGGGAAGGAACCCGAGAAGCTGTCCGAGGAAGAGATAAAGGACCTCAAGAAGCGCGTTCCTTCCAGAAATAAAGTGAAGATGCGGGAGGAACCTGTTAAGGAGAGGACAAAGGACTTTCGTGAAGTAGCTCTGGGGTATTCCTTAGAAGAAGCCACAGAGGAAGCCTCAAGCTGTCTTGCCGGACAAATAGAAGGATGCATAGAATGCCATGAATGTGAGCGGCGATGTGAGCCCAAAGCGATAGTCTATACGATGAAAAATGAGACCATTGCACTGGAGGTGGGCGCGATAATCATCGCCTCGGGACTGGGCTTATACGATGTTTCGTCACTGACAGAATACGGCTATGGGAAGATCAAGAACGTGATTACTGCCATGGAATTTGAGAGATTGACTGCAGCCTCTGGACCTACTATGGGAGAACTTAGGCGTCCTTCGGATGGCAGGATACCTGAGAATATAGCGTTTATCCAATGTGTCGGCTCTCGCGATTTCAGGAATAAAGCTTATTGCTCCAGTGTCTGCTGTATGCACGCCACCAAGGAGGCAATGCTGGCTTTCGAGCATCATCCAGGAACCAAATCCACCATTTTTTACATGGATATGAGAGCTGTGGGTAAAAGGTTCCAGGAATACATCGCCAGGGCTAAAAAGGAATACAACGTGACTTTTATCAGGAGTCGCCCTGGCAGGATCGAAGTTAACCCTGAGAATGATAACCCTATTATTTGGTATGAGGAAACCACCAGCGGAGAAATAAAGAACTTTGAAGCGGAACTGGTGGTTCTTGCCCAAGCTATGGTTCCTCAAATCACCAAGGAATTGGCGAAAATACTAGGTATAGAGTTAAACGAGGATGGCTTTGTAGAGGTTCCAGATAAATTGCTGCAACCACTGGATACTACAAGGCCGGGCATTTTTGCCTGTGGCTATGTCCATAGTCCACGGGATATCCCGGATTCTGTAACCCAGGCCTCGGGGGCAGCGGGCAGAGTTGCTGAAGCTATAGCAGGGGGCAAGTAAGGTGGAAGAACCTCGTATCGGAGTTTTTGTTTGTCATTGTGGCATAAATATCGGGGCATACGTCAACGTCCCAGAAGTTGTTGAATATGTTAAGCAGCTACCAAACGTAGTGCATGCTGAGCGCAATCTATTCACCTGCTCTGAGGAAGGGATTTCAGCAATCAAAAAAGGGATCAAGGAATACAACCTGAATCGGGTCATAGTAGCTTCCTGTACTCCCAGAACCCATGAGCCGCTCTTTCGAGCTGCTTGTGAGGAAGCGGGTTTGAACAAATACCTTTTCGAGTTTGTCAACATAAGAGACCAATGCTCCTGGGTGCATATGCGTGAGCTCGAGAAGGCTACAGAAAAGGCTAAAGACCTTATAAGGATGGGAGTGGCCAAATCCAGGTTGCTGGAGCCACTGGAGGAGATTGAAATGAAGGTGGCTCCTTCGGCATTGGTGATTGGTGGAGGAATTGTTGGAATGGAGGCAGCCTTAAACCTGGCCAGGCAGGATTTTGATGTTCATTTAGTGGAAAAGGAACCAGAGTTTGGAGGGACTCTTTGTAGTATTCATAAACTTTTTCAAGCGAACCAGGAAGCAGCGAAGTTAATCAAATTACTTGTTGAACAGGTTAAAAACCATCCCAAGATTCACACTTATCTCTCGTCTAAAGTAAAGCAAGTAACTGGATTTATAGGCAACTTCGATGTCAGTCTGGATGGGAAGGGAGAGGAGAACCAATTCAATGTGGGTACTATTATATTAGCCACCGGAGCTGAGGCATTAAAACCGACGGGTCAATATGGCTATGGAAAGATGACTAATGTACTTACTCAACTGGAGTTAGAGGAGCATACGAAAAAGGGGAAACCCGTAGGGCAGAATGTTGTGATGATCAATTGTGTAGGAGCCCGGGTTCCTGAGAGAACCTATTGCAGCAGAATCTGCTGCATGACGGCGATTAAAAACGCCTCGCTTATTAAAGAATCGAATCCAAAGGCAAGGGTCTGGATATTGCACCGAGACCTCATGACATATGGTGTGGATTTTGAGAGCTATTATCGAAGAGCCATGGAGCTGGGGGTCAGATTCATTAGATATAGCTTAGAAAAGCCTCCCGAAGTTATCGGAGATGGGAAGGTTGAAAGAATAAAGGTGTACCATGAACTATGGAGAAAGGAAATAGAACTTCCCTGTGATATGCTTGTTTTAACTACTCCCCTTATCCCTGCCGAGGATAACCAAAATATCTCCAAAATGCTTAAAGTTTCCTTAGACGAGTTTGGTTTCTTCCTGGAAGCACACTTAAAGCTCCGCCCTGTAGAGTTCGCCATGGATGGAATTTACATCTGTGGCTCAGCACGCTGGCCCACAGATGTAACTGAAGGAATTTCTCAAGCCTATGCTGCTGCTTCAAAAGCAGCCGGTCCCCTGAGAATGGGATATGTAAAGGCTGAGGCGATAAATGCATTCGTCAATGAGGAGGAATGCTCAGGCTGTGGGATTTGCGAAGTCTTGTGTCCCTTTAAAGCTATCGAGCTTCAGCCGAGAGATGGGAAGAGAGTGTCCCATGTCAATGAAGCAGTATGCAAAGGTTGTGGCACCTGCGGTGCTGCCTGCCCTTCAGGAGCCATTTCTATGCACCACTTCACTGATGAGCAAATTCTAGCTCAGGTAGAAGCTTTATTTAGCTAAATGAATTGGGATGGAGTTCACCAAATGTTTCGGATTATTTCTAGAGAGACTTTAGGGACGAAAATTCATTTGTTCAAAATCGAAGCACCGGCAATTGCTAGAAAAGCGCTGGCGGGGCAGTTTGTTGTCATCAGGATTGATGAAAGAGGCGAGCGTATTCCTCTGACGCTTGCTGACTGGAATGGGAAGGAAGGCAGTGTTACCCTGGTGTTTCTGGAAGCGGGAGCGACAACCTTCAGGCTGGCGTTGCTGAAAGCCGGTGACTCCATTGCCGACTTTGTTGGTCCCCTTGGTGTACCATCGCATATTGACAAATTTGGTACTATAGTCTGTGTGGCGGGAGGGGTTGGTGCTGCGTCAATAACGCCTATTGCCAAGGCACTGAAGGAGAAGGGAAACAAGATTATCTCCATTTTGGGGGCACGGAGCAAGAACTTGCTCTTCTGGGAAGATAAACTACGCAGTGTCAGCCACCAGCTAATAGTTACTACCGATGATGGCACTTATGGTCGCAAAGGGGTAGTAACTGAGCCACTGAAGGAGCTGCTTGAGAGTGAGGAGAAGGTTGACCGAGTCATTGCCATTGGCCCGACCATCATGATGAAGTTCTGTGCCCTGACCACCCAGCCTTTCGGGGTGAAAACTATTGTTAGCCTGAATCCAATAATGGTTGATGGCACCGGGATGTGTGGCTGCTGCCGTGTATCCGTTGGTGGCGTAACCAGGTTTACCTGCGTGGATGGGCCTGATTTTGACGGGCATCAGGTAGACTGGGACTTGCTCTTGGTCCGGCAGCGTATTTATCTTGATGAGGAAAAACGCTCTTTTGAGCAGTGGCAGGCTCAGATGGACAAGCGTTGTTGAATGGAGGCCTAAGCAACATACATGGTTAAGGCGAATCTCAACAGGGAGCCAATGATAAAGCAGGAGCCCAAGACGCGGGGCAAAAACTTTAGCGAGGTTGCCTTGGGTTACAGCGCCGAGCAGGCTAAAGCCGAGGCAAGCCGTTGTCTCCAGTGTCCCAAGCATCCCTGCATTGATGGCTGCCCGGTGGAGGTAGATATTCCCGCTTTTATCAAGGCTGTCCTTGATGATAATATGCCCGAAGCGGTAAGGATACTCAAGGATAAGAACAGCCTGCCCGGTATCTGCGGGCGGGTCTGCCCACAAGAGACACAGTGTGAACAAGCATGCTCGTTAGCTAAGAAAGGAGCACCCAGTGCCATCGGACGCCTGGAGCGTTACGTGGCTGATTGGGAGCGGGCTAATAGGGGAGCGCTGAACCCGAAGGCAGAGCCGCCCAAACCAACTGGTAAACGGGTGGCTGTAGTCGGCTGTGGGCCAGCAGGTCTAACCTGTGCCGCTGACCTGGCCAAGCTGGGATATGAGGTTATTATTTTTGAAGCACTTCATATTGCCGGTGGCGTGCTGATGTATGGCATCCCCGAGTTTAGGCTACCCAAGGTAATCGTTCAGGGTGAAGTTGATTATGTGAAGTCGCTGGGTGTGGAAATTAAGCTCAATCATGTTATCGGAAAAATAGCTATCGTAGATGAACTTCTGGAAAATGGCTTTGACGCCGTTTTCTTATCTCCCGGGGCTGGGGCGCCAATGTTCCTGAATATACCTGGGGAGAATCTTAGTGGTATTTATTCTGCTAACGAGTTTCTTACTCGGACAAATCTGATGAAGGCATATCTTTTTCCGGAGTATGATACTCCCATACAAGTAGGGAAGCGGGTAGCAGTATTTGGCGCCGGGAATGTAGCTATGGATGCTTCCAGATGTGCCTTGAGACTCGGAGCAGAAGAAGTGTATATTATCTATCGGCGCTCCAAAGCGGAGATGCCTGCCAGGCTTGAGGAGAGGGAAAACGCTGAAGAAGAGGGAGTGATTTTCAATCTTTTGACCAATCCCAGCAGGTTTCTTGGTGATGAACGGAGTAGAGTCAGGGCAGTGGAGTTACATGAAATGGAATTGGGTGAGCCCGATGAAAGTGGCCGGCCGCGGCCTATTCGAAAGCCAGGCTCTGAGTTCATTATGGAGATAGATACTGCCATTCCTGCTCTGGGCACAAGGCCTAACCCGATTATTCCCTCAACAACCAAGGGACTTGAACTCACTAAGTGGGGTACCATACTGACTGATGAGGCCAGTGGTAGGACAAGCAAGGAGAGAGTCTGGTGTGGGGGGGATATGGCTACGGGGGCCGCCACTGTTATTAGCGCCATGGGGGCAGCACGGCGGGCAGCTACCGATATAGACGAATATTTGAGGGGTAGTACCGAGTAGTCATCGTATAGATAGATTATCCACTGTAGTCATCTGCAAACATCAGTGTAATGGCATCACGGTGCCATACTGTTCTGGGCTTGAGAGTATCGCTGTTGTGTCGCACCGATGTACAGAGTAAACACAGGATACTACCTTATTATCTCTTTTATTATTTCACCGTCACGTGATACGACCTGAATGTTGAAAGGCATTTGACCCAAGGCATGTGTTGAGCATGATAGACAAGGGTCATAGCAACGGATAGCCACCTCAACTCGGTTGAGTATACCTTCGGTTATCTTGTTGTTCTTTATGTGCGTTCTGGCTACCTCGTATACTGCCTTGTTCATGGCAGCATTGTTGTTGCCTGTGGCTACTATGAGGTTGACTTTCTTGATTTTGCCAGTGTCGTCTACCCAGTAGTGATGGAATAAAGTGCCCCTCGGTGCTTCGAGCACGCCAACGCCCTGCTCATTGTACTTGTTTGAGGTGACTATCAGGTCAGTCGAACGTATGTCCTTGTCCTCCAGTAGCTGCTGGATCCTTTCGATGGAATAAAGCAGTTCTATGAGGCGGGCGTAATGATAGTATAATGAACCCTCTACTATGCCATTGTTGCCCAATTTCTTGAAGTTCTTGAGTTCAGCATTGGCTAAAGGAGTTGATATTCCCTGACTAACGTTAAGCCGGGCAAGCGGGCCTACTCGGTAAGTACCCCTGGGATAGCCCATCCTCTTATAAAAGGGGAACTTGAGATAAGACCAATCCTCCACATGTTCCCTGATTATATCGAGGTAATTGGATGGATTGAACTGGTCTTCAAGGACTCTTCCTTTTTGGTCAATTAACCTCAATTGACCGTTGTAGAGTTCCAAGTTGTTGTGTTCATCCACCAGCCCGAGATAGCCTGTGGGAAAACTGGCGCAGGTACACACAAACTCTTTGTCTTTTTCATAGTAACTCTTGATTATGCCTATAGCGGCCTGAGCATCGGCGATAGCCCAATCAAGCTGCTTCAAGAAATGGTCTCTGTCAGCGGTGGACAGAGCTGTGTTCATGCCGCCAGGTACAGCGCCGTTAGGGTGGATTTTCTTACCACCCAGCTTTTGGATTATTGTCTGACCAAAGCTGCGAAGCTTGACACCTTTAACAGCGATGTCAGGATTCTCAGCAATCAAACCGATTACATTTCTCTTTGCCGGTTCAGCGTCCATGCCGAGAAGTAAATCTGGACTGGCAAGGTAGAAAAAATGAAGGGCGTGGGATTGAAGGATCTGCCCCATATGCATCAATTCACGCAAGAGTTTAGCTGGGCGGGTTAGTTCAACTCCCAAAATCTCATCACAGGCTTTGGCTGCGCTTAAATGGTGGCTCACAGGGCAGATGCCGCAGATTCTGGGCGTTATTACCGGCATCTCCCAGAAAACTCTGCCTTCGCAGAACTTTTCAAAGCCTCGAAATTGTGTTACATGAAATTTGGCGTCGGCTACATTCCCTGAATCGTCCAGTTGTATTGTTACCTTGCCGTGTCCTTCAATCCGGCTAACGGGGTTTATTTCGATAGTTTTGCTAACTTCAGTAGCCATGTCTTCACCTCTTTCTAGTCGAAGCGCATCATATCGCTGGGCAGAACCGGGATTCTACCTGCCAGCAGCTCTTTTAACGCATATAAGATAGCTCCAGCTTCTGGTGGACAGCCTGGAACATAGCAGTCTACCTTTACTACATGATTCGCTGGTTTCACTTGGTCAAGGAGTGCCGGGACACCAGGCGGGCAGGGTATCTTGCCTTTGGAGGTACTTTCAGTCTCGATATATCCTCGCCTGAGAACCTCTTCTTTATCGAAAGTGTTGCGCATGGCACACACACCACCGAAGCAGGCGCAATCCCCCCAGGCCATAAGGATTTTGCAGTGAGCCCTGAGTTCCTTGAGCACCTCTTCCTCTTCAGTGTTGCCGACAGAGCCTTCTACAATGCCGACGTCTACCTGGGGGAAGTCCTTTATGTCCGTTATAGGAGTCCTGGTGAATTCGACCATATCAGCTAGATCGATTATCGCCTCATCAATATCAAGGAATGACATATGACAGCCAGCACAAGCTTCCAACCAGATTGTAGCTACCTTGACCTTTGTCATGTTAGAAACTCCTTCTTTTCAATTGCTATTTCTTCATCTGTTGTGAAATTTCGCGCAATATCTCTGCATCTGCTTTGATGCCATCAGATGGCTTGACGAGGCGCGAGGTCGATTTGGCTATACCATCCAGTGTAATGTATTCTTCCCCTGCCTCTGTCCAGATTGGCGATGGTAATACGACGTCGGCTTTCGATGTTGCAGATGAGAGATAACTTGACTGAATAACTATGAATTCCAATTCTGTGCTAAGGTTGGGCAATTCTGATGCGTCAACATAGTCATCAGACAGAAGTAAGTATAAAGCCTTTATGTTGTTGCTCGTCAGGTTCTTTATGAGTGATTGCGATGAATTGGCTATTCCCATATCCCAGGCGCCACGGCTGTTCCCCTTAGGTTTTAGAGAAATAATTCGTGGTTTCTCTTTGTCTTGACTGCTGGCGACAGCCGCCAAATTGAGAAGAGATGTTATCAGTCTGTGATTCTTGTGTCGTAGAATGCCTTCCCCGTAGATTATGACGCTGTGTTTGGCCTTGCTGAGCATATCTGCAGCCTCAAGAAGGTCATCAGTGCCTATCCCAGCTTGCTGAATGCTTTTCTTCACATTAATATCCTTGAGGTATGCTGCTATTTCGTTTGTCCGGGTAGAGTCTCTCTTGGCGCCTTTATCTATGACGGCTTTGGATAGGACGTCCAGGGCCAATTGCTCATTGCCTTCCTTTGGTTTTAACCATAGTGTAGCATGGTAAGGGAAGGCATTTTGCGCCGGGTCGATGACGACGAGTGTTGCCTTGTTCCGTCTTGCTGCTCTGGCGATATAAGAACCAGCCACAGGATGGCTTTCAAGGGGATTGGCTCCTACTACGATTATGCAATCAGCCTTGAGTATCTCTTCTAGCGAGGTTTCGATATCCAAACCTCCCTGAGCTCTAGGATCGTTTATGCCCTTGATAATAGTTCTGTAGGCATCCCCATCGAGAGCGTCGATTAAGTCACTGCCGATTGTACCGGCTAGGAATTCTTTGAAGGCCTTAAGGGAGTCGTTGCTGGCCTGGCTTGATGCTATGCCAGCTATGCTGTTATTCCCGTATTGAGCTTTCAGTTCGGCAAGCTTCGTGGTGACTATGTCTATTGCTTCAGGTAATGGCCGTGGCTCGAGCTTACCGCGACTATTTCTTACCAGTGCTGTCTTGACTCGTTCGTTTTTATTGTACAGGGGAGTGAAACGTCCTTTGTGACAAAGTATACCGCGCTTGTTGCTCAGGTCAGGGCTGTCAATTCTGATAAGCCTGTTGTCCTTAACCAGTGCTTCAATTTTGCAGCCGACCCCACATATTGGACATATGCTGTTTACCTTTCGGCACTCTTCGGGTTTTCCTTTATAGGCGCTGTTTTTGGAGAAAATGGCACCCGTGGGGCAGACTTGAAAACAAGCTCCGCAGGAAATGCAGGATGATGCTCCTAAAGGTTGATTGAGGTCGGCGACGACCATGACTTTCCAACCGCGATGTCCGAAGTCCAGTGTGTGAACGCCTACAATTTCGTCGCAAGTCCTGATGCATCTGCCACATAAAATACAGCGATTATGGTCAATAACAAGATAATCGTTTACTGAGTCTAGAGGCAATGCAGGCCAGGAATATGGATAGCGGACATTGTCCATCTGGTATTCGTAGGCAAGATTCTGCAGTTCACAATCGCCGCTGGCCACGCACTGGGCGCACAGATGGTTGCGTTCTGTAAACATCAATTCCAGAATCAGCCGGCGGTATTTCTCCAGTTTTTCGTTGTGCGTCTGTACTACCAGACCATCTCGTGCTGGATAAGTGCAGGCAGGTACAGGGCGCCTTTCTCTTTCGATATCAACCACACACATGCGGCAGGCACCTACATCAGCAATTCCTTTTAAGTGGCATAAAGTTGGAACGTATATATTATTAGCCTCACATACCTCAAGAACAGTATCACCTTCTCTGCCTTTAACCTGCTTGCCATTGATTGTAAGCGTTATTTCTTTCATGTCTATTCTCCTGCTTCAAGGTCACATCTTAGACATCGGCTGGCTTCTTCTATTGCCTCCTTCGCGCTGTAAGGCAAGACTACTTCCTTAAAGGAAGTTATCCTGTCAGCGGCGAGAATCTCGCCAATCTTTAGCCGATACTTTTCTTCAAGTTGTTCGTCAGTGGGCATCACAGAAGGCACATCTATAGGTTCATAGCCGTTGCGCTCGACCAATGGCGTGAGTTCTTCTCCTTGAAGATACCGTCTTATTGAGCAGGCTGCCCTCTGTCCTGCAGCTATCGCTTCGATTACTGTGGCTGCGCCCGTATATACATCTCCGCCGGCGAAAACTCCTTTACGTCCGGTAGCTAGAGTTCTCGGGTCGGCTACTATCGTTCCTCGTTTCGTTGCGCTTATCCCATCTCTTCTAAGGAATGAAGTATCGGGTCTCTGTCCTGTAGCTTCGATAACCATATCGACATTCATAGTGTATTCGGAACCCTTGATCTGGTGAGGGGTCTTTCTGCCACTCCTGTCAAACTCCCTTGGTTCCATGCGGATGCACTTGACTCCTTCGACTTTGCCGCTCTTGCCCACGATCTTGACCGGCGCTGTTAGACAGTGAATATGTATGCCTTCCTCTTCAGCGGCCTCGATCTCTTCGACTATTGCCGGCATATCTCTCTTTTCTCTTCGATAGAGAATATGCACTTCTTTAGCGCCCTTTCTCAGGGCTACTCCAGCGGCATAGATGGCAGAGTTGCCACCTCCAACGACAGCCACCTTTTGTCCTACTTCAATATCTTTCCCCAGATTTACCTCTCTCAAGAAGTCAATGGCGTCAAAGACTCCATTCAGGTCTTCACCGGGGATGCCCATCTTGTCGCCTTTATGGGCACCGGTGGCGATAAATACCGCATGGTAACCGTCTTGCAGCAGGGATTCGACATCGTTTACGGGTGAGTTAAGTCTTATATCAACCCCCAACTTTTTCACCGTTTCGATCTCTCTATTGAGAATGTTCTTTGGGAGGCGGTATTCAGGTATGCCTACTGCCAGCATGCCACCAGCCACGGGCAGGGCTTCAAACATGGTAACCTGGAAGCCTTCTCTGGCAAGGTCCCAGGCTGCTGATAGTCCTGCAGGACCGGCGCCTATGATCGCTACCTTTTCTTTCCTCTTCTCTCTTATCTGAGGGATGCATTCAAGTCCGTGGTCAAATGCATAGTCAGCGGCGAATCTCTTCAGGTGCCTGATTGCAATAGGTTCCTCGATTTGAGTTCGTCGGCATTTGCCTTCGCAGGGATGGTGACATACGCGTCCAACACTCAACGGGAATGGAAGCCGTTGCATAATGGTGTCATAGGCTTTCTCGAATTCGCCCGCTTTTATGAGGGCAATATATCCCGGGACATCTAGGCCAACAGGACATGCATGCTGACATGGTGCCTTGAATAGAGCCTGGCAGACCACAGCCGGGCACCTCTTGTCTATGATATGTGCTTCATATTCCTCTCTAAAATGCCGAAGTGTGGTCAGCACTGGGTTGGGTGCTGTTTGTCCCAGGCCACAGATAGAGGCCGAACCGACCATTTCACCCAGCTCTTCTAGTATTGCGAGATCTTCCATCGTGCCTTTGCCGTCTGTGATCTTGGTCAGGAGTTCAAGCATCTTGGGTATTCCGGCACGGCAGGGAGTGCATTTCCCGCAAGACTCGTCCCTGGTAAATTGGAGAAAGAACTTGGCGACGTCGACCATGCAACTATCCTCATCCATTACCACTAGTCCGCCCGAGCCCATGATAGCTCCCAGTGCGGTGACAGCCTCATAGTCGACGGGGGTATTTAAGTGCTCGATAGGGATGACGCCGCCTGATGGGCCACCTATCTGTACTGCCCTGTACTTCTTTCCATTCGGTATACCGCCGCCGATATCAAATACAATCTTGCCCAGGCTAGTACCCAGAGGGACTTCAACCAGGCCGGTGTTCTTCACCTTGCCAACCAGACACAAGGTCTTTGTGCCCTTGCTGGTTGCCGTGCCCACGCTGCCAAACCATTCAGCTCCTTTCCAGATTATCTGTGGGACGTTTGACCAGGTTTCCACGTTGTTGAGCGTGGTTGGTTTGTCGAAAAGCCCTTTGTTGGCTGGAAAAGGTGGTCGCTGGCGAGGGTTTCCTCGTTTTCCTTCGATTGAGATCAGGAGAGCTGTTTCTTCGCCGCAGACAAAGGCACCGGCCCCCGGGAATATATCCAGGTCGAATTCAAAGCTGGTTCCCAGGATGTTTTTACCCAGCAGGCCATATTTTCGGGCCTGGTTTATAGCGTGACTTAATGTTTCGATAGCGAGGGGATATTCAGCGCGGACGTATGCATAACCTTGGCGCACATTGCCTATGGCATAGGCTCCTATGGCCATACCCTCGACTATTGAATGTGGGTTACCTTCGAGAACAGCTCGGTTCATATAGGCGCCGGGGTCACCTTCGTCACCGTTGCAGACAACGTATTTTTCATCGCCCTGAGCATTGCGGACAAATGTCCACTTCGTAGCTGTTGGGAAACCTGCTCCTCCTCGGCCTCTCAAGCCAGCCTTTCCCATTTCTGCGATAACGTCCTCCGGCTTCATCTGGGTCAGTGCTTTAGCCAGCGCTTGATAGCCGTCTCGGGCGATGTATTCTTCGATGCTCATCGGGTCGAGGTCCTGGTTATGCATTATTCTTATCTCTTGCAGCTTGAGCAAGGGGTCATCGGGGTTCAGTTTCCATTCGTCCACTATCTTATCTTTAATGAGGTGCTCCTCGACGATCTTTGGAACTTTGTCCTCGGAGAGGTCATAATAAGTAGTCTCGCCTTTTATGGGATGAACAATTGTGACTACTGGCTCTCGGTCGCACAAGCCAATGCAGGCTGCCTTTAATATGGTGACATCTGCTAAGTTACGGCTTTCGATCTCTCGTTGAAAAGCTTCAAGAACTTTGTTTGCGCCTGAAGATATACCGCATGTTCCAAGATGAACCTTTACCTGGGTCTTCTTTTCTCGTTGTGACAGTTTCTTGCGAATTTGGTCTCTAAGCTTGGTTAATTCCTCTACCGACGCAAGTCGTTTCATTGTACGTACTCTCCTATCGATACGAACTCAGGATAGCTTTTAGCTGGCTGGGCTTCACTCTCCTATGTATATCCTCGTTGATGGCTAACACCGGAGATAGGCCGCAGCAGCCAAGGCATCTCACCGTCTCCAATGAGAATTTGCCGTCAGATGCGATTCCACCAGACTCGAGGTCAAAATCTTTCTTGAAAGCATCGAGGATTCTCTGTCCCCCCTTGACGTAGCAACTGGTGCCCAGGCACACCTGAATGACATACTTGCCTTTTGGCACCATCGAGAAAAACGAATAGAAGCTCGTTATTCCATACAGCTCGCTCAGAGGGATTCTCATTTCCCTGGATATTGTTTCCAGGACCTCACGCGGTAGATAGCCAATGAGTCTCTGCGCCTTTTGCAATACCCTGATTGGCGCCCCCGCTTGTCCCTCGGTAGCTTCTATTATTTCTTTAATTTGCTGCCATGTTTTACTGTCTATAGCTTCCCTTTCCTTTTCTTTGGTTGGTTCAGTTTTTGCTGGTTGCTTCAATATCACCTCCTGAAACATGACTGATTTGTGTTCATGAAGTAGTCTAACAGGGATGTGCTAAATGACATCCCTCTGGATTTTGGCTCTAGTCGCGCAGGCACTAGTCTAAAAGGAGGGACTCGCATATCTAGTTGGGCTAAATGTAGCTCATGAAGCCGCGCAATTATACCACCTAACTTTACCCGATGCAAATAGGTGTATTGCTTCTCTTAACCGAAAATGGTTATAATTGCTTTGCTTGTTCGTAGCGGCTTATGTTGCAAGTCAGTGAGAATCTACTATTGCATGCTTGGAAAATTGTAGCAATGAGTCGTTGTTAAACTGGGATCCAGTATATAACTTCATTTTGAATCTCAATCTATACAAGGAGGTTAAATATGTGGAAAACTGAAGCCACGGGAGTTGCACATGTGGAGACGGCAGTAAGACAATGTCTTCCCCCCTGTGAGATCAAATGCCCGATAAATGAGGATATCCAACGGACAAACGTGCTGATTTCTCTTCTCCCTGAAGATATGGATTCGGCAAGAGAAGGTATAATCCAGATTAGCGATTACCTCTATGAAAGAAATCCATTCTTTAACATTTGCGGTTACATCTGTGGAATTTGTGAACTGGAGTGCAACTATCTTAAAAAGGGGGGTGCAATTAAGAGGAGGCTCCTTAAGAGATTCTTGTCGGATGTGTATACGGATCATCTAAAGGAAGTGGGGGAATTTGAGATAGTTAAGAATAAGGAAGCGGTGGCTATCATAGGTGGTGGCCCGGGTGGGCTGATGTGTGCATACCATTTAGGCAAGAGGGGCTATAACGCAACGGTCTTCGAAGCTTCTGACCGGCTCGGCGGAGCACTGTGGCTGGTCCCGGATTATCGCTTGCCCAAGGATGTTCTTCAGACTACGGTTGAGAACCTCGTTAGAATTGCTGGCATAGACGTCAGGTATAACAGCAAGCTGGGGGTGGGGGATTTGACACTGGAGCGACTGAAGAACGATGGCTATAAGGCAGTCTTCCTCGCAACCGGGCTGCCATTTCCCAGGGTGCTGACTTTTGAGGGACAATCTTTGGAGGGGCAGGACCTGGCCGGTGTTATGTATGGTCACACTTATCTGTATGAAGTCAGTCACAATAATATCACCCCAGATTATTTCAAAGGCAAAAGAGCCATTGTCATGGGGGGTGGAAATGTAGCCTTTGATGTGGCCAGGTCAGCTAAGAGGCACGGCGCAGAGGTCACTGTCGTAGCTCTGGAACGTAATGATAAAGACCATAGAGATGGTATACCTGCCGACGAGCAGGAAATCCGTGGGGCTTGGGAGGAGGGCATAAAAATAATCTATAGCCGTGGTGTGAGAAGAATCATCGGAGAGAGGGGCAGATTTAGGGGAATCAACTGCCCGGCTTGCGTCAGCGTCTTTGACGAGGAAGGGTTCAATCCCAAATTTGATTGTGCGGACTGTATAGACTTGGAGGGGGATATACTCATAATCACAGTAGGGCAGGCTCCTGATAGGTCCCTCCTTCAGAAGGAAGACCTTCTGGATGAATGTGGTAGATTTGATGTTGACCATCTAACATTGCAGGGCGTGAACAAGCCTTGGGTATTTGTAGGCGGTGACGTTAGAAGAGTCGGCTTTATGGTTGAAGCTATGGGTGAGGGGCTTGTGGCTGCTGAATCAGTTGACAGATATCTACGGGGGGTGGACATGAGGGAGGGGCGAAGAAGAGATTATGAGGGATATCAAATTCCTCGGAGGAGAGACTATAAGCGTGAGCCCGAGGTGCCCTGGATGCCGCCAGAGGACAGAATGCACTTCAAGATTTTTGAGCAGGGCTTTACACTCAAAGAGGCGATAGAAGAAGCGAGAAGATGTGTTACTTGCGGGCCATGTCTGTCTTGCAAAGCATGCATCTCGATTGGTTTTCAGAAATCTTTGAGTCCAGTTGAGGTAGATGAAGCAAGGTGTAGTGGTTGTGGCCATTGTGTTTATGTCTGCAATTATTATTCTGCTCATTTGATTAGCTCTGGTGAAAAAATCGTATCCGAAACGGATATATTCAGATGTAAGTCCTGTGGCATGTGCGTTGCGGCTTGCCCGTCTGAAGCAAGAAGAATGGTCGATGATAACACAGCGGAAAGGATAGATGAGTTGTACTCCTCTTTGACGCAGTGTCCAAGCCAAAATTTTGTTTAGGAGGATGGCATTGAGTGAATATAAACCTAAATTAGTGTGTTTTTCCTGCAAATTTAGCTGGGGCTATCTGAGAGATGAAGATACGCTCTCAAGCAAGATAGATAACTGGATGCCACTAATTTGCACGGGGAAAATTGATGCCACGCATATGCTCGAGGCATTCAAAGCAGGGGCCGACGGAATTCTGATACTCGGTTGCCCGGAAGGGGACTGTCACTATCAAGATGGCAACTACGAGGCAAAGAAGAGAGTGTATTTAGTTCGCAGGCTGTTAGGATCTGTTGGTATAGAGAAGGAAAGGATTAGGATAGAACTATCTAGGGACCCTGAAGGCAACAGAATCCCCAGGTTGGTGGAAGAGATGCGGCAGGAATTGGCAAAACTGGGTCCGCTGAAAAAGGGTTCGATGATAGAGAAGAAGCCAAAAGAGACAATCAAAGCTAGAGGAGGGAAATGAGATGGCCAAACCCAAGATTGCAATTTGCTGGTTGGGGTCATGCGGCGGCTGTGACGAGGCGGTTGTTGATATGAATGAAGTACTCCTTCGTGTGGCGGCGGCGGTTGATATAATTCTGTGGCCGGTAGCGATGGACTTCAAGTATGATAGCCTCAAAGGGATGAAGAATGGTGAAATTGCGCTGAGTCTGGTCAATGGACATGTCAGAAACTCCGAACAAGAAGAGATAGCGAAGCTGCTAAGGGAGAAGTCGCAACTGATTCTTGCCTTCGGTTCCTGCGCTTGCCTTGGAGGAACCCCCGGATTGGCTAATCTTACTACAAAGGAAGATATCTTCAGCTGGGTCTATCGCGATGCCCCAACTGTAGTTAACCCCAATGGTAACTATCCCCAGACAACCTCTAGTGTCAATGGAAAAGTGCTTACTCTGCCCGAATTCTATGACCGCGTTTACGCATTGAATGACGTCATTGATGTCGATTATTACCTGCCTGGATGCCCTCCCCCGCCATATTCGGTGATGTATGCTGTGAGCGCGGTTCTGGAAGACAAACTTCCTCCCAAAGGCTCAATCTTAGCACCGCATAGAGCCCTATGTGATAGCTGTAAGCGTAACCAATCGAAGCCGGATAAGATATCAATAAAGGAAATCAGGAGGATTCATGAGGTGGAGGCTGATCCCGATACCTGTTTTCTGGCTCAGGGCATAATCTGTCTGGGCCCGGCTACTCGTGATGGCTGTGGAGAGGCCTGCATGAGTATCAATATGCCGTGCCGGGGGTGCTTTGGCCCTGTGGAGGGGGTCGAAGATTCCGGGGCTAAATTCATCTCGGCCATGGCATCAATCCTGGATGCAGAGAGCGATGAAGAGGTAGCGACAGTTGTGAACCAGTTCGTTGACCCTGTGGGATATCTCTACCGATTCTCAGTCCCTGCCTCGATGTTGCAGAAAAAGCGGGTTGAGAAATAGACTAGATGGTAAAGAGGTGTAATGTGAGCAAACGGATTACGATAAACCCGATAACCAGACTTGAGGGACACGGGAAGATCGAGATTTTCCTGGATGATAAGGGCAACGTAGAAGATGCTTACTGGCAGGTGGTGGAGCTTAGAGGGTTTGAGGTTTTTTGCCTGGGTAGGCCTGTGGAGGAGTTGCCAAGGATTATGCCCAACATCTGTGGCGTTTGCCCAACCCCCCACAATATGGCGTCGGTAAAAGCGCTGGATGATCTGTACGGGGTGGAGCCAACACCCACTGCCAAGCTGATACGGCAACTCCATTACAATGCCTTCATAATAGAAGACCATTTGTTGCACTTCTATATACTTTCCTCGCCCGATTTCGTGCTTGGTCCAGCTGCCGACCCGGCGCAACGGAATATTCTCGGTGTGGTGCAGAAGGTGGGACTGGAAATCGGTGGTAAGGTCATAGAGGCAAGGAAGCGGTGTCGTGAGATAATACGGCACATTGCCAGCAAGCCTGCCCATCCCGAGGGTGGCTTGCCCGGCGGAGTCTCCACGAGAATCACCGAGGAGGACAGGAAATGGATTCGCGAGACAGCCGATTTCTGTGTCGAATTTTGCCAGTTTTCGCTGGAGTTATTCAAGCAGGTTGTACTAGATAATAAAGAATATCTGAACATGGTCCTGAATGACGCTTACAAACTGAACACCTATTATATGGGACTGGTCGATGAGAACAACCGGTTGAATTTTTACGAAGGTAAGTGCAGGGTAGTTGGTCCTGGAGGTGAGGAATATGCCCTATTTGATTATCACGACTATGTTGATCACATAGGGGAGTGGGTTGAACCATGGACGTATGTAAAGCTAACGTACTTGAGGAAGATAGGTTGGAGGGGCTTGAATGAAGGTGAGGCAACATCATTGTACCGTGTAGGGCCCCTGGCAAGACTAAACGTAGCCGATAGTATGCTAACACCTCTGGCACAGAGAGAATATGAGACGATGTTTGATATATTGGGCGGCAAACCGAGTCACCATACTCTCGCTTACCATTGGGCAAGGTTGATTGAAGCTTTCCAGGCTGCAGAGCATATGCAGAGGATTGCTAATGACCCTCTGCTGACCAGCAAGGATATACGCAATATGGACCTTAAGCTGGACAAGGTTGGCATTGGTTGTGTTGAGGCATCGCGGGGAACGTTAATCCACCATTATGAAGCTGATGCTGAGGGAAAAGCTACAAAGGTGAATCTTATCGTGGCAACCCAGCACAATGCCGCCCCCATATGTTTGTCTGTGAAAAAGGCCGCTAGGGAATTTGTGAAGGGTCCTCAAGTCAAGGAAGGTTTCCTCAATATGGTGGAGATGGCTTTCCGAGCATATGATCCGTGTCTGGCTTGTGCGACTCATGCCCTGCCCGGCCAGATGCCGCTGACGGTGAATATAAGAGACCACCGAGGCGACTTGATACGCACTTTGCAGAGGCTATAATCTAGAGTGGATGACTTGGTTTGGAGTTAGAGTGGTATAGCGATGGGCGTGTAGATAGTTTCATAGTATAATAGTAACGTAGAGCATAGGTTTCAACTGCATTGTGATAGTGTTATATGTGCTGAAGTAAGACAATGGTGAGGCTGACGCAGAGATACTACCGCAGCCTTTACGAAATAGCAGCTGTGGTAAATTCGGCTGGTACACATGAGAACGTGCTCAACACTATTGTGGAAACTGTTGCCAAGGCATTGGATGTTAAAGGGTGCACATTAATGCTCCTTACCCCGGACCGGAAAGACTTGCTTCAGGCAGCAACCTATGGATTGAGCGACTGGTATGTCCGCAAGGGCCCGTTGTCTGCCGACAAAAGTATTCCACAGGTGTTGAAAGGGGAGCCAGTTGCCATATTGAACGCAACCGAGGATGAGAGAGTCCAGTATAGGGAACGGGCTAAACGAGAGGGGATAACGTCTATGCTTTCGGCACCAGTGCTATTCAGGAAAGACGTAGTGGGGGTGATAAGGGTGTATACTGCAAAGCAGCACGACTTTACGGCTGATGAGGTATATTTTGTGCAGGCGGTTGCCAATCTAGGTGCTATTGCCTCGGAGAATGCGAGGAGGCTTGAACAGTGTTTTACTGAAGTAGACAAGCTGGAAGAGGAGAGACGACAGTTTGTTCGCTTTCTCA
Source organism: Chloroflexota bacterium (assembly GCA_030611015.1). GTDB lineage: Bacteria > Chloroflexota > Dehalococcoidia > GIF9 > AB-539-J10 > RBG-13-51-36. The sequence continues at coordinate 41,199 of JAUWQP010000001.1, read as the reverse complement.
GTGTTGTCGCTCATGATCTCCAATCACCGCTGGTTGCTACCCAGAGCTTATTATCCTATATACTGGATGGATACACCGGAGAGATTACTGAAGGGCAAAAGGACCTGATGCAAAGGGGCACCAGGAGAATTGATGAGCTTCTGACACTGATTACCGATCTGCTGGACATACCTCGTATCGCAGCTGGCCAGATTGAGCGCGAGATGGCGGAACTTTCTTTGAACGAGGTGGTTAAACAAGCAGTGGAAGGTTCCGATAATGTGGCACGGAAGAAGGGTATAGTATTGAAGGTTGAACTACCCGAAAGTTCGCCTAAAATTTATGCATCAAAGCGGCGGCTGCAACAAGTATTGGATAACCTGATAAGTAATGCTATTAATTATACGCGTGAAGGCATGGTACTTGTAAGGGTGAAGGAATATGATAACGAGATAGCAATTGAAATAATGGATTCTGGAATCGGCATACTGCCTGGTGAGCTACCACGAGTTTTTGACGAGTTTTTCAGAGGGAGCAACGTAGGAAAGAAAGGAACCGGATTAGGGTTATCCATATCGAAGCGAATAATTGAGGCTCACGGAGGGAAAATCTGGACTGAGAGTCCCTGTCCCGAGACTGGCAAGGGGAGCAAATTTACTTTTACTCTGCCGCAAATGCGGACGTTGGGGACGGAAGCCAAGGCAGAATAAACGCATGTAGGGTCTCAGAATGAATAACTAAGGAGGTGATTAAATATGAAACAAAGGCCGAAGATTCTACTCGTTGACGATGATGTTGATCTTGTGAAAGTCATGAGCGGGGCTCTGGAAAGTAAAGCTTACGAGGTGATTGTGGCCTACAATGGGCAGGAAGGTTTGGAAAAGGCAAGAAAAGAGAAACCTGATTTAGTCGTTCTGGATATTTTGATGCCGGTGGCGGATGGTTTTACATTTGCCGACCAATTCCGTAAGGACCCATCGCTTACCAAGATTCCTGTCCTGGCGTTGACCAGCTTCTCAGAGTCACTGGGTCAACCTTTTCCATTTGAGGTGTCTGAGTACATTGTCAAACCCATCAAACCAAAGGACTTGGTGGCCAAGGTAGAGGAATTTCTTAAAAAGGCCGGGGTAGAGCAATAGGATTGCCGCTGCTTTCCACCTAGAGCGTGAATCCCTGATGGAGCACACGATAGGAAGTGCCTTTTTTCGATAGACGTGCTACCATTACGAGCTCGTGTTATCAGGCTGGCAAGTAAGGGTGGATTGGAACTACCCTTTCTGTTTAATCAGGGGGCTAGATGGACAACTTTGAACCTAAAATAGTAGCTTTTTGCTGTAATTGGTGTTCTTATGCCGGTGCCGATCTGGCAGGCACTTCCAGAATCCAATACCATCCTGCTATAAGGGTAATAAGGGTGATGTGTAGCGGCAGGGTGAGCCCTCTCTTTATCCTTAAAGCGCTTAGCGTTGGCGCTGATGGCGTGTTAGTCCTTGGTTGCCATCCTGGCGACTGCCACTACATTGAAGGAAATTACAAGACACTACGCCGCATCCCGCTGCTCAAGAAAATGTTGAAACAGTTTGGGGTAGGGGAAGAAAGACTTCGGCTGGAGTGGGTTTCTGCGTCTGAAGGAGCAAGATTTGCTGAGGTGGCTAATAGTTTTACTCAATCCATAAAAAACCTTGGGCCAAGTACATTAGGCCATTTAAAGCAAAGTTCTAAGGAGGCAAAGCATGGCTAAACTTAAGATAGCTCTTTATTGGGCGGCTAGTTGTGGTGGTTGTGACATCGCCACCCTAGCAATAGGCGAAAAGATTTTGAAGCTAGCCGAGGCCGCCGACATCGTGTTCTGGCCAATAGGCGTGGATTTCAAGTATGCTGATGTAGAGAAGATGCCAGATAAAAGTATTGATGCCTGTCTATTTAATGGTGCTATCAGGACTTCGGAGAATGAGCATGTTGCCAAACTCTTACGAGCCAAATCTAAAATAATGATCGCTTATGGCTCTTGTTCTTATGAAGGCTGTATCCCAGGACTGTCTAATTTTTATGACCGAAAAACGACCTTCGAGCGCGTCTACATAGAAACCCCAACGACTGATAATCCTGGGAAAATTTTCCCTCAGACGAAAGTTAAGGTGCCCGAGGGCGAACTTGAGCTCCCTGAGTTCTATGATACGGTTAAGACTCTGGCCCAAACCGTGGACGTGGATTATTTCGTTCCCGGTTGTCCTCCGGAGGAGAAGACAACCTGGCTTGCCCTTGAAGCTTTGATTACAGGCAAGTTACCACCGAAAGGGACTGTCATAAGTCACGCGGTAAAGGCTGTTTGTGATGAGTGTCCTCGTAAGAAAGAGGAAAAGAAAATCAAAAAATTCTATCGACCTTACGAAATAGTACCTGACCCGGAAAGATGTCTGCTTGAGCAGGGATTGTTGTGCTACGGCATAGCTACTCGGGGCGGCTGTGGCGCTCTCTGCCCTCAGGCTAACATGCCCTGCACCGGCTGTTATGGACCAGTGGAAGGAGTAATTGATCAGGGGGCTTATTTTTTGAGTGCTCTCTCGTCTATCATTGACTCCAATGACCCCGAGGAGATTCAAAGGATAATTGACGATATTCCCGACCCAGCAGGCACTTTTTACCGCTACAGTCTGCCAGATTCACTACTCAGGAGGGCGAGGATAAAATGAAAAAAATAATGATAGACCCCATCACCCGACTTGAAGGGCACGGTAAAATTGCCATCTTCCTCAATGACGATGGTGGGGTAGCCAATACTTATTTCCAGGTTCCCGAACTCAGGGGTTTCGAGAAATTTTCCGAGGGCCGACCGGCCGAGGATATGCCCCAGATAACTCAGCGTATCTGCGGCGTCTGCCCTGAAGCCCACCATATGGCGTCAACCAAAACCTTAGACGCCCTGTTCCATGTTGAACCAACCAGCACAGCCAAAAAGCTGCGTGAGCTTCTTTATAGCGCGTTCTACGTAACTGACCATACTACTCACTTTTATATCCTTGCTGCCCCCGATTTCGTTATGGGTCCGGATGCCCCTCCTGCTGAGCGCAACATCCTCGGAGTAATTGCTAAAGTGGGGCTGGAGCTGGGAGGCGCTGTAATCAAAACCCGTCACGACAATCACTGGGTTATCCAGACAATTGGCGGGCGTCCAATACACCCCTGCTTCGGATTGCCCGGCGGTGTAAGCAAAGCCATAAATGAAGAGGAAAGGGCAAAGATAGAAGAAATAGCCAAATCGTCGGTGGAGTTCGGCAAATTATCGCTCAAAGTCTTTGATGACATTGTGCTAAAGAACAAAGAGTATTTGGACATGGTGCTGAGCGATACTTTTACCCACCGGACTTATTATATGGGGTTGGTTGATGAAAATAATAAGGTCAATTTCTACGATGGCAAAGTTCGTGTGGTTGACCCTGAGGGCAAAGAGTTCTGTAAGTATGCCCCTCGGGACTATCTGGAGCATGTGGCGGAACATGTCGAGCCCTGGACATACCTCAAGTTCCCCTATCTTAAGAAAGTCGGCTGGAAAGGTTTTGTTGACGGCAAGGATAGTGGAGTTTATCGATGCACACCTCAATCACGGCTAAATGCTGCCGATGGTATGGCAACTCCTCTAGCTCAGGAAGAATATGAAAAGATGTATTCCACCCTCGGTGGCAAGCCAGCCCACTATACTCTGGCAACCCACTGGGCACGCCTGATTGAACTTCTTTACGCCGCTGAAAGAATGGTGGAGCTTGTTCGAGATCCGGAGATAACCAGCCCGGATATTCGCAACATACCGACGGCGACGCCTGATGAAGGAGTGGGCATTGTTGAAGCACCTCGAGGTACTCTTACCCATCATTACATAACTGATGAAAGAGGGATCATAAAGAAGTGTAACCTGATCGTGGGCACTACCAATAACCACGCGGCTATCTCCATGTCTATCAAAAAGGCAGCCGTAGACCTGATAAAACCTGGTAAAGAGATAACCGAGGGTTTGCTCAACCGCATCGAGATGGCATGGCGTCCCTATGACCTCTGCCTTGCCTGTGCCACTCACTCTCTCCCTGGGCAATCGCCTCTGGAAGTGACCATCTATGACGCCCAGGGCAATGAGCTTAAAAAACTGAGCCAAGGCATCTAATAACAAGTTCTCGCAAATCGAAATGAAAACCCTGGTTTTAGGGCTGGGGAATCCTATTTTATCTGATGATGGTGTAGGGATTAAGGTGGCGCACGAGGTGGCGAACCAATTCAACAGCCCGCAAGTAACTGTAGCTGAAACAAGTGCAGCTGGCCTTAGCCTTTTAGATTCTATTGTAGGCTATGATCAAGTCATTATCATTGATGCTATCCAAACCAAAAAAGGGAAAGCCGGCCAGATATATCGTATGAAGCCTGAAGATTTTTCCTTTGCCAAACATCTTTCTTCACCTCATCAAATAAACCTGGTTACCGCTCTGGAATTGGGGAAGATGCTTAACTTAGTGATGCCCCAAAAAATCACTATATTTGCTGTGGAGGCCAAAGACATTGCTAGTTTTAGCGAAAAATGCACGCCCGAGATAGAGAGAGCGATTCCTGAAGCGGTTAAGATGGTACTGGAGGAGTTAGTCGGCTAGATAAAGCCCGCTTTTACCTCCACTCTTCCTTACCAAGCGAATCTCTCCAATGGTCATGCTCTCGTCCACTGCCTTACACATGTCATAAACAGTCAGAGCGCTTACAGATACCGCTACTAGCGCTTCCATTTCAAATCCCGTTTTTTCTACTCCCTTAGCGCTGGCAGTGATCTCAACTCCGACGAAGTCGGAGTCGTCTTCAGTCAGATGAAATTCAATTGCAATGTGGGTGAGATGGAGAGGGTGACAGAGGGGTATGAGGCGGTGTGTTTCTTTGGCAGCCATGATTCCAGCCGTCTTTGCCACGGCTAAGGCATCTCCTTTTTTTAGTTCACCTTTACGGATAAGTTCTAAGGTGGCAGGCTTCATCTGCACCTTGCCTTTGGCTACCGCCTGGCGTTCTGTTTCTTTTTTCCGGGTAACGTCTATCATGTGAATTTGTCCTAACTCCATTTTTAGCCTCCAATCTGTGGCATTTTTCGATTTACCAGCCTAGCAACGCCTTCATTCAGGTGATGATGCTCCGGCTTGGAAGCAACTGCCTTCAGAATGAGGCGTTTTAGCTCCTTCATCGAGGCTCCGATTTCATCGGAGCGTAGCGGCAGTTTTAAGTCAATCTCATCTTCTCTTAGGAGGCAGGGGCGTAGCTTGCCATCTGAGGTAAGTCGCATTCGGTTACAGCGGGAGCAAAAGGAAGTCTCGGTGAGGGGGCTGATAAAGCCTATAGTGCCCCTGGCTCCAGGTAAGCGGTAGTACATAGCAGGTCCATTACCAGTTATGGACGCACAGGGCTCAAGCTTGCCAAGCAGACTAATATGTTGTCGCAATTCAATAGAAGGTACAAACTCTGCTACACCTTTGAAGGGCATAAGCTCGATGAATCGGACATGCCATCCGTCTTCATAGGTCATCTTGGCAAAATCCAGTATCTCATCATCGTTTATGCCCCGCATGACCACTGTATTTGTCTTCACCGGTTCGAAGCCAGCCTTCTTTGCTGCCTCAATACCTTCAAGGACGCCCTGCAATTCTCCAAGACGGGTTATGTATCGAAATGTATCGGCTTTAAGCGTGTCCAGACTCACATTGACTCTAGACAAGCCCGCTTGCTTAAGTTCCAGAGCATATTTCTTGAGAAACACCCCATTTGTCGTCAACGAAAGTTCTTCAATGCCTTCAATTCGAGATAGCATACGAACGAGCTCGGGTAACTCAGCTCTGACCAGGGGCTCGCCACCAGTGAGCCTAATCCTGTTGATACCCAGCTCTGCTGCTGCTCGGACAACAGTCTGAATCTCCTCGTAGGAGAGGAGTTCACTATGCGACATCTGAGGAACACCTTCGAGTGGCATGCAATAGATACAGCGCAGGTTGCAACGGTCGGTAACTGAAATTCGGAGGTAATTTATGTTCCGTCCGAAAGGATCAAGATTTTTAGTCATTGGCTAATTTCCTTTCAATAATATGCACGCCGGTAGCTTTGAAAGTAGCATAGACTTCCGTGCCTACCTGTACATTCAAATCTTCTGCTGATATTTTGGTGACCAAGGCTATTAGGCGAAAGCCACAATTTATTTCCACGCGGCTAAGCGGTCCAAGTAAGGTTACTTTGGTAACCTCGGCCTGAAAGGAATTCCTTGCCGAACTTTGGATGCTAGATAAAGCTAAGGTGATATCTTCAGGCCTGATGCAAGCATATACTTCCTTTCCGACCGGATAGCTGGAAACTGCCTGTATGGCATTGCCACCTATATTTACCGTGGCGATACCTTCGTTGTTTGTAATTATTATACCTTCTATGAGGTTCTCCATACCGACAAAATGAGCCACCTTTTCGTTTTGGGGCGAACGGAATATGTCGGTGACATTGCCTGTTTGGACAAGTCTGCCATCAAGAAGCACCCCCATCCTGTCAGCAAGTTGCTGCCCTTGAGACATATCATGCGTTGCCATTATCATGGTAGTGTTACGTTGCCTGGCAATATATGAAATTAACTGCTCAATCTTTGCCGTGGAAACAGGGTCAAGGTTAGCTGTCGGCTCGTCCAATAACAACACCTCAGGTTCGAGCACCAGGGACCTGGCTAAAGCTACTCTCTGCGCTTCGCCACCGGAAAGTGTCCGGGCGTTTCTATTCTTATAGCCTTCTAACCCAATCATTTCCAAAATATGGTCAACCTTCCCGTCAATCCTGTTCTTTTTCTCTCCCCTCCATCTTAAGCCACAGGCAACGTTGTCATAGACACTTAAATTAAATACCTGAGGTTTCTGGTGTATAAATGACATCCGACGACGTATCTCCAATCTTTGTTTCCCTGACCGCGGGATGCATCTGCCATCAAAATAGATTTCCCCCGCGCCAGGAACTTCCAGCAGGTCTATAATACGTAAAAGTGTTGTTTTGCCAGCCCCAGTGGGCCCGATTAAAGCAAACACTTCGCCTCTATCAACGTTAAGGTTGATATTCTCCAGTATCGCCCGTTCACCATATCTGTGGTTTAGCCCCGTTACTTCTATTAAAGACATGCCTTACCTCTGCTGCAGCCTATTCAAGACGATGTTAATGATAAGTGCCAGGGACAAAAGAATTATACCTAGTGCTATTGCCAATGCTAACTCACCCTTGGATGTCTCTAATGCTATTGATGTGGTAATTACCCTGGTGGCTCCCCTGATATTGCCACCGACCATCAGAGCACATCCCACCTCTGAGATAGCCCTGCCAAAACCCATTATCACAGCAGCCAGCACAGCATACCTTGCCTCCTTCAACACAAGAAGGACGGCCTGAAAGCCGCTGGCACCAAGAGAGGTAGCGGTATCCACAATCTCCCTACTTACACCGCTCAACGCGGAAATAGTCAAACCAAGCAGCAGGGGAATGATTAATATCATCTGGCCAATCACCATGACAGGGGGAGTAAAAAGTATGCCAAACTCACCCAGTGGCCCAGCCCGGGAAAATAGCACAAGAATAAGCAAACCAACAAGAACTGTGGGCACGCTGAACAGCGTCTGGATGATATTTATTAAGGCCCTCTTCCCCCGGAAGTGATGGAAGTGTATTAGACTCCCCAGTGGTAGGCAGATCAGAGAGGCCAGAAGACACGCTGTCCCCGAAATCCCCAAGGACCTTCCCACTACCTCCATCACCTCCGGGTCAAGGGAGATTAGGAGTTCTATGGCCTTGGTAAGGCCGTCCCATATTTCAGTCAATTGCTCTTACCTGCTTTAATCTGCTATTTCTTGGCACAGGCTTCGTACTTGCCAGTGCAGGTAATTTTGTCAGCGCAGTTAGTATAAAACTTCCAGTCTGACCTTACTTCAGTACCGCACTTCTTACACTTCACTATCGCTGCTATTACCGGCATGTCATACCTCCTAGTAGTTAGGGCAACCCACAAATCTCTGGATCCCAGTGGTAGAATAGCGTTTCTCCATATTCTGGCACGCCAAATCCGGCGATTAAAGTCTGGATATCATCTGCCCTGAGGAAAGTTACCAGATTTTGAGCCATCCCAGAATTGACACCGTTCTTGCAGATGATAACCGTATAGACATTGAGCATAATATCCCCTTCCTCTACCAAGGGTACCAAATCCAAGTCGCCTTGATAAGCAAGGAAGGTTCCCTTGTCTGTCAGGGCGTAAGCCATTAGCTCGTCAGCCATCTCCAGTGTTGCCCCCATGCCTGTCCCGGCTTCGATATACCAGCCAGCAGCCGCTCCATCGCCTTGAATATCCTCTGTATAATTATAGCCGCCTGATGCCCAGATGGCTTTTTCTTTGCCGTGAGTTCCCGAGTTATCCCCTCGAGAGACGGATTTAACGTTATCCGGGTCAAGCGCCCCCTCTTGCTGGATTTTTTGGAAGGCTTCTTCTGGAGCCAAGCTACCAGTTAAGTTACCAACGCCTGCGGGGTCAGACTCCGGGCCTACGATGATGAAGTAGTTATAAGCCCAGGTGACCCGCGCCGTGGAGTTGCCATCTACTGTTGCGTTAAGAGCGTAACCACCGTCTATGAATGCTGCCTCTTGAACGGGGTCATGGACAGTAACCACATCCACATCACCATTCATACCCAACTGCAAAGCCATACCAGTGCCTTTAGCTGTTATCTGCAAGTCGTCGTTATATCTATCTTCAAATATGCCCTCCAGATAATCCCACAAGCCGGTGTCGTAAAGGCTGGTAGTGGTTGCTACCCTTAGTACTTCTGTTTGCTCGCTACAGCCGAGAACTGTTACAAGCAATGTCAAAACCAAAACAATTGAAGCTATCTTAAGCAAAATTCTTGTCAGTAAAAACCTCCTTTTATCTCTAGAAACCTTTCTAAAAGACATGAATTGCCGAAGCCTTAAATGTGCTCCCTACTTCTACCCCCCATTCTCAATTTAAGTTCATCAAACGCCCGGCGGGTAATAAGGAAGCAACAAGCGGGAATAAAAAAACACCGTCACAAAAACGGTGTTGCCCAAAAATCAAGCTTCATATTCCCTCCTTTCCAAGCACGGGAGGCACGGACATTTCTATCTGTGCCCTCAAGGCTTTTCAGCCCACCGGCTGCTTGCCATGGACTCTCTTTAGGCAAGACAGCTCGGAGAGAGTTAACATTTAATTTCGGGTATTATATCAGGGATTTGCCAGCCAAGCAAATCCAGTGTACCCACACAGATACGGAAGCAATTGGCAGGTAAGCTGGACGATTATGTTTCCTCTGATTTTTCTTTATCTGGCGTAGCTTCTTCAGGAGCTTCAACCGCTTTCTCTGTCACTTCTACTAGTTCCTCTGCCACTTCCTCTTCTATCTTTCCCACAGGTCGCCAACTAATTTTTGCCACAACCAACTCTGGGTCGTTAAGAGTGGCAATATCCTCACCCAGGATGATATCCTTGACCCTTATCGCTTGCCCCGGCTCGGTGAAGGAACTGATGTCCACCTCTATGTTAGTGGGGATTTTTGCCGGCAAACACTCGATAGTCAAAGTGTCAAGCTCATGTTCCAGCATATTGTCCTTAGACTTCAGGGCTGGCGCTTCGCCGACTAAGACAACAGGGACCTCTAACTTTAGCTTTTCTCTCAGTTTGACCTGATAAAAATCTACATGGATCAGTTGCCCCTTCCGCCAATCTCTATCGAATGCGCGAACCATGACGGTCCTCGGCCTTTTCTCGTTATCTAGCTTGAGGCTAATAAGTCCTGTTTGTTCAGCTTGAGATAATACTCGCTCAATCTGAACAGTGTCGCACTGTAGTGCTAGAGACTCGATAGCGTGCCCGAAAAGATGCACCGGAGTAATTCCCTGGCGGCGCAAATGCTTGACTTTTTTGCCGAGAATCTCTCGGTTGGTAACCTTTAACTCTAGTTTGTCCATTTTATCTCCCCAATCATACCAAACAAAGGCTTCTCCTGGCAAGACACTGTGCTTGTTCATCTGAATAGTGATTCGAAAACCCTGCGCTTGAAAAAGGCAACTATGACCTGCACAAGTATTCTAAAGCTTGCTCCAAGTCTATAGGTAGGGGTGAGGTAAATTCCTGGTATTGCTCGGTTGACGGCAAGCGAAAGCCAAGACGATAGGCATGAATAAATTGCCTGTTAAGATGCGCCGATTTTATTCCGTAAACGGGGTCACCGACGACCGGATAGCCGATAGCTGACAGGTGTACTCTGATTTGATGTGTGCGCCCTGTTAGGGGGGTGACTTCGACTAAAGTGTAGGTATCCAGATATTTTTGGACTCGATATTGAGTGCTAGCCTCTTTTCCTGTTTCTACTATTGCCATTCTCCGTCTGCTACGAGGATCTCGCCCGATAGGTGCTTCAATTATCCCATGCTCCGGGGACAGCCTTCCTTTAACAAGGACAAGATATCCTTTGGTTACAGTGCGGTTTTTGAACTGTGCGGCTAAATATTCCCGGGCAAAGTCGCTTTTGGCAATGACTATGAGCCCCGATGTATCTTTATCTAGTCTGTGAATTAGGCCGGGGCGCATCAGCTCGTTGCTCGTAGCCAGGCTGGGACAATGAGCTAAGACGGCGTTGACCAAAGTATGGCTGGGATGCCCCGGGGCAGGGTGAACCGTCAACCCTGCGGGTTTATCTATGACTAATATGTCTTTATCTTCATAGACTATAGCTAAAGGGATTGGTTCAGCCAAAGGATGAGCAGGCGAGGGAGGAAGCTCAACTGTTATTCTGTCGGCTTTGTTTAACCTCTGGTTTACTTTTGCTTTTTGCCCGTTGACTAAAATACAACCTTGCCCGATTAATTTCTGTAAATAGGCGCGCGAGAATTGTGGAAGGACCTGGGTCAAATACTTATCGAGGCGGATATTGGGAACGGACGAGTTGAATTGCAACGTCTTAATCTTGGGGCTTGAGGTGGCGTTCATGTGCTTTTCTAAATACCCTCGACTTATAAAAGTAATAGATGAGAGCAAAGAGACCCACTGTTAAAGCTGCGTCAGCGATGTTGAAGGCGGGCCAGCGGAAGAGCTGGAAACTGATAAAATCGATTACGTAGCCAAGACGGATGCGGTCTATTAGGTTACCTACGCCACCGCCCAGAATCAAAGCCAAGGACAACGTACCTAAGGTGGTAGTCGGGGGGTGGTAATGGAGAAACACCAGGATAATGACGGAACCAGCTACGCTGAGAGCGATGCGAAGCTCTGTGTGGCCGGAAAGCAAACCAAAGACAACGCCATAATTTTTAACGAAAACTAAATTGATAAAGCCTGGCAAAAGCTCCAAATGAGTTGGAGGTCGATTGGCGGCGATCCATAGCTTGCTCAGTTGGTCAAGGATAACCACCAGGGCAGTGACAATAAGAAGTAACCTTAATTTGCTCCTATACTTACCTGGAGAGACCTTTGATTTATCTTCACCCACGAAATCCGTTACTTTGCTGGTCACCAATTTACTGGGAGACCCATTATCTTGCACCTTTTACATCCTTTGCTCGGCTTGCCTTACATCTTAGACATAAGCTTGCTTGAGGTATAGCTTCAAGGCGAGCTTGCTCTATAGCCCGCCCACAGTCATCGCATAATCCATAAGTGCCGGCTTCATATTTTTGTAAGGCATGCTCAATATCATTAAGAGACTCTTCCAGCCTTTTTACCAGGGCCAGTCTTTTCTCTAGCTCGGAGGCTTCATCGGCTCCCTCTTCCCTTTTGCCGAATGGACTGCCTACTTTTCTCTCTGCCGATGGTTGACCGAGAGTTCTCAACTGTTCCAGCTTCTCTAACAGCTCTGCTTTCTCCTTCTTTAACCTTTCATAAAGTTCAGCGAACTCTACCACTTCTTGTCCTCCTTATCCCGACTTCGTCGGGACAGCTATTCTAGACCAAAATTCCACACGGACCGCGTGAGACTTGCAGTTCTACTATGCGACGTTGGGCTTGCTAAAAATCTTTCTTATATCAGGATGTAAGGAGTCTCCGAGTTCTTTCACTGATTTGTATCTAATTTTGTTAAGTTTCCTCTGCTTTTCTTCAAATTCAATTGTGGAGTAAAGTTTCTCAGGATGCAAGTAAATATCATCTACATATCTTATCGCCCTAGGCACCTTAAAGCCCGTGGGGGAATCTACCCAATCCTCTAAACCTCCTCTCAGTAAAGAATCGAGTATTGCCATGGTGAATTCCAATCTTACATCTTTGTAATATTCCCCTTCTCCTATTCCTCCAGTATTTATCAAATAGTAATTTAGGTTGGGAATACCTTTTATTATCTCATAAAATATATTAGCATGCTCGGCCAGGTCTCCGGCGACAAAGGGGTCGTAGAAAAACTCGCTTCTAATTTTCCCTGCCTGGGTTGGATCACCAGCCGAGGATTCCATTGCCTGTCCCAGCACCATCAAGGCTGATGCTTGTTCCCGGGTTAGCTTTGATATTGCCGGAATCAGTGGCCCCCTGGTGATGAGAATCAAATTGTCAATCCTATCCACATCGATATAGGGACTGGTATGCATAAAATCTCTTCTTAATACCACTGCTCTGCCATTGGATGTTCTTTCGAAATTGAAAAGGTCAAAATCTCCGTCTTCGGTTACGTAAACATTTTCACAGACAGTTTCCGGTTTCAACAGTCCGTAAAATATTTCGGTTTGCTCCCCGGGGTTCACACCCTCTGTTTTTACAAATATCCCCCGGGCTTCAAAGCCATGAAAGGAACCATCGGGCATGAGAGTCCCCCCGTCGTCCTGAATAAGCCAGGATTTCTCCTTCCCTTTTCTGGCCAAGATTCTACAGGTTGTAGTTGTTTTCCCGTTGCCACTTAATGCTACAAGTAACGTCCTCGCCATCCGATAGTCCCCGTGTGCTGATTGAAGGTAATCCTCTCTACAGCCAGCATGTAAGAAGATGCCTCCCCTTCTCGTCTTAGCTACCCAATCCTCAGCGGCGAAAACTCCCTTCTTATATTCACCTATGTAGTTACCATTCCTGATTATCTTGACAAACCTTCCGTCATCCAGCATAGCCAATCTGATGGTGATATCTCTCTCGAGGAGCGGCTTCGACTGGTTAGTTTCAAAAGCCTCGTCAGCGAAGAATAAGATGTAATAGGTTGGTTTTTTGACTTCCCCCTTTGGGGGTATAAAAAGGTTCTTGCCCCCGTAGGCGACATGGGCAAACCGCTCAGGAACAATTAACCTGACTGTGGTGTTACTATTCTCATTGCCTACAATTCTGTCTAGGGAAATCAATCTTTCCTTGCCCAAAGCCTTTTCACAGTTTACCAATAGCTTTAGTTCATCCTTGCCAAAAGGATGGTCAACACTGTTTTTGGTGAACATTGCTGACCTGGAAGTAGGCTCACTTCGGGCGACAAAGTTTCCATAAATCGTTTTCCTAACCCCCGGCTGTTTTTCCACAAGCCCTCTCAGTTCCTCGTCAGAGGGATTATGAGTCAACCGCTTTTCTTCTCGCGCCTTTAGCCAGATTCTGTCGGCAGTTATGGCGAATTGTTCTAGCTCAAACGTTACCATCATGCTCCTTGGGAGAAATGCGATTTCGCGTCGCCAATTTCCGGGAACTAGGTGCTAATATTTATTGTTTAGACCTCGCGGAACTTCCCTTCCACCGTGCCGTCGTCTTCACCGCCAGGTCCCTGTTCACCAGCTCCTTGTTCGCCAGGTGGCGGCTGTTCTGGTTGCTGGTACACCGATGCCCCAACCTTCTGCATGACCTGCGATAGCTCCTGCATAGCATTACGAATGGCGTTTACGTCCTGTCCTTGAAGAGCCGACTTCACACTGGCTATCTTGCCATCTATGTCCTGTTTTACATCGGCGGGTATCTTATCTCCGTGGTCACGGAGAGTTTTTTCTGCGGTGTAAGCCAGGCTGTCGGCAGAATTGCGCACCTCTACTTCATCTTTACGTTTAGCATCCTCAGCAGCATGTTGCTCAGCCTCCCGCCTCATCTTCTCCACTTCCTCTTTACCCAATCCGCTGGAGGCAGTAATGGTAATTTTTTGTTCTTTCCCTGTGCCCTTATCAAGAGCGCTAACATTAAGAATGCCATTGGCATCTATATCGAAATTCACCTCAATCTGGGGCATACCCCGTGGCGCCGGCAGGATGCCATCGAGCATAAATCGTCCCAATGTTCGGTTGTCGGCAGCCATGGGCCGTTCTCCTTGAAGAACGTGTATTTCAACGCTTGGCTGGTTGTTACTGGCAGTGCTGAAAATCTGGCTCTTCTGTGTGGGTATAGTAGTGTTACGAGAAATAAGCGGTGTCGCTACTCCTCCCAGCGTCTCTATTCCCAGAGTGAGTGGAGTGACATCGAGAAGGACGACTTCTCCTACTTCACCCTTAAGCACCCCAGCCTGAATGGCAGCACCCAAAGCTACTGCCTCATCGGGATTGACCCCCTTGACCGGCTCCCGGCCAAAGAACTGCTTTAAGGTATCCTGAACTTTGGGCATCCTTGTCTGACCACCGACAAGAATTACATTATTGATTTGGTTTGTTGTGAGCCCGGCATCCTTCAGCGCCTGTCGGCAAGGGCCAAGGCTCTTTTCTATCAAATCAGCGGATAGTTGTTCCAGCTTGGCTCGAGTTAATGTCATGCTAAGATGCTTGGGCCCGCTGGCATCGGCAGTAATAAAGGGGAGGCTTATCTCTGTCTGCACTACCGTGGATAGCTCCTTCTTCGCCTTTTCACTGGCATCTCTTAATCGCTGTAATGCCATCTTGTCCTGCCTCAGGTCGATGCCTTGCTCCTTCTTGAATTCATCACATACCCAATCCATAATTCTCTGGTCGATATCATCACCACCGAGGTGGGTATCGCCATTGGTTGACTTAACCTGGAAGGTACCCTCACCTATGTCAAGGATGGAAATATCGAAAGTGCCACCACCAAGGTCGTAGACGGCAATAGTTTCCTCTTTTTTCTTATCCAAACCATAAGCCAGTGAGGATGCTGTAGGCTCGTTAATAATACGCAAGACGTTAAGTCCGGCTATGGTACCGGCATCTTTGGTGGCATTTCGCTGGCTATCGTTGAAATAGGCTGGCACGGTGATCGCAGCATCGGTGACTTCCTCTCCAAGATAAGCCTCAGCATCAGCCTTCAACTTCTGCAATATCATGGCTGATATTTCCTGGGGACTGTACTCCTTACCCCCCATTACCACCCGGCAATCGCCATTGGGAACCCCGGTAATCTTATATGGTAGGCGCTTCATATCGTTCTGAATAGTGGAGGTCTTAAATTTACGCCCGATAAGGCGCTTTATGCTGAATATAGTATTCTCAGGGTTGACTATTGCCTGGCGCTTGGCTAACTCTCCTACCAATCTTTCCCCACCTTTACCTATCGCTACCATTGAAGGAACGAGATTGCCGCCTTCAGCACTGGGTATGATCTTAGGGTCGCCTCCCTCTATCACCGCTGCTGCGCTTAATGTAGTACCTAAATCAATTCCTATTGCTCTTCCCATTTTCGCTCCTCCTTCGGAGTTGTTTGCTCTGTTGTTTCTCTTTCATTTCCCTTACCAACTATCACGAGGCTAGGACGAATTACCCTTTCTTTAAATTTATAGCCTTTTTGTGTTTCCTCAACAACCATCCCCTCCTCCCCTTCCTGCTGCATTACAGCTTCATGCAAGCGAGGATCAAAGGGCTCTCCCCGAGCTTTAATCTCGGTTAGTCCTTGTGTCTCCAGAGTTGTCTTGAGTTTATTATAAATGAGCTTGATACCTTCAGTCCAGTTTGATTTATTGAGCTCAGCAGGAACTGAAGCAAAAGCTCTCTCCAAGTCATCTATGACAGGCAGCAGGTTACAGATAAGCATGCTATTGGCAAACTCAATAACCTCCCCTTTTTCTTGCGCAGCACGTTGTTTATAATTAACAAAATCCGCCTGGCATCTTTGCCAATTGGCCAAATATTTTTCTGCCTTTTCCTTCTCCTCAGCTAGAGCTTGTTGTAACGTCTCTATATCCTCAACTTGTTCAATTTCTGCTTCAACTGCCTTGTCATTCTCAGCCAACAGTAGCCCTCCTTCAAGTATATTCAACCACTGAGTTGCTTAGCAATGTTGAGAAGCAGGTGAGTGAGGAGATAGTCTTGGCGTAGTCCATTCGCTTTGGGCCAATCACTCCCACAATACCACTGGCCTTATCAGGTACTCCATACTTGCTGGCTATCAAACTCAAGTCCTGTAATGCTGGCTCTGGGTTTTCTCCACCAATGACTACTTTCATCCCCCTTTTGCTAAATTCCTGACAAAATATATTTCTAAGCCAATCCTCACCTTCCAGCACTTCTAAGATACTGAGCATTCTAGGACTGTTGGTAAACTCTGGTTGGCTTAGCAGCAAACGTAGTCCTTCAAGATAAGGTTCACCATATTCTAGCTTGTCTTCGGCCGCTATCATTGCTACTAAACATTCAGATATTTGACTTTCTTCAGGAGAGAGGCCTTCTTTTTTAGCCAGGATCTCGCTGCTGGTCATCCCGGCATAAAAGAAAGTAAGCTTATTAGCTAGCTTAGTTAGCTCATCCTGGCTAACCTTTCTATTGAAAGACAGGACCTGCCGTCTAACTTTTGCTTCATACAAAACTACGACCAGCAAAGCCATGAAATCCTGCAAGGCTACCAAATCGAGATGCTTGAAGCGACAGCGTGTTGCCTTAGGAGTGGTTATCACAACCAGGTTGTGAACAAGGCGTGCCAGAAGCGCTGCCACCGTCTTTAGCCATTGCTCTAGCTCCTCTTTTGCCTCCTGGGATATTTGATGAATTAGATGCTGCTCAGCAGGGGAAAGTTCAATTTCTTCCCCTATTGATTCCACATAATAGCGGTAAGCCTTATCAGTTGGTACACTTCCGGCTGAATGGTGAGGGTGGATAATATATCCTTCTCGTTCCAGATATACTGTATCGTTGCGGATGGTAGCCGGGCTTACCTTCAAGCCGTACTTTTCCACAATGGCCTTTGAAGCTACTGGTACCGTTCCAGTGATGTAATCTTCAATTATCACCCTGAGAACAGTTTCTCTTCTTTCCCTTACGTCCATTTAGCACTCTTCCCTTTTAATTGCTAACTAAATTAATTTATCACTACAAACACATTCTGTCAATGTTAATGGTGATTAGTTCTGACACGGTGGGCATAGTGCTGGTCAAGGAGGATGGAAGAAGAAAATCTCGGGGAAATGCCAGCTCTTTGACATGCTACCTAAGATTAACATCACTTCAAGACCGCCACGAAGGATGTTACCAATTATTAGCTTCAAAATGTATAATAAGGACCAGGAGTATTCTGTGCCAAGAACATTTAAGCCCTTCTATGGATGGTGGATAGTAGTAGTTTCGGTTATTACCTTGCTGCTGTCTGGTGGGATAGGCTTTTACAGTTTTGGAGCTTTCTTTACTCCGCTGATAAATGAGTTTGGATGGAACAGAGCGCAGATATCACTGAGCATGTCCATAATGAGTTTGGTAGGCCTTATAGGTCCGTTATTGGGGACGTGGGTAAATAGATACGGTGCCAAAAGAATAATGGTCCTGGGAGCTCTTCTCATGGGCATCTCCTTTGCCTGCTTGGGTTTTACATTCTCCATTTATTATTTCTACGCTCTGTATTTTGTCGCGGCTGCCGGACAGATGGCTATCTTAAGCATTCCTGTATTAACCCTGGTATCCCACTGGTTCGAAAAGAGGAAAGGTCTCGCCATAGGAATCTCGGTGGCTGGATATGGGCTGGGAGGCATGGTCATGCTGCCATTAACGGCATATCTTATATCCTTGCTGGACTGGCGGTGGACATACCATATCCTTGGCGTGACAATTTGCTTTGTCCTTGTCCCGCTCATAGCACTGGTCATCAAGAATAATCCAGGTGATATTGGTATGTTGCCTGATGGTGAAAAGCACACTGTCCAAGAAAAACATCAAAGGACGCCTATGCCTGCCAGCAATATCCAAATACCAAGATGGACTCTTCCCAAGGCTTTGCAGACATCAACTCTCTGGATTCTCACCATAAGCTTTATGATGGTTTTTGTGGGCACTGCTTCGGTACTCGCCCATGCCGTGCCTTTCTTTGTGGGGCAAGGATTTAGCAACCAAGTGGCTTCAACCATCCTCGGCAGTACAATCGGGGTCAGCGTTCTAGGCAGGATAATCACCGGCTATCTGTCTGACAGGGTACCAGTGAAATATATAGCTGCCCTGTGCTTCATGTTTCAGGTGGTCGGGCTGCTGGTGCTTATTTTCCTAGAAACGCAGGCCAGCGTTCCTGCGTTTCTAGCGATTTTTGGTATGGCCATGGGCGGCTTGTTCGTTTTGGAACCGCTGATAGTGAGGGAGTATTTTGGTCTGGATTCTTTCGCGGCTATCTATGGCGGATTATGGGCATTTCAGTCACTTGGCTTCGCAGCGGGCCCATATATCACAGGTTACATATTCGATACAACCGGAAGCTACAACTCAGCCTTCATCGCTTTCATTGTGGCCACCCTCTTAGCCATAGTGCTAATAATGTTTACACGCCCTCCCCGATTGTCAGCCACAGGAAAACCATGTGCATAGGATCACGAGTGGGATAGCATATGAACCACAGACCAGGAGAAGCAAAAAGCCCCTGTTGGCATCTATTTTCATTGGATTTTGTTATTGACCAGAAATAAAATATTAAGTACTATTACGGTACAAATGTGAAAACCGCGAAGGCATCTTCCTTGGCACAACGTGATAGCGAAGTAGCTCAAATCCTGAGCCTGGAGGCAGAGAGACTAGCAAGCACCATAAATCTCATTGCCTCCGAGAACCATGCTAGCCGGGCAGTACTTGAAGCCCAAAGCTCTCTGCTAACTGATAAATATGCTGAAGGATACCCCGGGCATCGTTATTATGGCGGTTGTGTTTACATAGACGAAATCGAAAATCTGGCTATTGAAAGGGCCAAGAAGCTCTTTAAAGCCGAACATGCTAATGTCCAGGCACATAGTGGCAGTCAAGCCAACATGGCCGCCTATTCAATTCTATTGGAACACGAAGATACTGTTATGGGGATGAGTCTCCGCCATGGCGGGCATCTCACCCATGGCGCTGAGGTCAATTTCTCTGGAAAATGGTATCACTTTATCTCTTACGGTGTTGACCCCAAAACCGAAATGCTCGACTACGATGAAATTGAGAGGTTAGCTCTGGAGCATAAACCTAAGCTGATAATAGCTGGGGCGAGCAGCTATTCTCGGATTATTGATTTTGAGAGGCTTCGCTATATAGCTGATAATGCGGGTGCTAGGTTATTGGCTGACATGGCTCACATAGCTGGAATAATAGCCGCCGGACTTCATCCCTCTTCTGTGCCCTATGCTCAAGTTAGTACTGCCACCACGCAGAAGACCTTGCGAGGACCCAGAGGTGGCTTTATTTTGTGTGATAAAGAACTTGCCCCAACCATTGATTCTGCAGTTTTCCCCGGGATGCAGGGTGGCCCTTCCATGCATATCATCGCTGCCAAAGCCGTGTGCTTCTTTGAAGCTATGCAACCCGAGTTTGTTGATTACCAGAAGTCGGTGCTGAAGAATGCTCGTGTCCTGGCTTCTGAACTTCAGAGACAGGGGCTGCGTATTGTTTCTGGCGGCACAGACAACCACCTTGTCCTTGTTGCCCTTTCCCTTCAGGGGATAAGCGGCAAGGTCGCTGAAGAAGCTCTAGGGGCAGTGGGCATCTCGGTCAATAGAAACGCTATTCCTTTTGACCCCAAGCCACCAAAGATTACCAGCGGTATAAGGCTGGGTACCCCGGCGGTGACCACGAGAGGTTTTGACACAGAAGAGATGAAGCGCATTGCTGCTCTCATTGGCAAAGTGCTTTCTTCTTCGGGGGATAAGCGTGTCCAAGAACAAGCCCGCCAAGAAGTACGGGAGATGTGTCAACAGTTTCCCATTCCTGGGCTGGCATGAGATATCTCTTCCCCGCTTAATTCCTTTACTTGGATTAATTTCTCTACTTGCTTTTGCTAACCCTTCCCAGAAAACAACGCTGATTTCATGCTATAATCAAGTTAGTATTCAGACAACGAAGAGGTAATGATGGACGAATTAAAAGTGTTCAGCGGCACTGCTCACCCCGCTTTAGCAATGGCTGTGTGTGATTATTTGGGCATACCCTTGGGGGAGGTTGAGGTCTTTGAGTTTAGTAATGAAAATATTTTTGTGCGCATCCTCGAGAATGTCCGAGAACGAGACGTTTTTGTCATCCAGCCCATCTGCTCTCCAGTTAACAAAAGCCTGGTCGAGTTGCTTATCATGCTCGATGCCTTCAGGCGAGCTTCAGCGGGGCGCATTACCGCTGTCGTTCCCTATTATGGCTATAGCCGAACTGACAAAAAAGACCAACCCAGGGTTCCTATCACTGCTCGCTTGATTGCCGACCTGATTACTACTGCTGGAGCTAATAGGTTGCTCACCGTAGACCTCCACGCTCCACAAATTCAAGGATTCTTCACCATACCTGTGGATGAGCTCACCACTCGACCCATCCTGGCTCAGTATTTCAAGAAAAAGGCTCTGGATAACCTGGTAGTGGTTGCTACTGATATTGGTATTACCAAGGTAGCCCGCGACATGGCTGCCAAACTTGGAGCCCCCTTGGCTATCATTGAAAAGAGGCGCTTGGGAAATGTCGATGCAACTGAAACCCTCAACATAATTGGCGAGGTTGAGGGAATGCGTGCCCTGACGGTTGATGATGAGATTGATACCGCTGGGTCTCTGGTCGGGGTGGTGAATACCCTTTTGGAACATGGAGTTACTGAGGTTTATGCCTGCTGCACCCACCCCGTTTTCTCTGGTCCCGCTATCCAGAGGATAGCCGCCAGCCCGGTGAAAGAGGTAGTCGGTACCGATACCATACCTGTCAATGGCGAAAAGAAACTGGACAAGATCACCGTCTTGCCTATAGCTTCGCTTATCGGCGAAGCCATTCATCGCATTCACACCGGCTTATCAGTGGGGGCGATGTTTGAGTGATAATGGAGTAGTCAGCAGCTAACTAAAAGCTGAGGGCTGATAGCCGAAAATGCTTAAGTGGCTTAGCAATCTGATTGATTCCAACGAGAAAGAACTGAAACGCCTTCAGCCTCTGGTGTCTCAAATAAACTCGTTGGAGCCTGAGTTCGAAAAGCTCACCGACGACGAGCTTCGGGCGAAAACCGACGAATTTAAGGCCCGGCTAACCGATGGGGAAGACCTGGACGAGATTTTGCCGGAGGCTTACGCTGCTGTCAGAGAAGCAGCCAAGCGGACCATAAGACAGCGGCATTTTGATGTCCAGTTAATGGGGGGAATCGTCCTTCATCAGGGGAAGATAGCCGAGATGAAAACTGGTGAGGGGAAAACCCTGGTCGCTACCTTGCCCCTCTACCTCAATGCACTTACCGGACAAGGCAGCCATCTGGTTACCGTCAATGACTATCTTGCCAGGCGGGACTGCCACTGGATGGGCCCTGTTTACCACGCCCTGGGTGTAAGCGTGGCAGCTATTACTGCAATGCAAACGCCCGATAACCCCTTCCCATCTTATATTTATAATCCTGATCTTGATTCAGGAGACCCGAAGTGGAAAAATTTGCATACTATTCCCTACCCCCCCCATCACCCTCAAGAAGCCCGCCGTCAGGCTTATGGAGCGGATATAACTTACGGCACCAATAACGAGTTTGGCTTCGATTACCTCAGAGATAATATGGTCTGGGATTTGTCTCAATGTGTCCAACGTCCCTTGAACTATGCCATTGTTGATGAGGTTGATAACATCCTGATTGATGAAGCCCGCACGCCACTCATCATTAGCGGTGCTGCCGAGGAAGCAACCAAGAGGTATTACACCTTTGCCCATTTGGTTGAACATCTCAAAAAGGATGAGGATTACTCTATTGATGAGCGTACGCGTGCTGCCAACTTTACCGAGACTGGCATGACCAGGGTGGAGAAGATGCTGAAGAAGGAAGGCTTGCTTAAAGCACCTGACCTTTATGACGAGTCTAATCGCCTGCTCACTCCATATCTGGAGAGTGCCCTTAAGGCTCGTGCCTTGTTCAAGAAGGACAAGGACTATGTGGTTAAGGAGGGACAGGGCATCATCGGGGATGAATTCACTGGCAGATTGATGTGTGGCAGGAGGTATGCTGAGGGACTGCATCAAGCCATCGAGGCTAAAGAGAGGGTAAAGATCCAGCGAGAATCAGATACCTTGGCTACCATTACCTTTCAAAACTACTTCCGTATGTATCAAAAGCTGGCGGGCATGACTGGAACTGCGGCCACTGAAGCTGAGGAATTTCACGAGATTTATAAGTTGGAAGTGGTGGTCATACCCACAAACAAGCCCTTGAAGCGCACGGAGCACCCTGACCAGATTTACAAGGACGAGAAAACCAAGTTTGCTGCCGTAGCCAAAGAAATCAAGCAATTGCACGACCAGGGAAGGCCAATTCTTATCGGCACAACCTCCATTGAGAAATCAGAATATTTGTCTGACCTCCTGAGGAGAAATGGAGTCCCCCATCAAGTGTTGAATGCCAAGCATCATGAAAAAGAGGCTGCCATAATTGCTCAAGCCGGGCGGCTCGGAGCGGAAACCGTGGCCACAAATATGGCTGGGCGGGGTGTGGATATTATCCTGGGGGGCAACCCTGAGGAGCGTGGTGAAGTAGAATGGCGGGAGGAGCATAATGAGGTGGTTGAGCTGGGCGGACTTCACATCATAGGTACCGAGCACCACGAAGCCAGGCGCATTGATAATCAGCTCCGGGGACGGGCAGGAAGACAAGGAGACCCGGGCAGTTCTCGTTTTTATGCTTCCTTAGAGGACGAGATTGTTCGCCGCTTTGGCGGTGACCGTGTTAAGGGACTTATGCAGTGGGCGGGTATGGGAGAAGACACGCCGATTGAGCATCCCATAGTCAATAAGGCTATGACCAATGCCCAGGGCCAGACCGAAGGACACAATTTCAGTATCCGTAAACACCTGGTGGAATATGACGATGTTATTAACAAGCACCGCGAGGTAATTTACGCCGAGAGGAGAAAAATCCTCAGCGGCGCTGACCTTAAAGCAAATATAACATCTATGGTTCAGGACGAAATCCAAAGTCTCGTAGCCAGACATCTCAGCAGCCCTCACCTTTCCGCTCCCTTCAAGGGAGAGGAAGAAGGAGAGGGTGAAGAGCAATCTAACCTATCCAGTTTACTTGAGGATGTATCCACTATCTTCCCCCTGCCCCCGCAGTTCAGAAGCGATGGGCTCTCCGAACTCAACGACGAGCAAATCGCAAAAAAGTTGACTGATTATGCCATTGAGCTTTATAACCAGCGGGAGCAGGAGCTGGGTCCTGATAATATGCGCATAGCCGAGCGACTGGTAATGTTGAGAGTTATTGACCGGTTATGGATGAACCACCTTACTGAAATGGGGCATTTGCGTCAGGGGATAGGTCTGCGGGCTGTCGGTCACGAACAGCCACTGATGGTGTATAAGAGGGAAGGTCATGCCTCTTTTGAAGCCCTCTTAGCTGGCATTCAGCATGACGTTGCCCATAGCATTTACCACGTAGGTATTGCCAAAGAAACTCCACAAAAGAAGCAGGAGGCGGTTCCGGTTGGCAAAAAGGTTGGGCGGAATGACCCCTGCCCGTGCGGCTCAGGCAAGAAATACAAGCATTGCTGCGGGAAATAATGAGTCTCCTCTTCCTCGAAGGGGGAGGATGAGGGGAGGGTGCGATGTCAATTTATGAATATAAATCAAAAAACGGTGCTCACTGCAAGCTGTGTATGAATAAGTTCGAGGTCAGGCAAGGGATAAATGATGAACCGCTGAAAAGATGCCCCGAATGCGGCGCTGAGATAAGTAGGCTCTATTCTCGCCCCTTCTTATGCCGAAAAGAATCCTTCAGCCATGAAGGTCCCTTCAATTATATGGAGGACGAGGCCGACGAATTAAGCTTGGAGGAAGACCTCGCCGAAGACGAAGTCTGGGAGTGAATGGGAGAAATATCAATACTAATAATGCGGAAGATAAGGACTATGATGACAGTTATGACGGAATATAAGGCTATGTACAGCACAAACGAGGCCTCCTGCTATCTTGGGGTAAGTCGGTCTACTATTTACCGTATGGAAAAGCGTGGCTTACTTTCGCCGGAGAAAACTTCGACGGGGCACAGACGATTCAAACAAAAAGACCTTGACAAATTTCTAAGGAAAAGCCAGCGTCTTGAAGTTCCTTCAGTAACCGAAGGCCTTGCTCTTTATGAGGTTATATCCAAGGCTGAAGCTTATTTCCAACAAGGGTCAATATCAATTTACAATGCCGATTTTCTGAAAATGGGCAACATTGAAGAAGGGACAGTTGATTTAGTTGTTACTTCTCCTCCGTATAATGTGGGCATTAAGTATAGTTCCCATGACGATAAGATGTCCTACGAGGATTATTTGTGTTTCACAAGAGAGTGGCTTAGTAAATGCTATAGGTTAATGAAGGAAGATGGAAGATTTTGTCTAAATATTCCTCTTGACAAAAACAAAGGCGGACAACAAAGTGTATGTGCGGACATCACAACAATTGCTAAAGAAGTTGGGTGGAAATATCACGCGACAATTGTTTGGAATGAGCAAAATATTTCCAGACGGACTGCTTGGGGTTCGTGGCTTTCTGCTTCAGCCCCCTATGTTATTGCTCCAGTTGAAGTCATCGTTGTTCTTTATAAAAATCGATGGAAGAAGATAAAGGACAACGGGAAATCTGATATTACTAAAGAGGAGTTCGTGAAATGGACAAATGGTGTGTGGAATTTTATGGGTGAGAGTAAAAAGAGAATTGGGCATCCTGCGCCATTTCCTGTGGAGTTACCGAGACGATGTATAAAACTTTTTGCTTTTGTTGGCGATACTGTCCTTGATCCCTTTCTCGGAAGTGGCTCAACCTTAATCGCTTGTGTTTTGACAAATAGAAAAGGAATCGGCGTTGAGATTGACAAGAATTATTGTGATATTGCTAAGCAAAGGCTAATAAACGAAGCCAGCGTCCGGCAATTTAAGTTGATTCGGGAGGCAAGATAATGAAGTCTGTCAAAACCACTATTGCTGACTTGATAATGCAGTATTTCAAGAAGCATCCTAAACAGGATCTCAAACATGACCCGGTCGTTGATTGGGTTGAAGAACAATATCTTAAACTATATGGGAGGAAACCCCGGGATCCTTGGCGTAGCATTCGTAGATTATACCAAGAAGGTATATTGATAAAGGTAAAAAAGGGTATCTATCGATACAATCCGGACATGATTCGACGTAAAGAATTATATGAGTTCCCTCCCGAAGTGAAGGAAGATATATTCAAGAGAGATGGCTATAAGTGTGTGGTGTGTGGAAGAAGTAGAGAGGATGGGGTTGAACTCTGTGCTGATCATGTACGACCACAAGACAAAGGTGGTAAAAATACGATTGATAATGGGCAGACCCTCTGTACTGAGCATAATCTTCTTAAGAAAAACTACTCCCAGACAGAAGCAGGAAAGAGATATTTCATAAAGCTTTATGAACAAGCAGTTAGCAAAGGCGATAAAAGAATAATTGAATTCTGTGAGCAAGTGTTTGACGTTTATAACAAACACCACGTTAACACGCACATAGCAAGACCAACGATGAGAATTAAAGATGCTTGATAGAGACGACGTCGAAGAATTCCTTGACTGCAAACTTAAAGAGCTGGAGATAGAACTCCCCAAGGATATTTCAAAGGAACAGCTTGTAGAAGCCTTTTGTCAGTATGTTGAGGATGATTATTACCAGTGGCTGAAGGATAATTTCAAGTCTTTCTTCGAGCATGGCGAGCCTGATTGGGAGTGGATAAGGGACAGGGTTAGGGCATAGATAGCGTGTAGCAAACGCAATCTTCGAACTGTTGCACTGGCCAGAAAGGCTTGCTAAAATAGCCAACTAATTGCCCATGAAAAACAGTGGACCGAATTTGCAGGGCGAACTCGATAAGCGGGTCATAACTACGATAGAGTCTCCGGTCTTGGTGCTTAATCAAAGTTATGAGCCCCTTAACTTATGTCGCACGCGCCGGGCCGTAGTGCTGATATTTCGTGGCAAAGCTGAAGTGCTGGAAAACAGCAGGGGTGAGATTCACTCCGTTACCGAGGTATTTCAGATACCTTCGGTAATCCGACTCGTCTATATGGTCAGGCGTCCTCGCCATCAGAAAAAATTGAGCAGGCTCGAGGTATTTAACCGTGATCAATACACCTGCCAGTATTGTGGTCGGCAGACCAAGGAGCTTACTTTAGACCATGTTATTCCGCGGCGGTGGGGTGGGCAGCACGTCTGGGACAATGTGGTTAGTGCCTGCATCCCTTGCAACAGGCGCAAAGGCGGACGTACGCCGGATGAAGCAAGGATGAAATTGCTGCGTCAGCCGCGTTCTCCTCGCAATGATGGCTTCTATGTTCCCTATCAACTTCTCAATAATCATGGTGAATGGCAAAAATATCTACCTTCCTTGAATTAACCTGACCCAACGAGGTAATAGTTTAGTTTTTCTACAAGTTCCGTCTTAAGATTAGGGCTCCTTCCTTCAACATCCTCCCTCGAAATAAGGTCTCTCTACTCCGACATCCCCCTTGAGATAAGGGGGATAGAGGGGGTTATCTCAAGGCGCACCGTATTGTTGCTTCATAACTCCTGCCGACTATGTCGAGCATCCTCGACCAGGTCGGGACCTAACCCCTCTTATCTTAAGAGGGGAAAATTAAAAAAACTCACCTGTTACCCCGTGAATTTGCTCCAGGGTTAATTGGTTTCCTGAGAACACTACTACTTCTCTTTGGGATGAATTAATTGGTCCAGAGGTAGCTCTTTAGCTATTTCGTTCTCCAATTGTACTGTGACTGTTTCCTTTAAGAAGTTGGTGCTGATTACTGTGGCTTTACCCCAGGGTGTTAATATTTCCTGTTTCGGATGAGGCATCTTCTTTTTTATAGCTGCGTATTCCTCGCTTTCATATGACAGGCAGCAGAGGAGCCTTCCACAGATGCCCGATATCTTCACCGGGTTCAAGGGTAAGCTCTGTTCCTTAGCCATCTTAATAGATACTGAGGCAAAGCTGGTGAGGAAATTTTGGCAACATAAGGGATAGCCGCACCTGCCTATGCTACCCAACAGCTTAGCCTCGTCTCTCGCCCCCGCCTGCCTTAATTGCACCCGTGTTTCCAGAGCACCGCTCAATTTCCAAAGCAAGCTTCGAAAGTCCACCCTCTCCGGCGCGCTGAAGAATACGGTCAGGTGCTCGTCTTTGGAATCATAACGGGCTGCTAGCGGCTTAATCTTTAAACCAAGCGTGGCTGCCATTTCTTGACATCTGCTTAAGGCTTCTTGTTCCAGGTTCCGCCGAGCTTGCTCTAAGTCCTCCGTCTCAGCCTTGCGTAATATCCCCACTAACTGCTTGCGTGGGTGAGGCGAAGCTGCGAGGTTAACGACTTTGGCCACATCTGGACCATGGTCAGTATCCACCACTACATAGTCGTTTACTTGCAGAGGTATCTCACCAGCATCACCGTAAACTACTTTTCCTCTGGGACGAAATTTAATTTCAATTATGTTAGCCATCGAGATATATTATAAATCCCGGACTCGAATTTCTAAACTCCGCAACGCCCCCGATGTCATCAGGCTCGTTCAGGATTTTACACTCAGGTTTTTCTGGGTAAATTGAGCATCAGCCATTCCAATGCTAGACGGGGGTTGACATTCTTAGAGATTTCCTCCTGTAGCAAGCAAAGATGAGCAAGAAATCCTTTAATCTCGCTCAGACTTAACCCTCCGGCTTGTTCTTCCAGAGCCTTCTCATAATCCACATTGATGATGGACCCCTTGCAACCACTTTTAATGAGCATCAAATCACGCCACCAGTAGAGCCAAATCTCTATTATTTCTGCCCCTGCTCTCCGGTTCTGGCCGAATTGGCTTGCTAGCTCCTGGGCATAGGCAAACCTTTGTCCTAAGCTTCGACCTGTCGGAGTTAATAGGGAGAATAACGTAGCCATCCTTTGGGCTCGCTGCTCTAATATAGCGTCATTTGCCAGAGCGGACAATGCCCAGCCGAAGCAACCATGGCACAATTGACTCAAAAGCTTCGCTTTATCGGCATCAACGTTATATGAATTGACAAGTGTCTCTTGTACTCGCTCTGATGGCACAGGCTTTAATTCCAGCCGCTGACAGCGTGAAATAATTGTCGGTAAAAGACGCTCTTCCTCAGCAGCTAGTAAAAGCCAAACTACCCTTTGCGGTGGCTCTTCCAATATCTTGAGCAAAGAATTAGCCGCCTCAGTAGATAGATATTCAGCGCCATCAATGATAAACACTTTGCACTTACCCTCATACGGTGGCAGGTTGGCTAAGTGTTGAAGCCCTCGAATGTTATCAATGCCAATCTCTGTTCTAGAATCCAAGCCAACAGGGGTAACATCAGCGTGCTTGCCCTCCAGGATTCGCTGGCAAGAACGGCATTGACCACAAGGCGGCTCGGGGCTATCGCAGTTTAGAGCTTGAGCCAGATTGATGGCCAAAGTCCCTTTGCCCACATGCCGCGGCCCTACCAGAAGATAAGCGTGGGCTAGCGCATTGGTTTTAAGGCTGTAATCCAGCAAAGATAAAATTTTATCCTGTCCTATAACTTGCCACATGTTAAATTAGGTCCAGGGCAAGGTTTAATTCTTCCAGCGTCTTGTTGTTGCCGTGAAAATAGACCTTGTCCAGCGGAAAATCCACGGAATGGGCGATGCTAAGTTCCCCCCCAGAGACGACATCGAGTCCCAAGCCTTCCTCCTTAAATATGAGAGCCAAGGCCCGATTCAGGAAGGCTTTAGAGGCATAAATGACCAGGGTGTCAGGATAATACTTGCAGAACTCGTCTCTAAATTCACGGCACCTATGGCGGAGGGTGGACTCATCGAAAAGATAGAGCGGCGTGCCGAATTCCTCAGCCAGGTCAACAACATCGCAGCCGCCGATAACGAGATGACCTTGCTTATTTACCTCAGCAGTAAGGGGAAAAAGAGTTAGCTTAGGTACAGTCTTTGTGTTCATGATGATATGGTAGCTTGTAATACCTGATAAGTCAAAGTTCCTGAATGAATTCTCGACGGCTGGTTAGAAAGCCCAATGCTCCCCTGGGATTCCACCTCCGTTTAACTCAAAGGTTATAATGAATTCCCCAATGAATCTATGCCCAAAATTTCTGATAACGTCTTGCGTGTTTGCGAGGTGCTGAAGATATTTAGGTGATATAGAGAACCGTCAATACACTGCCGCGGTGACCTTTACTTATAACTGATAAGCAACAACTCTTGAACAGGAACATAAGCCTTTCCTTCTTCGGCAGCAAGTCTTGCCTTTAAGTGTATCATTTGATCAAGTGGCATCCCACCCTCAAGAATGAAGTACAGGTCTTGACCTGTAACAGCAATTAGATTTGTAGGACGACCTTTGGAAAATGCCTCTAACCCTTCCTGACTGAAACCTGAATAGCTAATGAAAATACCTCTGGACCAAGTGGCTTTACCCCCAACTTTACCGTGTAATGCAAGTAATTCTGTATTTCCAACAAGAGCGTTTTGCCATTTCGCCTCAATCAAATATGTATTTCCTTCAAATTCAATACTGCCATCAATTTGCTCACCAACCAAGCGGAAAGGTGAGCGAGCTTGCATACCGAAAGCATTAAAAAGAGTGGTAAGGAACTTCTCAAAAGCGTAGCCTCTTTCTTGTGGCGCCAACTTCTCTAGATTCAGAAGATCGTTTAAAAGTAGTGGCAAAGTATTTTTCAGAGTCTCCATTTTGGCTGCAGCAACCTTGTCTTTTTCCGGTTTTATTGATGGTAAACCCTGCAGGAACTGCGGATCCCATAACTCAGGTATTTTAAATCCTAATTTTTTAATGAGTTCGTTTAGCTGTTCAATCTCCTCCTTTGTAATAGGATTTGATGTGCCTCGATATTTCAGTCCACGGGTTACAATCTGGATCATTAAAGGGCAAAACTTACTCCTTGCTTGCGAAAGAGTTCCTTCAAGAAGTGCTGCAATCGCAGGCCGTTTGCTCCCGCCAGTCCAAAATCTTTTTAAACCTAAATCAATAGCAATTCCAGCGAATGAAATAGATTGGTCAGCAAATGGATGTGGCTTCCCCGGTAGGAAAGGGTACACAAAATCTGCCAATTCCGATACAGTTTGTGTCTCAACTAAAGTAAGATTCATATACCATCACCTTTAACAATTAACGCCGCAGTGGCGCATAACTTTTCCAGCGTATACGGTATTCGCCGATAGGATAGTGTCCCAAAGGTCAAAGCTGTTAGCCTGTAGCGTATATGCTGTGCTATTTGCCGTGCAAGTCATATTTTAACTCCTGCCTTTGATGCTTTGGTGATAAGATAATTAACGAACGCAGAGCACGAAACTAACATAAATTTTGCATCCTCAAAACTAAGATTAGGTTCATCAAGTAAAGCGTGGCGTATGCCCTCAGCGTTACTTGTATATCCATATAAATTGCTGAATGCACTTTCTAAAGCAGGGTGTAAGCTAATCCCCCTCTCCTCTATTTTCTTCAGTGCTTGTCCTAATGTTGCCTTTTTGTCTTTCGTTATGAGGTTACAAATAGACTCCACCGCACTTATGGACTCTTTAGTTGAATTCCTGTAATCGGGAGACTTCCTATCTGCTAATAAATCCAGAGCTCTTTTTAAATGAGTCTTAACAGCTTTGTAAGGCCCGGAGATTTCTAAAGCCTTTTCAATTTCCGAAACTTCCTCTTCCGAGGTTATCTGTGCAATCTTACCTCCCACGAAACGATATGCGGATAATTCGCGTTCCAAGACAGAATTACAAAAGTCCATAAATTCCGAATTTACTGAATCATCAGGATAGCTATTAGCAACAAATTCTATAAAGTCATAAACTTCATACCAGTGGCAGTTGAAAAAATATTCCCTTATCACACGACGAGCCATAGTCCAATCATCGTCCAAAGTGTCAATGGGCTTTTTAAAATAGATATGCCATAATAGCCTAACCAGGATAGCTATATGCCTGTTCCTTTCTGCGGAGAGAATATGCCGTCCCAATATATGCTCTACGCAATCCCAGTAAAAAATATCTAATGCATTCCATAGACCATTGCGCAAATCATTATCCATTCCGTCCACTTGCATAACGCTTTTGACTAGCTTGAGCCCTTTTCTTTGAGAAAACAGCTCCATATCTCTACCTCTCCATTCCCTCTATTTTTGCATGCCGTACAACAGTAGTCGAACTCTCTATTTTCCCTTCATCATACGAAATTTCACCATACCCACCTAATTCAGATTAACGCTTTAGTTTCTCTATCACAGCATCGGCGACCTGGCTGGTGCCTACCGCTATGATGGCCTTTCCTGTGTTGCCCTTACCATAAGAAATTTTACCACAATCGCCTATCTACTCTTAGCTATTGCCCTTAATTATACTCTCTATGCTTTTGGTAATCGTCAAGGGAGAGGCGCCTTGTGATTACCACATAGTCGCTGTTGGGCGTGGTGAGGGCGAAGCCCGAAAGTGCAGCACCTCGACGGGCGTTAGCGAGGAGAATTGCTACGGGCGGATTCTTAAATATTAGTTTGTTTTCCTTATAACGAATAAAATATTCTCATCAAACCAACTTATTTTTTCCAAGTCCTCAAAATCTTTCTGGATATTTTGTTTAAATTTCTCTAATGATTGTTCAAGCTCTTTTGGGGTGTACAAATAAAATGTTGAATAATGGTGGTGTTGTGCCTGATTTACGAGCCAATACAATGAAGCAAGCCGGGAGTATTTGAAATATTCTATGGCTCCAATTTCTAATTGAGGGATTTCTGTTAATAAACTCCTTAATTCATTTAATTCGTAGAGCCTAGTTTCCTTCTCATTAAACAAAGGGAAATATCTCCCCCAGATATTTCTGCGATTCTGGCTTCTTAATCGGGTGTAAATAAACAGATATCCATTGTTTTCTAGAATACGTGAAGATTCTTTTAAAAAGTCCAAAGGTTTGAAATGGTGAAGCGCATTAAATGTGAATATGCAATCGAGGGAATTGTCTGCAAGCGGTATTTTTTCCGCGTCTGCTTTTATTGTTTTAAAATCTCCAATTTCGTGTTTAGCCAGAAAGTCTTTCAAATGTTTTAGCATTTCTTCATTTGCGTCGATGCAGTAGAGAAATAATTTTTTGTCGAGATGGCGGAACAACTTTAGGTCATATCTTCCAGCACCACAGCCAACATTTGCTGCCATTATTTTTGATTTTCTCTGTAATTTCTTTTGAATAAATAAAATCGGTTCTAAATCAGTTGTTCTCAGGTCTCTATATCTATGTGCAATTCTTGAAAAATGATGGTGTATTTTCCCCATGATGCCAATAATCATTTAAAGAGTTTACATGAAAGTTTTATTTAATGCGCCCGTAGCAATTGCGCCTAACACCGGTATATTCGAAACGTAGGTTTCCCTAACCCGATTTACCCGCCACTATGTTAGTGCCTCCCATCATGCACTTGCCACACGAAATTTTACCACAATCGCCTGGTTCGGATTAGCGCTTTAGCATCTCTATTACGGCGTCGGCTACCTGGCTGGTGCCTACTGCAGTGGCGGGGTCGAGCTTCAAATCATAGGTGACATTCCTGCCTTCAGCTATGACCTCAGCTATAGCACTTTCCAACTTATCGGCGCTATCCTTCTCTCCAAGATGACGCAGCATCATCGCGCCGGAGAGCATTGTGGCCATGGGATTCGTTTTATTCTGCCCGGCGTATTTGGGGGCACTGCCGTGGGTAGGTTCAAAGATAGCTACCCCATCTCCGATGTTGGCTCCCGGCGCCACACCCATGCCACCGACCAACCCGGCACAGAGGTCGGAAATTATGTCTCCGTACAAATTGGGCAGCACGAGGACGTCAAATATGTGAGGCTTCCTGACCAGCTCCATGCAGGTCGCGTCCACCAGCGTATCGCTGAATTCTAGGTCGTTGTACTCTTTGGCAACTTCACGGGCAGTATCCAGGAAAAGTCCATCGGAGAATTTGAGTATGTTAGCCTTGTGAACCGCAGTAACCTTTTTCCTGCCGTTCTGTCTGGCATATTCAAAAGCAAATTTGACAATCCGCCGACTCGCTGTTTGGGATATAACCTTCAAGCTCACAGCGGAATCCTTTCTTATCTCTTCTCTAGTAACATCATGCACGAGATCCAGCAACTGCTTTGTCTCTGAATCACCTCTGGCAAATTCGATACCGGCATAGAGGTCTTCGGTATTTTCCCTGATCACTACTATGTCCAAGTCTCTGAACGGCGTGTTTATACCGGGGTAAATCTTGCAGGGACGAAGACAGGCATAAAGGTCTAAGATCTTCCTCAAAGCGACATTGACGCTCCTGAAGCCAGTGCCTATGGGTGTGGTCACCGGTCCCTTAAGGGCGACTTTGTTTTTCCTTATGGACTGGAGAGCCTGGGCAGGGAGAGGTGTGCCGAACTTATCTTGAGCCTGACTACCTATGATAACAGTGTCCCACTGGAACTCGACCCCCGTAGCTTCCAGCACCCGCCGTGTCGCCTCAGCCACTTCAGGCCCTATGCCATCGCCAGGAATAAAAGTTATTCTATGCATATAGTTTTTGCTCCGAGTCTATTTTAAACTATTTGATTCCTCATGGCGAGGTCTTAATTTAAGAGTGAATTGTCCTCATGTCGCAGAAGGAATTTTGCTACAAATTCCATTAAAGGGATAGTGGCTTTGACTTCTTCTTCATTCTCAGGGTTGGAAGGAATTTTCTTGCTGCCATCCGGGCTGAAAACCTCTCGGCAGTTAGAGCATTTAAGGTTCTCGGTAGTCTTGAGGCCGAAGAGGCTCTTATGCGTCACCTCTTCAAGATGACCTGATTTGCACACCGGGCATTTTGCAGTCCAGGGAGCTTTAGGAACCAAAGCTTCCTCTTTTGCAATGGAAGGTTTGGGCAAGGGCGCTCCACACCGGCTGCAGAAATTCCCTTCGTCATCAAATCCGCAGTTAGGACATTTTACCTTCATGGCTTGCCTCCTGATGCAATTAGTTTCGTCAGTCGTCCTGTTGCTCGATAGACCCAGTGTAATTGAGCATATGACGATCGAACTGTAGCGTGTCTAAATTAATATCGATAAAGTAGCCATCGTAACCAAGCAACTTGAGAAAAATTTGTTCAATAAGCCGAATGATTCGAAAATATTCGCGTGTTTTGCCTTCAGAACTAGTTGATCTAAATTTGGCATTGTGAACAAGGGCATTGCGAGTGCGCTTCACTTCTGATAACTCATCTTCTGATATATCAAGCTTCAAATTATGAACCCATAGTTTCAGCACGTTCAAGTAGGACCTTCGATTCAGTTCTGATGTCTTTTCCATCATTTCTTGGAGCGTATTCTCGCCTAGCACTTCTTTAAATTTGTCATCGTTGATATTCGGGCGGAGTGATTCTATGATACCCTTAAGACAGAGCCGGATTTGCTCCTGTTCTTTATTAGAGAGCTTGACAATCTTACTTAAGCCACGCTGGGAGGCATAGCGTCCTTGAAGGAAGTCAAGGAGTGACACGGCTGCTAGCGCTCTCGTTTCAAGATACATTGTAGCTCGTTTAGCGTCTAGATACTGCTCAATAGCGATATTGAGATTGTAGCTATCACGAAGTTTAAGATATGTTGGGTAAACCTTTTCAATGAAGATGGCTGTATCCTGAGGGTTCCGTGGGTCTATCAAGGCAGGGGATGAAAATGGCCAAGTGACAGAATTTCTGAGGATGATTCTATGGGCTTTCCCATCTTCCATACATTCCTCAGCACTGATCCAAGTTATCTTAGTGCCCCGAGCTAATGATAGAAGGCGGCATAATTCATCCACTTTGGAAGCAACCTCATGTAGTTCCGTAACTTCCGATGGTCTTGCAAAAAGTTCACATGTAACCGAAATGCTTTTTTGTGCCTTTATTCTATCAATCACATCCTTATAATCAGGCACGGGATTTACTATGGCTATCCCCCAGGAAGTGCTAAGTTCTAGCTCTAGGTGGTAACTTTCCACTTGCTTGATGCCATCTTGAATAATTGTTTTCACCGGGTGATTTCCTATGAACTCAAAGTTCACCACACCGAACCTATACTGCTCCACATGACATTGGTTTTCCTTCCAAAAATCTACTTCTTGAGCTACTAGTGTCATTATGGCTGGCTTATTTGGAGAAGCAAACACGGTAACCTTTGCATGTGTAATAAGAAGCTTCCGTCGGCTCTCAAAGTTCATTCCATCCCTTGTCTTACCATAGACACACGCTACATCTTGAAGAGAGGAATTCATGATGAATTGGATAGTAGAAGTAGCTTGCGCTACCTTTGGTGCAAACCTACAGGTGATATAAATTAACCCTGTCTCTATTTGCTGGATAGTTATGTGGCAGGGAAGCTCATTACCATTAGTAAGCTTGAGTTTTCCCTTACCACGATATGTTCCTATAACCTTGCCATATTCTTTATCAGCCAAATTTATTCCTCAGTCCACCGGCCAGCATGGAATCAGGGTGTCTATCTCTGCCATAAGCCGCATGGTTTCTTTGAGGGCGACGACGACCTTCTGGTAATGGGTCAACTCATCATAGCTTAAGATTCTGCTTTTTCTATCCTTGAGCCATTTCTGGCAGACCTGATAGCCGCCGATGTGGAAATTCCACACCTCCGGAGGGACACCTTCGAAATACTGGCTCTTGTTGATATAGACTCGCTGGTTAGCTTCGTCATACCTAACTGTCTCCACCTGATTCGGACCAACAATGGGATATTTGGTGATGAGGCTATTGAGCTTGGGAGACTCCATAAGATGAAGTGATACAAGCTCTCCGCCTTTAGCTACCAGTGCCTTGAAAAGCTCTTTACCCGAGGTGAGCGGCAATCTAGGAAAATCTATCTTTAAGAACTCAGCATAGCGGCTGCGGTAGGTAGGTGAATGAAAAACAGCATAGGCATAGTTGAAGATGTCTTCCGGACCGAAGGTTTCTTCGAGATTCCCTTTGCCATCTTTAATAAATTTCAGTCCTAATTTTTCTGAGAAAGCTTTAATAAACTCAGGGTTCAGATTTGGGTGGCGCTCCCCTGGCTGATAGAGGCCACTGGCAATCTCTTGCTTATTAGGGTAAAGGTAAAGAGGGAAAACAACGTTATTAGCATATGCACTCTCAAATAGGCAGCTCTCAGGGGCAATCTTTGTTGTAAAAATATAAGAAAACGGCTCTCTTTTGTTTTGCCTTTTTGCTATAAGCCCAATATTGGGCTGAAGGAAGCAATCAGCCATCAGTCGACCTGGGGTACCTATAAACCCTCGAGTGGTTCCTGTATAGTATGTTAGGCGCATATCAAAGGGTCTATAGTGAACTACCCTGATAAATTGCCTCTCAGTCCTGCTAGAAATGATATCTCTTTTAGCATTGGATACTTTCCAATCTCTGCTGTCTTTCTCAAGGTGATATTTCCGCCGCAGTTCCGACTCTTCAAGCTTCGTAAAATCATCAAGCACTGCCCTCAAGCTTGCTTCCGTGAAGTGAATTGTAATAGAGTCTCGCTCTGTCTTGATTCCTGTTCCACTCACTGCAAAAACTTGGCGGATGCTATTTCCAGCCTGATATTCTTCCATCCTAGCGAAATCCTTTGGTACGAAGAAAAAATAGGGAGCAGTTGGCGTCAATTCTTGCCAGCCGGTCATATCAACATCTGACTCAAAGAGCGCCTGATATTTCTTTTCTCGTATTCCCCACATGTCGGCATACCGGACACTTGCCGGTCCAGATTTAGCAGACTCCTTGACAAAGATGCCCACTGCCACGCCTTGCTGTATATCGAAAACATTTTCGTCCTTGATATTCTCGGGAGCTTTTTCTCCCCTCCGTGAACTACCATGAAGATTAAGGATGTAAATAGTGGAAAACCCTTCAAGCAGAGTCTCACGCATTCGACGATGTGTAAGTCCGTCGAGGTAGCTGTTATTGGTGATAAAGCCTAATATTCCATAGCCGGTCTGCTCAATCCTCCACTGAGCGAATCGGATGAACTTGATATAATCGTCATCTATGTTTAGCTTCTTCTCGTGCAGCCCCTTTTTGTAATCCTCTAGGAGCGTATCAATCCACTCCCCACGATTAAGAGAACTCACCGAATATGGTGGATTTCCCAGCACCACCATTATGGGCTTGCCCTTCTTGATTTCAGCGGCGGAGTTGGCTTCCTCAGTTATCCAGTTAGCAAACAGTGCCTCTGAGTGTTTAAAAGCCTCTTCCAGAGTGTTGGTAAGATAAATTCCCAGTCGCTCTTTTTTTTCAAATTGATAGCCTGTTTCTTTAAGCAAAAGTCCTAGCTTTAAGTGAGCCATAGCATAAGGAGCCATAAGAAGTTCAAAGCCAAATATACGGGGCAAGAGCTTTTCAGCCACATAGTCATTCCAGAGTCCTGCCTGCCCTTGACTCAGCAAGGCATCGTGAATTTCATTTATCACCATATAAAGAAAAGTAGCAGTGCCTACTGCCGGGTCCAGGATAAGAACGCTGGGGTCTGCCAACCCTTGAGGCTTGCCAAAATGTGTCTTGAGCAAGTGGTCAATGGAACGCACGATATAGGAAACTACCGGCTCTGGAGTATAGTAAACGCCACGCATCTCCCGCACCTTAGGGTCATAGGCAGCAAGGAAAGTTTCGTAGAAATGCACTACAGGGTCTTCTTTGGCAGTGCGTTTACCAAAGTCTTTAAGGACTGCCTCCATATCAGCCTGGGCAAGTAGCTGTGCCAGGTCGTCCACTAGCCAGGCAATGCGGTCATCCAAATCGGGACCGGCGATATGGTTAAAGAGCTTTCTCAGAAATGGGTTGGTCTTGGGCAAAAGGTAAGCAGCATTCTGACGAGTGAAGCCTGTCCCCGTAGATTGGTTACAGCGGGCAGCAAAGAGCCCATAGGCGATGGTTTGGGCATACATATCAGCAAATTGCTCAATAGAAAGGTCAGGTATAAGATTGTCCCTAAACGCTACGAATTGAGCGTGGAGTGAACCACTTTCAGGCTCTTTCTCAAAAGCAGCGATTATAAGGTCACGAATCATATGAGCCAGGCGAGCCATGCGTTGGGCTAACTCCCTGGGTGTGCCTACAGGCGCAGCACGGTGTGAGAGGAAATCATCAAAGAGCCAGGTAACAGCTTCTACTCCCG
Source organism: Chloroflexota bacterium (assembly GCA_030611015.1). GTDB lineage: Bacteria > Chloroflexota > Dehalococcoidia > GIF9 > AB-539-J10 > RBG-13-51-36. The sequence continues at coordinate 2,762 of JAUWQP010000001.1, read as the reverse complement.
CCCTGTCACGCCTTACCCTGCCATCCCTGGTTGGCGTGCCCAGACGGGCAGAGAGACGTCGTTCACCATCTACATACCAGCGAAACTCAAGATAATCGGTCAGGACAAGGTTGGTTAGTGAATCACGATAACGCTGGAGTTGTTCGGAATGCTCCGCCTCATCCAGGCTTTTACCCACATCTTTGGCTTCAACATAGCCTCTAGGTGCCAAGCCTCTGGTGATGACGAAGTCGGGAGCACCACACTCTATACGCCGAGGCTCGTTGGTAGCCACTATACCTTCAGTCAATGATTCGAGCAGCGCTTTGAGTGCTGGACGGTGGGTATGCTCAGTGGCATTGCCCAAAGCTAATTCTTTCTCGATAGTGAGAATGTAAGTATTGAAGGCTTTCAAGCTATCACTCATTATCAGCTTACAGTCAACTTTACCTAATTAGTCTTGAATTCAAAACCCAAGCGGCCGCAAGAGGCTAACCTTTAGAGAGAGTAGCAGGCATTTTCTCTTTTACAACGGCTCCCTGAACCCCTGCTGCCAATAAGCTGGTAACATATTGATTTAGGCTTACCCCTTCGCGTTTAGCAGCACGAATCAAATTGCGATGAAGACTTCGTGGAATCCGCACCATGAACTTCCCACTATACTCTTCCATATCTCTAGGCAGGGGAATATCCTGACCCATTTCGTAAGTTCCATTGATCCATACCTGCCGGGCATCCTCAATAGCTTTAAAAGCCTCGTCAATGGTCTCAGCTTGGGTCATGCATCCAGGTAATTCCTCAATCTCAGCTACATAACCGCCATCGGGGTCAGAATGTATAGTAATTGGGTAATGCAGGTTTAAGTAGAATTTTAAATCTTTACGCTCCGTGTCGTTTCTCATGCCATTCCTCCAATTCTAAGTTATCTATAATCATGCTCACATAACGTCTTTTCACATACCGCCCTTTTACTGTCGGAACAGTTTTGCCTCGATGACCCGGCTTTGCAAAGAATCGATGACTGCCTCCTCCCGACGGGCGCTCCTCATAACCAAATGCTTCCAAGACCTTAGCCACATCATCAAATAAGACCTCAGGTGGTCTTCTTAGGAATTTCTCTACTAGCTTATCAAGTTGATTCATTCATTCCACGGTTATGATACCACATATAGTATCAATTGTCAAGAGACAATTAAGAGGAACGAGTGATGACAAAGTCCTTATGCTTCTGTATGTACGGGATAAGCCCGCCCTCTTTAAGGATGGCGGACATTATCGGCGGCATCTTGCTACAGCTCAATGTAATACCAGAAGTCAAATTAGCAATCATACCACCTGTCAAATTTATCTCCAGCTCATCGCCGTCGCCGATTTTATCGGTGTCGCAAAGAAGGACAGGTAAACCCTGGTTTATGGCGTTGCGGAAAAAGATGCGGGCTGCCGATTCGGCTAAAATAGCGCCTACCCCCGACATTTTGATTACTACCGGGGCATGTTCCCGACTGGAACCCAGACCGAGATTTTTGCCTGCCACTAAGACTGCTTTGCCTTCACCTACTGATAGAGTCCTGGCCCTTGAGGCAAATTCAGGCGCAGTATCCTCCAGGACATGTTTGGCGAGTTCAGGCAAATTGCTCCTTAAATGAGCAAATCTGCCGGGAATGATATCGTCTGTGGAGATATTATCCCCCAGTTTAATGACTTTACCTTTAAGCACCAAATCGGGCATCACGTAACTTCCCTGGGGTCAGTGATCTCGCCCCTTATGGCTGAGGCGGCGGCTGTTGCCGGACTAGCCAAGTATATCATAGCCTCTGGGTTGCCCATCCTTCCCTTAAAATTACGATTGGCGGTGGAAATGCAAACCTCGCTATCTCCCAATACCCCCTGGTGAAGACCGAGGCAAGCAGCGCAACCCGGCGGTAAAATAGTGGCTCCAGCTTTAACTAAGCTCTGGATATAGCCTTCCTTCATAGCTCGAATGAGCACCTGCCTCGAAGCCGGCGCTATGAGCAATCTGGTAGCGGGATGCCTCTTCTTGCCTTTAAGAATCTCTGCAACCACAGCTAAATCCTCTAGACGTCCATTGGTACAAGTGCCAATAAATGCCTGCTGGATTTTGACCCCTTTTACTCGAGCCACTGAACGGACGTTATCCACAGCGTGGGGAAGCGAGAGCATTGGCTCAAGCTGGTCGAGATTCACAGGTATGACCTGCTCGTAATTTGCCTCAGCATCGGGATATAGCGGCTGGTAATTGTCGCCCCGGCCATGCTCTGTGAGGAAGTCCCGGGTGGTTTTATCGCAGGGAAACAGTCCCACCTTGGCTCCGGCTTCCACAGCCATATTGGCGATAGTGAGACGCTCCGGCATAGTCATCTGGGCCAGGGCATCACCACCAAATTCCAAAGCCTTGTAATTAGCACCATCAGCGCCAATCTGGCCAATGAGATACAGAATTAAGTCCTTGGCATAAACTCCCCGAGGGAAGACGCCATTGAGCTCAATGAGAAAACTTTCCGGCACCCGAAACCAGGTTTTACCCAGAGCTAAGGCTACGGCAACATCGCTGGAACCCATGCCGGTGGCAAAAGCTCCCAAAGCACCAGCAGTAACAGTATGAGAGTCTGAGCCAAGGATAACGTCTCCCGGGTTAGCAAATTGCTCCGCTACCAACTGGTGGCAGATGCCGTCGCCGACCTCATAGATGCGACAGCCTGTTTCCTCAGCGAAGCGGCGCAGGAGGATGTGGTCGTTGGAAAGTTGTTGGGTGGGACTGGGAG
>JAUWQP010000046.1 GCA_030611015.1 Chloroflexota bacterium | reverse complement strand
TTGTAGTAATGATGCTCATAATCATGGCAGGGGCTTCCGTAATATCTTCGATGGGCTTGGAGAAGGAAAACAAAACCCTGGAGACATTGTTAACCCTGCCTGTAAGGAGAAGTCATATAGTAATTGGCAAAATAGTCGGCAGCGCCTTGGTAGGGATGATAATGGCAGCTATCTATATGATTGGATTTTCACGCTACATGAGTTCGTTCCAGATTTCGGATATAAATCTGGCAGATTTTGGGTTGGCCCTGGGCATGCAAGATTATTTACTGGTAGGGATTTCGTTATTCGTAGCTCTTTTAGCAGTGCTTTCACTATGTATAGTTCTGGGAACATTTGCTAAGAATTACAGAAGTGCCCAGACACTAGTCTTCCCGATAACCGCCCTGGCTATGATCTCCATGTTCATAACCATGTTTAAAGATTTCGATACCATTCCCGCCGTCTTAAGAATTCTTGTGTTTGCCATACCTTTTTCCCACCCTATGATGGCTATGCGGGCTCTTATGATGGATAATTATTCGCTGGTAATCGGCGGTATTGCCTATACAGCAGTTTTCACCGTAATAATGATAGTGGTGGCGGTTCGCATTTTCAATTCGGACAGGTTGCTGACCGGAAGCGTTCAAAAAAGGGTAGGTCTGGGGAAACTGGTGTGGGGATTGCGGCGGTAATAAATCGGCTGGCACGAAAACAACTTTCCTGTGCACTAAGTTGCGTTGCAGTCTGAGGGTGTTTGGGATAAATTCCTGATAATAAGATAAAAGTGGGTTCACATGATAACTATAGACGGTGCAGCTAAGTCGGGAAGTGGAACTATAGTCCGCTATTCTGTGGCGCTGGCTAGCCTGCTGGGCGAGGAAATAAGGATAGAAAATATCAGGGCCGGGAGGGATAAGCCAGGGCTGAGGGCGCAGCATCTTAAAGTGGTGCAGGCTTGCCAGGAGATGTGCCATGGGGTGGTGAACAATGCTGCGGTGGGCTCTAAGGAGATTACCTACACACCCAGAGGAAGGTTCAATGGAGGAGAGTATAGCTGGGATATAGGGACGGCGGGCTCAACCATCATGATGGCTCAGACGCTTTTGCCTTTGGCTTGCTTTGCCCGAAAGCCCTCCAAATTCAGGCTGAAAGGCGGGCTGTTTCAGGATTTTGCCCCTTCGGCTTATCATATGAAGTTTGTTTTGCTTCCGATGCTGAAGCAGATGGGCATTCAAGCTGAACTTGACATAATCCGTCCTGGCTATGTGCCGAGAGGCGGTGGGATTATAGAAGTTAGAGTTGAGCCGGCGGGGAAATTGAAGCCGCTGAATCTTACCGAGCAGGGGGAGATTTTCAGTGTCAAAGGCATAGCGCTGTCCTCACATTTGCAGGAAAAGAGGGTAAGCCAGAGGATGGCAGCGGAATGCCAGAAGGTATTAAGCTCTTATGGGTATAAACTTGAAATTGAGAAAATCGAAGACGAAAGCTCTCTTCAAGAAGGGGCAGCTCTGGCGATATATGCTGAGATGAGCCTCGGTAACCGGATGGGTTCCGACAGGGCGGGGAGGCCGGGCAGAAGCTCAGAATCCATAGGCAGATATGTGGCTGAGAGGTTTATAGAAGATGTTAAAGCTGGTGCGGCAGTTGATAGATATATTGCAGACCAACTTATAATCTATGCTGGCTTAGCCGATGGGGTCACCAGGTATTCAGCCCCTGGCATTAGTGAACATGTGAAGACGAACCTGTGGCTTATCGAGGAATTTCTGGGCGCCAGAACGAAAATCAATGGCAATTTCTTAGAGATAAAAGGGGTTAGCTTCGCCTAAATGGAAAACCTGGTCAAACGGGCAGCGAAGGATTTGGCGGAAAGCAAATATGCCATTGCATTAACCGGGGCGGGCATGTCAACCGAATCAGACATACCTGATTTCAGGGGACCAAAGGGCATCTGGACTACGAATAAAGAGGCAGAGGCTAAGGCTTATCAAAGATACGAGCTTTTCCTGAACAACCCAAGGGCATACTGGGAGGAAATGCTGGGGTTTCAGGGAACATACGGGACGTTTTATGAACATATCAGGCAAGCCGAGCCAAATCCAGGTCACTATGCTCTAGCCGAGCTCGAAGCTCTGGGAATACTAAATTGCGTAATCACGCAAAACATTGATGGTCTACACAAGAAGGCGGGGAGCAAGAGGGTTTTAGAATATCACGGTGGTGTCCATGCCCTGAGGTGTATTTCTTGCGGCTTAAGGTTTGCCAGAGAGGAAATCTCCCTGGATGAGCTTCCGCCTCGCTGTAAGTGTGGTGCTGCCCTGAAATATGATGTGGTTCACTTCAAGGAGCCAATACCCTTAGATGTCATGGAGGAATCAGAAAAAGAAGCTTCGAGATGTGACCTGATGTTTATCTGCGGAACATCGGCAGTGGTTTATCCTTTTGCCAATCTCCCCAGGATGGCAAGATTTCCTTCGGGTAGATTAATCCCGGGCCTGGATGTAATGGGGCATAAGGCTAATGTGAAGATAATAGAGGTAAATGCGGACCCTACACCACTCACCCACGAAGGCATATCAGACTATTTAATTCAGGGAAGGACAGGTGAGATATTGCCCAGGATATGTGAGTTTTTACATCACTTTCTTTAGCCTGGGGTTAGGGGTGATGCCGGGCATTCTGCCTCTTTTGGCGATGGGTTTGCCTTTTATTTCGTGAAGGTCAGCGGTGAAGTCAATGGGCTTGGCATCGCTGATATAGCTGCCAACAGCGAAAATATCCACAGGTGCTCCTTCATCGATAAAATATCTGATTCGCTCTGGGTCAAGTCCACCGCTGGCAACTATTTTCACGTCCTTAAATCCCTCGAGGTCCAGCCAGGCTCTAACTTCCTTGACTAAGTCGGCAGTAACGCGACCCCTTTCTGAAGGTGTGTCTAATCTTACGCCCTGTAACTTTCCTTGCATCGCTTTGGCCACAGTTACACTTTCTCTGACCTCGTCTTCAAAAGTATCCACCAGAGCAATGCGTGGCACTTCTGGAGGCATATGCTTGTCAAAAGCGAGAGCAGCCTTAGCGGTGCTATCCATAATGATGATAAGGGCGTGAGGAATGGTCCCTGTGGGTTGGATGTCGGCAAGTTTTGCTCCAGCGATACTGGCGCAGCCAACGCAGCCTCCCACTATAGCGGAGTATTCCATGATGCCGACTACTGAGGGGTGGACATGGCGGGCCCCAAAGCTGATGACAGGAATGCCTTGGGCAGCATTAACGCATTCTCGGGCAGCGGTGGCCCAGCCGCTGCAGTGGGAGAGTATGCCCAAATAAGCTGTTTCATAAGTTCCGTAGCTTTGGTAAGGGGCTTTTATGCGCAAGACCACTTCTTTTCTGTCGAAAGGCTCGCCTTGAGATAACGCCCATACTTCACAATTATCTTCGGGAAGAACTTCGGCGAGCAAAGATTTAACTTCTTCTATGCCGCACAAGATACCAGCACGGCGAGGAAATACCTCCATAGTTGCTATGGGATTAATCCCTTCTTTCTTAAGTATTTGCACGGTGCGAGGAAAATAGATATCGGCGGTCTCTCCACTCAACCATGAATCAGGAATTTCGAAGCGAGGCGGAGATACGCTGATGGTGGGTCTGATAAGCCTGGCTCCAAGCACCTTCTCCATGTAGTCCAGGGCGAAGGAGTGAGCTTTTTTGTCGAAGGAAGCAACACAATCAACGGGGACTTCAACTTCATAGCCTCTGTTTCTGGCATCAATTACCGAGTTCAGAACACAGATATGGGTGGTTACGCCGCAGACGACTATGGGTTCGGGCTTGATTGCCTCCAGTTTATTGTCTAAAGAAGTGTTGTAGAAACTGCTGAAAGTTCTTTTAGATATTATTTCACCGGGATATTGCGAAAGCTCGGGGATAATTTCAGCCTGAGGAGTTCCTTCAATGCAATGGGGTGGAAACATCCTGAATTCCGGGTCGTCGGGTATATGGTGGTCACATAAATAGAAAATTTTCGAGCCCTGCTCTAACTCTCGCTCCAGTAATTTCCGGATATTGGGTATGATCCTGCGGGCCTCGATTCCGCAATAAAGTGGATAGCCTTCCTCGAGAAAGCCACGTAACATATCTGATACAATTACTACTCTAGCCATGGCATCACCAAAACATTTCTAACTTTCTTCATCTCTATAAACTCTAAGCACTAATTTCTAAATAACAAATTCCAACTCCCATTTTCTGAATATTTAGAGCTAAAGGATTTTGTGTTTGCCAAAGTCAGTGTCTAAAGTGGCGAACACCGGTAAACACCATGGCAATATTATACTTGTCTGCCAGCTCAATTACCTCTTTATCTCTTACCGAGCCACCGGGCTGGATAATGGCGGTAACTCCGTGCTTGATTGCCAATTCCGGGCCATCGGCGAAAGGGAAAAAGGCATCTGAGGCAAGGACGCTGTCTTTAGCTTGGTCTCCAGCTCTTTTCAAAGCTAGCTCAACGCTTACTACCCGGCTTGGCTGTCCGGCTCCCATGCCTAATAATGTATTATCTTTGGCGATAACTATGGCATTAGATTTTATGCCCTTAACCGCCTTCCAGGCAAAGAGCAGGTCTGATAACTCGGCATCTGAAGGCTGGCGCTTGCTTACTGTGCGGGGCTTAAGTTCGGATTCCGTTAAAATGTCCGACACTTGGGCCAGAAAGCTGCCTCCGACATGGCGAAAATCGAGATGTAGTTCGGAGGACGAAGGACGATAAGGGTCAAGTTTAGCAAGGCGCAGGCTTTCCTTGCGTCTTAGCAATTCCAGAGCCTCTTTCTGATATCCCGGGGCGACAATGGCATCGTAATGATGCTTATCGATTTCTCGGGCAGTAGCCAAATCAATAATTCGGTTGCTGGCAACTATGCCGCCAAAGGCAGCTACAGGGTCGCCAGCTAAAGCTCGTCGATAAGCCTCGGCTAAATCATTATGGGAGGCAAGTCCGCAGGAATTAGTGTGCTTCATTATGGCAATGGTGGGAGCAGTAAAATCTCGCAACGCGTTTAAAGCAGCATCTAAATCAAGAAGGTTGTTGAAGGAAATTTCGGGTCCGCCAAGCTGTTCCAGGGATGCCAGGCCGTCTTGCCTTTGTTTGACGTTTTGCTCAATGTAAAAGGCGGCTTGCTGATGAGGATTCTCGCCATAGCGAAGGCTACGAGCCTTTTTTAAGGCTATGGTCATCTCTTCGGGAAAGGTGTCCTCATTGAGGTATTGAGCGATGGCTGTGTCATAGAGCGCCACATGCTGGAAAGCTTTTTGGGCTAACCCTTTTCTATATTCTGAATCTATACTGCCCTGGCGCAGCTTTTGCAAGATTGTATCGTAATCCCCGGGGTCAACTACTACTAGGACAGAGGGGAAATTTTTGGCTGCAGAGCGAAGCATACTTGGTCCGCCAATATCTATGTTCTCCAGCGCCTCGGCTAAGGAGACTTCAGCCTTGCTCACCGTTTCCACAAAGGGATAGAGGTTGACCACTACCATGTCAATGGGTTCAATGCGGTTTTGGGTTAGCTCGGATAGATGCTGGGGCAGGTCGCGGCGGGCAAGGATGCCTCCGTGTACTGCGGGATGTAAAGTCTTCACCCGGCCATCGAGGATCTCAGGAAAGCCAGTAAGCTCCGAGACGCTATGTATTTTCACGCCAGCAGCCTCTAAAGACTTCTTGGTGCCGCCGGTGCTGAATATCTCAATGCCCAGCTCCTTTAGACCTTGGGCAAAATCAATTACCCCTGATTTATCTGAAACACTAATTATGGCGCGCATAAAACCTCCTTTAAATCAACCCCAAAAAGTCTTGCGACTTTTTGGGAACCCCGGCTAAATTTGTTTTTGGATTAGTGGGATCCCCACAGAAATCACAAGATTTTCGTGGGGTCGTTTAATTTATTATTACTCTTTCTTCGCTTTCTCGCTTGATTATCTTGCCGACGGTTTTAGCTTGAGGCAAGATACTGACAATCTTGGCTACCTGCTGGGGAGAACAGACAAGGGTCATGCCTATCCCCATGTTGAACACTTGATACATTTCTGCCTCTTTTATATTGCCGTTTTCTTGGATAAGTTTGAAGATGGGCAGTATATCCCAGGAATCATTATGAAGATGAGCAGCGAGGTCTTGGGGCAAGATGCGAGGGATATTACCCACAAAGCCACCACCGGTAATATGAGCTATACCTTTAATCAAAGGTAAGGCTGGCTTAAGTTGCGGGTAGTAGCAACGGTGGACCTGGAGCAATTCTTCACCGAGGCTTTTGCCTAGCTCAGGATAAAATTCATTTAAGCGCGAAGGGTTAGCATCTATGTCAAAGACTCTTCGCACTAATGAATAACCATTGGTATGTAAGCCGGATGAAGGGAGGCCAAGGATTACATCATCCGGGACAATGGAACTGCCGCCGATGATATTTTTCCTTTCCACCACTCCAACAATGAAACCTACTAGGTCATAATTCATCTCAGAATATATGCCCGGCATCTCGGCGGTTTCACCGCCAATTAATGAGCAGCCAACTTCCTGGCAGGCCTGCACTAAGCCTGAAATAATAGCTTCTATTTGCTTGGGCGCAAGCTTACCCATAGCAATATAGTCGAGGAAGAAAAGGGGCTCGGCACCACAACAAAGAATATCGTTCACGCAGTGATTGACTATGTCCATGCCCACGGTATCGTTTTTACCTAGGAGCGATGCTATTTTAAGCTTGGTGCCCACCCCATCGACGCTGGAGACCAAAACTGGTTCATCATAGCCTTTGAGTTGAAACATACTGCCGAAAAAGCCTGAGCCAATGACTTCGGGTCGAAAAGTAGCTCGGGCTTGCTGGCCAACGGTTCCTTTGACTTCATTGGCAAGATGAATATCCACGCCAGCGACGGCATAAGCTTCTTTAGAGACGTGTTTCACTGAGTTTCTCCTGGTGAAGTGCTTCCAAAGCCAGTTTGTCCATTTCTATTTGGACCGGGATAGGGTATGCTCCGGTAAAGCAAGCAAGGCAGAAAATATCTCTGGGTAATCCCACAGCTCGAATTAAGCCATCGAGGCTAAGGTATCCCAGTGAATCAACACCAAGGTATTCTCTTATTTCAGGGACGGTCTTTCTTGCGGCGATGAGTTGCCATCTAGCTGCCATATCCACACCGAAGAAGCAGGGATAACGGATGGGGGGAGCGCAGATGCGGAGATGAATCTCTGCGGCACCTGCCTTTTTGAGGAGACTAACTACATGAGGAGTAGTGGTGCCACGAACAATGCTATCATCGACGACTATCAACTTCTTTCCAGCAATTATCCGGGAAAGGGGGTTGAATTTTAGTTGAACGCCAAGCTCCCGTATCCTCTGGTCAGGCTCAATAAAGGTGCGTCCTACATAGCGGTTTTTTAGTAAGCCTTCGCAGTATGGGATGGCCGAGAGATTAGAATAACCAATGCCGGAGGCAGTAGCTGAATCAGGAACGCCCATGACGAAATCAGCATCAACAGGATACTCTTCAGCCAATCTTCTACCCATAGCTTCCCTTAGAGGATAGAGCAGTTTGTCCTCGATTATGCTGTCGGGGCGGGCAAAATAAATGTATTCAAAGATGCATAAGGCTTTTTTAACATTCTTCTTCTTAAAACTTTTCATTCCCTGGCTATCAATGATTACAATTTCCCCGGGTTCGACTTCTCTGACGAATTGGGCACCTATATGGTCCAAGGCACAACTTTCTGAGGCGATGCTCCATCCATTGTCAATGGTTCCCAGACAGAGGGGGCGTACACCGAGGGAGTCACGAACTCCGATCAGCTTGTCTTCAGTTAAGATCACCAGGGAATAAGCTCCTTGGAGGCGGTGCATGGCATATTCTATTTTCTTCTGCCAATTTTGGCCGGGGGAGGCCAAAATCAGGTTGGCGATGATTTCGGAATCACTGCTAGTGTGAAAATGATAGCCACGCTGCTGGAGTTCATCTCGGAGCAACTCGAAGTTGAGGATATTGCCGTTATGTGCCAGAGCAATGGTCAATCCATCTGCTTTCGCTATAATGGGCTGGGCATTCACAGGTCTGCTTGAGCCTGTGGTGGAGTAGCGGTTGTGCCCAATGCCAATATATCCTTTGAGGAGGGCAAGGTCATTTTCAGTGAATGCCTGTGAAACCAAGCCCATATTGGTATGTAGTTTTATTCCATCGCCATCGGTGACAGCGATGCCGGCACTTTCTTGACCACGATGCTGTAAAGCAAAGAGGGCAAAAAAGACCGTCTGGGCCACATTTATGCCGGAGGCATAAACTCCAAAAACACCGCAACTTTCGCGCATAAAAAGTTGCCTTTACAAAACAATTGTAAAGCATCTTGAACTTTTGGTCAATTTCTATACAAGAATTTTTTATCGTGATATGATATACGACATTATTATTAAATTAGGGAGTTTATAATAGTGGACAAAGAAAAGAAAGAGGAAATCATCACCCAATTTAGACTTAAGGAAAATGATAGTGGGTCTGTTGAGGTCCAGGTGGCTTTGCTTACCGAGAGGATAAATCGGTTAACTGAGCATCTTAAGTTGTATCCCCAGGATCGACATTCCCGACATGCGCTCCACGGGGTGATAGGAAAGCAGAGGCGTTTTTTGGCTTACTTGAACAGGACGGACTCCAAGCGATATTATGCTCTTATTACTAGACTGGGTTTGAGGAAATAGTATGGCAGATGTTTTTGAGTGTTCAATAGCTGGTAGGGTGCTTGGCATTCAGGTGGGGAAATTTGCTCAGCAAGCCAATGGTGCTGTTGCTATGCGGTATGGTGACACGCTTGTCTTGGTTACTGCCTGTGCAAGTTCCGAGCCCCGAGAAGGAATTGATTTTGTGCCTCTAACAGTGGATTATGAAGAGAGGCTCTATGCCGCGGGTAAAATACCGGGCAGCTTCATCAGGCGGGAAGGACGTCCTACGGAGGAAGCAGTTATAACTGATCGGCTCATCGATCGCTCCCTACGCCCTCTTCTTTCCAAGGAATTTCATAATGATGTTCAGGTTGTGGCGACAGTGCTATCTGTTGACCAAGAAAATGACCCAGATATTTGCGCCCTTATTGGCGCTTCAGCAGCCTTGACATTATCGGATATCCCGTTCTTGGGCCCTATATCGGCAATGCATGTTGGCTATATAGATGATGCTTTAGTGGTGAATCCTACCCTGCCCCAAATAGAAAATAGCTTGCTCGACCTGATTGTTGCTAGCAGTAAAGAAAATGTTGTGATGGTGGAAGCAGGTGCCAGGGAAGTATCCGAAGAAATATTGCTAGAGGCAATCAAGTTGGGACACGAGGCAAATCAAGAAGTCATTAAGCTTCAAGAAGAATTACAGAGAATTTATGGCAAAGCTAAAGTGGAAATCAAATCCAAGGAACTTGCTCCTGAGCTTTCATCTCAAATCGCTCCCATGCTTGGTGAGAAATTAAGCCAGGTTTTAGAGGAACCAGGGAAACTGCAAAGAGAGAAGGCTTTAACGTCTCTCAAAGAAGAAATAAGGAATATGTTGGTTGATTCTTTTCCAGAAGATGAAATCAATTTTACTTTTGAGACCCGGCTTAGAGCTGCGGTGAGGGAAAAAATATTGCAGACGAGGCGACATTTAGATGGTCGCCAAGCTAAAGAAATTCGTCCTATTAGCTGTGAAGTTGGTATCCTTCCTCGCACACATGGCTCAGGATTATTTGGCCGTGGGGAAACACAGGTTTTGACTATTTCCACTTTGGGGTCTACAAGCAGGGAGCAGTTATTGGATGGCTTAGGGCTGGAGGAAACTAAACGCTTTATGCATCACTATAATTTTCCTCCCTTTTCCACCGGTGAAGTGAAACGAATAGGAGCAACAGGAAGGCGAGAGATTGGGCATGGCGCTTTAGTGGAACGAGCTATTGCCCCGGTATTACCGTCCGAGGAAGAATTCCCTTACACTATACGCCTGGTTTCCGAGGTAGTTAGTTCTCAAGGAAGCACATCTATGGCTAGTGCTTGCGCTGCGACCCTCTCCTTGATGGATGCCGGTGTACCTATCAAGGCGCCTGTTGCTGGGATAGCCATGGGTTTACTTACCGGAAAGGATGATGACTATGTTGTTCTAACTGACATTGTGGGTATGGAAGATGCCTATGGTGACATGGATTTCAAAGTTGCTGGCACAACCCAGGGACTCACAGCCTTACAGCTTGATATCAAGCTGCAGGGAATAGATTATGGCGTCTTGGCTGAAGCCTTAAGTCAGGCTCGTGAAGCAAGGTTGGAAATACTGGGTAAAATGAGCTTAGCTATTAGTGCTAGTCGCTCTGAACTCAGTCCCTATGCTCCCAGAATGTATGAAATAAGGATTGACCCGAGCAAGATTGGGAGCGTTATTGGTCCCGGGGGTAGGGTGATCAGGTCTATTACGGATGAAACCAAAGCAACTATAGATATAAGAAATGATGGCACAGTTCTCGTTGCCTCTTCAAATGAAGAGGCAGCCCAGAAAGCAATCAAAATAATAGAAGATTTAACTCGGGAGGTAGAGCAGGGGGAGGTTTACACTGGCAAAGTGACTAGGCTGTTCAACTTTGGTGCTATGGTGGAAATTTTGCCGGGGAAGGAGGGACTGGTTCATATTAGCGAGCTGGCGAATTACCATGTACCCGAAGTTGAAGATGTGGTTAAGGTTGGTGATGAGATAACGGTGAAGGTTATCGGGATTGATAACTCGGGGAGAATAAATCTATCGCGCAAAGCATGTATTTGAAAGGCTTTCTCATCTCCCTGGTGCCAAGGTCAGAAATTCCTCGGCTCCTAAGGACCGTCAGAGGAAATTTGTCCATTCACATGATAGGGATGAACGACGCGGCAATCGTAAGAAATAGATTGCTTTACTGCTGGAGGATGTCACATGGATCCCATAAGAGTAGTTATTAATGGCGCTTTAGGCAGGATGGGGCGGAAGATAACTAAAGCCGTGGTCTGTGAGCCCGGCTTGAAGTTAGTGGGTGCTGTGGAAAAGGAAGTAACTCAGCGATATCTTCCTTTAGCTGCGGCTCCAGAACTGATTCCCTTTTCTTCCGATTTAGGCTCGCTTTTAAGGAACTGCAACGCTGATGTGGTGGTAGATTTCACTAATGCCGAGGCTTCCATAGCAGCCGCTCGCATCGCTATTAAACAGAAGGTCAATATGGTTATAGGCACTACAGGGCTTTCTGAAGAGAATCTGGCAGAAATTGAGCAATTATGCATAGCCAATGGGATAGGGGTGGTAGTGGCACCTAATTTTTCTTTGGGGGCAGCAATTCTAATTCATTTGTCGAAATTTGCTGCTAAATTCTTCAACTACGCCGAGATTGTCGAAATGCACCATGATAAAAAGGCTGATGCTCCTTCTGGAACCGCTATCACTACAGCAAGAGCTATGTTACAAACGCATGGTAAACCATTCATTTACCCTGAAGTTACACGCGAAGTGCTTAACAATACCAGAGGAGGACAGATGGATGGCATAGCTATCCACAGTTTAAGGTTGCCAGGATTTATGGCTGGGCAGGAAGTTATATTTGGCGGAGCGGGTGAAACTCTACGCTTACGTTACACTACTATAAATCGGGGGTGTTACTTGCCTGGCATTATCCTGGCAGTTAATGAGGTGGCAAAACGCAAGGGGCTAACTTACGGGTTGGATGCCTTGGTAGAGCTGTAGGAAAGGCCATGAAAGGATTCAATATAGCTATTATTGGCGCTACCGGGATTGTGGGGCAAGAATTTATCAAGATACTGGAGCAGCGCAATCTTCCTATAGCTTCTGTTCAATTACTAACATCGGATCATTCTTCTGGGGTGAAACTCTTCTTTAATCATCAAAAACTTGAAGTTGCAGAAGTGAAACCAGAGGCGTTTCGTAATGTTGATATTGTTTTTTTCTTTGCTGGTGCTGATATTAGTCGAAGGTTAGCGCCAGTGGCTGTCAAAGCTGAAGCAGTGGTCATTGATAATAGCGCTGCCTTCAGGATGGATCCTATGGTGCCTCTAGTAGTTCCAGAGGTAAATCCTGAGGATATAGAATGGCATAGAGGGATAATTGCCAGTCCAAATGCCTCTACAATCCAAATGGTGGTAGCACTTTATCCCTTGCACAAGATCAATCCCATAAAGCGAATCGTGGTAAGTACCTACCAAGCAGTATCAAGTAGTGGTGGTGCTGCTTTGCAAGAGCTGACAAATCAAGCGCGGTTGGTTTTAGAAGGGCGCCGTAATTGTCCTCATGTCTATTCTCATCAAATAGCTTTTAATGTACTGCCGGAAATTGATGTCTTTTTGGATAATGGATATACCAAAGAAGAACAGAAAATGGTGGAAGAAACACGGAGGATATTGCATGCTAAAGACATAGCGATTTCGGCTACTTGCGTCCGAGTTCCTGTTTATTTTGGGCATAGTGAATCAGTTAACGTAGAATTTAGTTCGCCCATCACTCCTGGGGAAGCAAGGAAGATTTTGGCTGAAGCTCCGGGGGTCAGAATACTTGATGACCCCACTGTGAGTTTTTATCCTCAACCCTGGGCTGCTAGTGGGTCAAATCATGTATTTGTGGGCAGAATCAGAAAAGACATCTCGCATCCTAACGGACTTGTTATGTGGATAGTGGCTGATAGTCTGCGTAAAGGGGCAGCACTAAACGCTGTGCAAATTGCTGAGGAAGGGGTAGAGAGGGGTTGGATAAGCCTTAATAGTAGTTTGGCTAGTTTTAGTGAATAAGCGGGGTCGCTTACTAACAGCTGTGGTTATGCCTTTTGACGCTCAAGGCGAGGTTAACTGCCAACAAGCTAAGAGGCTGGTAGTATCTTTACTGGATTCAGGCGGTGTGGTGGAGTGGTAATCTCAGGCACCACTGGCGAATCTTCTACTCTTAGTTGAGCCTGATGAAAAATCAGCTAATCTCATACAGGCAATGCTCAAGGACTATATAATAGGTTTGCCTATCCCCCAGAGTTGATGGCTGACGATTATCAACTGAAGAGCTCTTTAACCGATATTATTTGCCTCCTATCCGGTCCTATGGAAACGAGGCTGATGGGGCAGGACAGGAGGTCTTCAAGGCGGGACATATAATTGCGAGCTGCCGCCGGCAGCTTGTCAAAATTTCGGATTCCACTTATTGATTCTTGCCAGCCGTCCAATTCTTCGTAGATAGGTTGGCATTTTTCCAATATGGCTATATCGCTAGGGAAAGAAGTCAGGACCTCATCATTAAATTTGTAAGCGGTGCATATTTTAATCGAGGAGAAACCATCGTAGATATCGAGGTGAGTTAGAGCTATATCACTAAGGCCATTTATTTGAACGCTGAAGCGACCTGCCACAGCATCAAACCAGCCGCATCTTCGCGGCCTTCCTGTGGTAGCGCCATACTCACGAGCTTTCTCTCGTATTAAGTCACCAATTTCGTCTTTGAGCTCTGTAGGCATGGGTCCGGCACCGACTCTAGTGTTATATGCTTTAAATATGCCCACCACACGATCGCTTTCCCTTGGGCCCAAGCATGTTCCAATACAGCTTGCCCCGGCCAATGTTGAAGAAGAGGTCACATAGGGATAGGTGCCAAAGTCAGGGTCAAGTAAAGCTCCCTGGGCACCTTCTAATAAAACCAGCTCTCCTTTTGTCGCCGCTTCGCGGATTATGGAGCTAGTTTCCCGGATAAAAGGAGCTAGCTGCTCCCCATAATGACAGTATTGGCCATAAATTTCTTCCGCCGATAGGGGTGAGACCTGGTATACTTTTGTCAAGATAATATTCTTAAACTCGAGAGCTGCGCTCAAGCGGCCCCAAAATATATCCCTATCTAATAAATCCCCAGCACGAATTCCCAGACGGGCTACTTTGTCGGCAAAAACAGGACCAATTCCTCTGCGTGTAGTACCCAACGCTCCTTTATTACGCCTGTCCTCTTCCAGTCCGTCGAGAATAGTATGATAGGGCATGATCAGGTGAGCACGGGCACTAATAAAAAGACGACTTGTATCGACACCATGATTGTGCAGGTCGTCTATTTCTTCAAGAAGCACTGCTGGGTTAATAACTACGCCATTGCTGATAATGCAAGTTACCTGGGGGTAAAAGATGCCCGAAGGGACAAGGTGCAACCGGAACTCGCCATAAGGGTTGATCACAGTATGGCCAGCATTATCCCCCCCGGAGAAACGAGCTACTACCCTCGCTTTCTCAGCTAAGAGGTCAATTACCTTTCCTTTACCTTCGTCACCCCACTGCCCCCCCACAATAGCTATAACAGACACTTAATCACCTTCAATTTTATCTTGCTTCCGTAGATAAATTAGTCTTTGTACCACAGTGATAAAGACAAAGATCACCAAAACACATAAA
>JAUWQP010000012.1 GCA_030611015.1 Chloroflexota bacterium | reverse complement strand
AAGGCGCCAATAAGAAAGCCAGCAAGGGCATATTTGCCCAGAACCACTCCCACAATCACAGGCGCAATTATCGTCATTATGGAAGGAAGCAACATTTGCCTCAATGATATTCTGGTGGCAATATCCACGCACTTGCCATATTCGGGCTTGGCTGTCCCTTCCATCAAGCCCTTAATCTCACGCCATTGCCGGCGAACTTCCTCTATAATCGCTGATGTAGTCACTCCCACCGATTTCATCGTCATAGCGCAAAAGATAGGAGGCATAAGGGCACCTAGTAGTACGCCAATGATAACCGGCGCACTTAGCAAACTAAACGCTTCCGGTGTTGGCACTACTATCTTGCCTGCGGAAATAGCTACTATCCCTGTAGCTAGAGCGAAGGAAAGAATTAGACCCAAGGAGTTCAAAGCGGCAGCACCGATGGCGAATCCCTTGCCTGTGGCAGCGGTGGTATTGCCCAGAGAATCCAAGGCATCTGTTCTTTCGCGCACCTCGGGCGGTAAGCCTGTCATTGTGGCAATACCACCAGCATTATCAGCTATAGGTCCATAAGCATCGGTAGCCAGCGTCACGCCCAAAGTAGACAACATACCGGTAGCAGCTAAGGCCACACCATAGAAGCTGCCAAAGTGGAAAGCCACTCCAATTGCTATAGCTATCAAGACTATCGGTGGCCAGGTGCTCATCAAGCCAGTGGCAAAGCCTCGAATTATAGTAGCGCCGGCGCCAGAAGTGGAGGCTTCAGAAATTTCCTGTGTCGGCTTAAAGGCATAGGAGGTGAAGTAGTTTGTGCTTTCCCCTATCAAGGCACCAGCTACAAGGCCGGCAAGCATCGCCCAGAAAAGACTTAAACTGGCATCGAGAAAATAAATTACCAAAAAGCCAAATACTGCCGCCAGTATTGTGGCGCCAAGCGTGCCGCGACGCAAAGCTCCCAGGAGAGCAGCCATCTCCACCTTCTCTCCTACTCTAACCAAAAAACATCCAATTATGGAGGCTACAAGACCACCAGCAGCAATCAACATGGGAATCAACCAGGCAGTCTGAGTATTGGCAACTATTCCAGTTGCGGTGACCACAACAGCCAACGTCATAGTAGCAATAATAGACTCAACGTAAGACTCGAAGAGGTCAGCACCCATGCCACATACATCGCCGACATTGTCACCCACATTATCAGCTATGACTGCAGCATTCCTGGGGTCATCCTCCGGTATCCCTGCCTCTACCTTGCCCACCAGGTCAGAACCAGCATCAGCCCCTTTGGTGAAGATGCCACCGCCTACCCTGGCAAAAAGAGCTACCAGTGAAGCTCCAGTGCCAAAGGCAGGAATTATGAACAAGAAATTAGGGTCACTGCCCCAGGCAAAATAGAGAATAGATAACCCTATGAGGCCAATGCTGACCACTGTCAGCCCCATAACCGCTCCACCCCTGAAGGCCACTCTCAATCCCGAATTCAAACCTTTCTGCGCTGCTGCACAAGTCCTGCCATTGGCTCTGACTGCCACGCTCATACCAGCGTAGCCAGCACCCATGGAACATATGGCACCAAAGATAAAAGCCACAGTTACTCTCCAGCCCAGGGCCGGGACAACCGCCAGGATGATGGCTAATACTGCTACTACGATGGCTAAGGTACGGTATTCCCTGCCGATAAAAGCCACCGCTCCTTCCTGAATAGCTCGAGAAGTCTCTTGAACTTTCTCCGAGCCCGCATCTTGCCCTAAAACATATCGCACGAAGAACGCAACTACTCCTGCCCCTATAAGCCCCACAATTACACAAATCCAGACTAGATCCATAGCTCTCCCTCCTGTATAGGCACAAAATTAGGGCACTCAAGCCAGGTCCAGGTGCCCTTGCTATTATTTGCTAAAATATGCATACTGGAGACGTAAGTCTAATACAAGAAGCTCTATCCGTCAACGATTCAACGACACAGCGTCTTGTTTACCAACTATAATATTTGAGGTAAAATAGATTCAGTTTCGCGGGAGTAACTCAGTGGTAGAGTTCCTGCCTTCCAAGCAGGGTGTCGCGGGTTCGAGTCCCGTCTCCCGCTCCACGCAAATTTGGTTGCCATGAAAAGTGGAACTTTTCATGGGTCGAAGAATGGGCTCGTAGCTCAGTGGCAGAGCGGCCGGCTCATAACCGGTTGGTCGCAGGTTCGAACCCTGCCGAGCCCATTGCGCAGTAAACCAGACAAGAACCCACTGCAGCTCCCAAACTTTACTCGTCAGCATTTTCTCTATTTCGTGGCCACTGGCATGTAAAGAAATTCTCCACACAATTGTAAATTCTCCCCGCTAAGATAGCGACGGTCAGCAAGAAATTCAGGTATTGACAATAATCAGAGCTAGTGTATAATGTAAGATACATAGCATACCGATGTATCGGGAAGTGGTCAAATGCAGGGCAACGCTGTAAACTACGAAGAACTCATACCTGGTTACGAATTCCCTCCTGCCAGCTATGAACTGAGCGCCTCGCTTGTCTCAAAATATCTGCAAGCTGTGGATGGCTCAGGCGATGGATTTGTTCCCCCTCTGGCCATCACAGCCTGTGTCATAGCTGCTATGTCAGGCTCTTTTTCCTTGCCGCCTGGTACTATCGCTATACATGCTTCACAAGAGCTAGAGTTTTTAAAACTGGTGCCCATCGGCGCCACTATAGAGTGTCACACTAGAGTGGCACAAAAGATAACTCGAGGTAAAATGAGTATGCTAATCTTGGAATTAGAGATTTTTGACCAGGGCAATGAAAAGGTGCAATCAGGAAAGACGACTATAGCATTGCCCACCTAGGACAGAAATGCTTACAGGAATTCAAGAAGGAAAGACTCTTAATCCGGTGGTAAAACATATCACCCAGGAGAAGATTAATCTTTATGCCGAGGCATCGGGTGATTTCAACCCCATCCACATAGACGAGTCTTTCGCTGCTAAGACTCCTTTTGGCGGCACTATTGCTCATGGTATGCTTAATCTGGCTTATGTTTCAGAGATGATGACTTCGGCCTTTGGCAAAAACTGGCTGTCCGGGGGTAAGCTCCGGGCAAAATTTAAAGAGTCGGCACGCCCCGGAGATACTATGACTATTACTGGTAAAATTGATTGCGTTGAACAGAAAGATGGTGTATCATACGCAAATTGCAGTTTTGAGTGCCGTAATCAAAAGGGCGAAGTGATAGTTGCAGGGGAGGCAATAGTTAAGCTCTCAAGTGGTAAAAGATAAAAATATGGCTCAAAATGGAAAAGTCAGGGTGGCAGTCGACGCCATGGGCGGTGATTATGCCCCTGAGGAAATAGTTAAAGGGGCGGTGCTCGCAGCTCAGAAAGGCGATATAGAAATCTTCTTGGTGGGGCCCACAAGTATTTTAGAAAAGGAATTAGCCAGGTACAAATTCGTCAACGGTTCGTCCATCCATGTTGTCGAAGCCAGCGCAGTTATCAAGGAAAATGAGTCGCCGGTTGACGTAATTCGTCGTAAGCCCGATTGCTCTGTTGCCGTAGCGGCAAAGATGGTAAAATCAGGCGAAGCAGATGCATTAGTCAGTGCCGGGTCTAGTGCAGCAGCTGCAGTAAGTGCCATTCAATTTATAGGCATGGTGGAGGGGGTATGTCGTCCGGCAATTATTGGCTCTCTGGGTAGCTTTGCACCGAATACTGTGATGGTAGACCTCGGAGCCAATGTAGATTGTAAGCCACATCAATTTCTGAATTTTGCCATCGCTGGCTCGGTCTATGCTAAGAGGTTCCTTAACATCACTGACCCCAAGATAGCTTTGCTAAGCACTGGCAGTGAAGAAGGTAAAGGGAATGAAGCAGTGCGCGAAGCTTATTCTCTTCTTAAAAATAGCGGCTTGAACTTTATTGGTAATATAGAGGGCAATGATATCTTAAGCGGCAAGGCCAATGTCATCGTCTGTGACGGCTTTGCGGGCAATGTTCTCTTAAAGTTCTATGAGAGCATCGGGCATCATGCCCGGGATTGGACAGAGCAAAAGCTGAAAAAATACCCACTTTCAGGTATCTTAGTTAACCTGTTGTTTAACAAATTGTTCCCGACAACCAAAATATCCACTGAAGCTGAGAAGCGGGGTGGTGGTATTTTGTGGGGTGTTAATGGAGTTGTCAGGATAGCGCATGGAGCTAGCCAAGCCCCCCGTATAGCTGGTGCTATAGAAAGCGCCAAGGAGGCAGTAAAAGCCGGGGTTATTGAAGTCTTGAAGTCGGAATTAGCAAAATTTAACCGAGGAGGTAAATTATGACTGTTGAAGAGCAAATAAGAGAAATCCTGGCCCGGATTACCCATGTTGATAAGAGCATTATCACCCGGGAAAGCACATTTAAGGGGATGAAAGCAGACTCATTGGACGTAGTACAGGCATTGGTGGCAGTGGAAGAGGCCTTTGAGATCGAAATCCCTGATGAAGAGGCCCAGAAGTTTCAGAACTTCGGTGACTTTGTCTCCTATGTAGAGAATCGGGTGGCGCAAAAGGAAAAAGTTTAGCCATGTCGCTTGAAGGGAAGCTGGCTTTAGTAACAGGCGGTGGACGAGGCATTGGTAAGGCGATTGCCTTAAAACTTGCCTCCCAGGGTGCCGATGTTATTGTCAATTTCTTCCGCCACCGCGATGCGGCACAAGAAACAGCTAATGCTATTGAGGCCCTGGGAGTGAAAGCTGAAATTATCCGAGCTAATGTGGGAGACCCGGCAAAGATAGATGAAATGTTTGACATGATTGGCAATAAATTTGGACGGCTGGATATCTTAATTAGCAATGCTGCTTCAGGCGTAGGTCGTCCGGTAATGGACATAGATATTAAGGCCTGGGAATGGACTATGAACATCAACGCCAGAGCCCTTTTACTCTGTACCCAGAGGGCAGCCAGGCTAATGGATGGGAGAGGCGGTAAGGTAGTCAGCATCTCTAGCTTGGGTTCGTTTCTTGCCTGGCCCACTTATGCTGTTGTTGGAGTCTCCAAAGCTGCCCTGGAAGCCTTAACCCGTTACCTGGCAATAGAGCTGGCACCCCAAGGCATTTGTGTTAATGCTGTAGCTGCTTCTGCTGTGGAGACAGAAGCCCTGAAGTTTTATGTCAAAGAGGGGCTGGTAAAAGATAGTCACCACGTAACGCCGGCAGGAAGGATGGTCATTCCCGAAGATGTGGCTAATGTAGTGGCTTTTTTGTGTAGTGAAGAGGCCTTCATGATAAGAGGGCAGACGATTATTGTTGACGGGGGTACCTCTGTAGGACTCTTTGCCCTCGCAGGAAAATAAGAATAATGAACACGGCTGAAGTTTCTACAAACTCGGTAAATTCTTGGGGCACGATAAATATACCGAGAGTTGTAGTTACCGGTATGGGTACTATTAATCCCTTGGGCTTAAGTGCAGAAGAGTTTTGGGATGGATTAGTCGCAGGAAAGTCAGCCATCGGTCCTATTACCCACTTTGATGCCAGCAACTTTCGAGTGAAAGTGGATGCTGAGGTGCATGGCTTTGATGCCGCAAAGTATATGGACTTGAAGGCAATTGACCGGACTTCAAGGACCATTCAGTTTGCTATTGCCGCTGCCAAAGAAGCAATACAATCAGCCGGCCTGGATATGGCCCAGGAAAATTCTGATAGAGTAGGTGTCAGCATTTCTACTATGACGGAGCAAGGCTATGTTGTTTGGGGATGGGAGCAATACCAAAAAACGGGTCCTAGGAGAGGAGCCGACCCGCTCTTCATCACCAAGTCAACTGCCAGTGCAGCATCCATGAAGGTGGGGATGATGCTGGGGGCTAGGGGCCCTAACGGCAGTGTAAATAGCCTTTGTGCCAGTGGCGCTGACGCCATAGGCACAGCGACCAATTTCATTCGCTTAGGGTATGTTGATGTGATGATAGCCGGGGGTTCTGACGCCAGCCTGGAGCCAGTTGGCGTGGCTGGAATAGATATCTTGGGAGCCCTTTCCCATGAACCTGACCCGTCCAAGGCTTGTCGCCCATTCGATCTCAACCGCAATGGTTTCGTCTATGGTGAGGGTGCCGGATTAGTTGTCTTGGAAAGCTATGAACATGCCAAGAAACGGGGTGCACCTATCCTGGCTGAGATTGCCGGCGCAGGCTGGTCTTTTGATGCCCATGATGCAACTGCTCCTGCCCCTGAGGCTGAGGCTTATGCTATGCGTACTGCCCTGCAAAATGCCAGGGTGAAGATTGAGGAGGTTGATTATATCAATGCTCACGGCACCAGCACCAAACTGAATGATGCCTGTGAAACCCAAGCTATTAAATTGGTGTTTGGAGAGCATGCTTACAAAATTCCTATAAGCTCTACTAAGTCCATGATTGGGCATGGCATTACTGCTGGCGGCGCCGTCGAAACCATCGCTGCTATATTAGTTATGAACAAGGGGATTATCCATCCAACTATAAATTATGAGACCCCTGATCCGGCCTGTGATCTGGATTACGTCCCCAATGTGGCTCGCCCGGCTCAAGTCAATGTGTGTCTGAAGAATAGCTTTGGGTTGGGTGGTGAAAACTGCTGTCTGGTACTTAAGCGTGTCAACAAGTGAAGGCATAGGAAGTTTTCAACAGTCAGCGAACAATATCAAATAGTTGCAAGCTAATAATGGAATTAGAAGGAAAGGTATCTCTGGTAACTGGTGCTTCTCGCGGCATAGGTAGAGCCATTGCCTTGAAGCTGGCCAGCCTTGGTTCCAGTGTTGCAGTTAATTATGTGGCCATTGAAGCCAGCAACAAGGCTGATGCCGATAATGTAGTGGAGAGCGTAATCCGTCTGGGTGGAGAAGCTATGTCTGTTGAAGCTGATATTCGGAATGGTGCAGCAGTGAAAGCCATGGTAGAACAGGTGACTGATAAGTGGGGCAAGATTGATATCCTGGTAAACAATGCTGGCATTAACAGAGATACACTTCTTCTAAGAATGTCTGATGATGCCTGGGACGATGTAATTAACACAAATTTGCGTGGAGCTTACCTGTGCACTAAGTTTGCTGTGAGGCATATGATGAGACAGGAATGGGGACGCATCATAAGTATCTCCTCTGTTGTCGGTAGAGTGGGGAATGCCGGGCAAAGTAATTATGCCGCTGCCAAAGGTGGAATTATCGCTTTCACCAAAAGCATAGCTCGAGAGATGGGTTCCCGCAATATAACTGCCAATGCCGTGGCCCCTGGTTTCATTGTTACTGAGATGACAAACAAATTACCTCCAGAAAGGAGAGAGAGCATGCTGGCTATGATTCCTTTGCAACGCTTAGGCCAACCTGAAGACGTGGCTGAACTGGTAGGTTTCTTAGCCACTGAGAGAGCCGGCTATATCACAGGACAAGTCATCACTATAGATGGCGGAGCATTTCCCTGATCAGCCGCCATCACAATACGCCAATCTAATGCTAACAGGGCTTCACAAGATATCCAACTATATATCAATAACTGAGAGGTATTGACAAAATATTTATCTATATTTACAATACCTAGTATTGCGATGCAAAAGTATACGAGGTATAATCGAGATATTGCCTTTTCCTATTCAATACCACTATTTCATAGGAGGATGACATTTCCTTGAAAATTGCATCGCGACAAAACCGTGGAACAGAGCCTCTTGACTCGAAGGTATTGACAAAAAATTTCCTTGTATTCATAATACATCGCACTACGATATAAAGATGTTCTCGCCAAACACGAAAGAAGGTATGAGATGGGACATGTGTGCCCAGCTTTATGCCACCATCATTTGGCATAGGGGGGTGACATGCAACTACTAGTACCAACAAATTGGGACCCGGCTCTGATAGCACCATTGAGCAGGCTGGAAGCCTCCATAGAGCTATATGGCGTATTGCCCACTTCGATGATAGGCAGCGGGGGTTCAGGTCCTGACAATGTTTATATGATGGGAGGCCAAGCGGAAGAATACATCAAACAGGCTCATTCAGCAGGTCTGAAGTTTGACTACCTCCTAAATGCTCCCAGTATGAGTAACATGGAGTGGGATGAGAAGACCCATCGAGAGTTACTAGAGCATCTTGAATGGATCAACAGCATTGAGGTGGATAGTGTCACGGTAACCATCCCTTATCTGGTTGAGCTTATAAAACGTCAATTTCCACACCTCAAAACAAGGGTATCAACCATAGCTCATGTAGACAGTGTAGCTAGAGCCAAATCATTTGAATTGTTGGGTGCAGATTCTATTACTCTGGACTTTAACATAAATCGGGACTTTAAGTTACTCAAGGCTATCAGAAACGCAGTAAGTTGCGAGCTCGCCTTACTGGCAAATAACCTCTGCTTATACAAGTGCCCCTACGAATATTACCACCATGATAGCCTGGGACATGCCAGTCAAAGCTACAACCCACTTAACGGCTGCTATGTGGACTATTGTGTAGTTCGCTGTACTCTGGACAGGCTCTGTGATATCTCTCAAAACATCAAGTTCCGCTGTGTAAGGCCGGAGGATATACACGCCTGCGAAGAAATATGTATAGATGTGGTGAAAATCAGCGGCAGGTCAATGCCCACCGAACAGATTTTGAGTGCCGCCACGGCGTACTCATCGCGTCATTATCAAGGAAACCTGTATGATATTTTGAACGTCCTCACTCCGAAAATCGGACTTGCCAATTCAGGCTCACCGGGCGCACAAAACCACACTATTGCGACACCACCCAAACTCTATATCGATAACCAAGCTCTAGAAGGTTTTATGGATTTCTTCAGGAAGCAAAATTGCCTGTCCGAATGTCATCAATGTAATTATTGTCAAAAAATAGCCAATGAAGTTATACAATTCGATCGCAATGAAGTAGACGAATACGTAGCCATGCTCAATGCATTTCTGGATAACTTATCCAGCAGCAGGATATTTAAAGTTAAGGCAGAAGTAAGGAGTCGCCGGCGTTAGCAAGCAAAGCGTTCATATCCACAACTCACCGAACAGCTTATTGAAGTATGACTTCAACCGTTCACACCAATCCCCTGGCTATCTTGCCTCCATAGAGTATAAATTTATTCTAATTGAAAAGGAACCTGCCAAAATATAACCGCAGATGTTGCCCACCTGGTCAGCCAGTACAAAAGCTTGGCTCTTGCACAGGAATATTGTATTAAGCATATAAGCTAAAATCAGGAAGAAGAAAGTGAAAACTTATGAAGGTGCAGCAGTAGAAGCAGATACGGTTTTTCTTAACAGTGTCATATATACTGCAGACGCCAACGACACTACGGTGAAAGCACTTGCCATCAAAGACGGCAAAATTCTGGCTCTGGGCGGCGGTAGTGAAGTGGAAATTTATATCGGCTCCGGCACCGAAGTAACGGACCTCGCAGGGAAAATGGTTCTTCCAGGCATGATTGACAGTCACTTGCACCCGCCTGGAAACGCTTTGATAGAACTCTACAACATTTACCTCAGCCAGAAGGACGACAAGGACACCATTTTGGCAAAAGCAGCAAAATTCATCGCGGCCAATCCTGATCTGGATGCTTATTACGGAAACGGATGGTCGGTGGGAGTATTCGAGGGTGAGGAAACCATCCGAGGACCGAAAAAAGAGCGCCTCGATGCAATCAGTCCCAATAAGCCGGTCATTTTAACATCATATGACGGCCACAGCATCTGGGTAAACAGTAAAGCCCTGGAAATAGCCGGCATAACAAAAGATACTCCCGACCCGGAGGCAGGGGTCATTGAAAGAGACCCGGTCACAGGTGAACCCTGGGGTACACTTAAGGAAGCTGCTATGGAACTGCTACCCGATGAGAAATACACCTTAGCGCAGCTTATCGAAGGAGTAAAGGCATTTCAGGCCCTCATGCACAGCCTCGGCTATACAGGCATCTTCTCTGCCACATTCTCAGTAGGCATGGATGATGAGACTTCCAAGGTGTTCAAGTTGCTCGACGACAAGGGCGAGCTCAAGATGTGGGTACGTGCTTCCGAGAGAATTGATATCACAAGAGACGAAGACTTGGAAACCCAAATTGCAAACCTGAAAAGGCTAAGAGACACTTACAGTGGCAAATTGTTCAAAGTGACAAACGCCAAAATCTTTATTGACGGTGTCATCGAAGGCGTTACCGCCAAGCTCCTTCAACCTTACGAAAAAGCCGCCAGCAAGGGAAATGGGTATTACGGCATGTATTCCTGGGAAGATATGAACGCTTTGAAGCAGGCCTTCACAACCCTTAACAGGGAGGGTTTTCAGATTCATATCCATTCCATCGGCGACCGCGCTACCAGGGATACCCTCGACGCCTTCGAATATGCCCTGAAGCAGGTCCCGGGGGAGCATCGCAACGCCATCACCCACCTCCAGATGGTAGCCCCGGAGGATATACCACGCTTTAAGGAGTTGGGCGTGATCGCAAACTGTCAGGCATACTGGCACTTGAAGGAGCCGGGCTGGTGGGAGGTGGTTGACTTCCCTTTCCTCGGCAAGAGGGCAGAAAACGAGTATCCCCTGAGATCCTTTTTCAGATCCGGCGCAGTGGTTGCCTCCTCCTCGGACTATCCCGTGACAGATCCCCCGAACCCGTTGCGGGCAATCCAAGTCGGAGTGACCCGCAACCTGAACAGAGAGGAGCGCTCTTCTCTTACTGATATGATCAAGAGCTTTACCGCCAACAATGCCTATGCATTATTCCTGGACGATGTGACAGGAACTATCGGGGTAGGCAAGTATGCGGACCTGGTTATTCTCGATCAAGACCTGTTCAACATAAATTCACTCGATATTGACGGGGTTCGAGTCCTCAAAACTATGTTTCGAGGCGAAGTAGTTTATGAAGCAGGCCGGTAAGGCTTAGAGACACCTTCACTCGCTCAGTAGTCAACCGTTTGTGAACTTGGTTCATTTGCTTCTCCCTTTTGCAGGAGAATGCAATATCCCAGTCCAGCTTTGAAGTGATAACTGTTCAGCGCTCAAGGCTTACCCGTCCACTTGTGAATTTTTTTAAGAAAACCAACACGCAAGTTGACATCCTAATTATCTTGTGTTAAATTAGCAGATTGACGTCTACTAGAAGGTAAAGATTTAGAGAATTGTAAGGGCCGGCTGGCTAAAGCCGAGCAAGGTTTTCCTAGAGTAGACCGGCATATAACCAGACGGCTTTTCAATTGCCAAAAATAAGGGAGCATAGGAATGCCAACAGTAAATCAACTTGTTCGTAAAGGGCGGCAGAAGCTGGGAAAGAAAAGCGATGTCCCAGCATTGCATTACGTCCGGAATACAATGAAAGGAAAAATTAGCTGGACTCGGGGTTCACCTCAAAAAAGAGGTGTATGCGTCCTAGTAAAGACGATTACACCTAAGAAGCCCAACTCTGCGTTGCGCAAAGTTGCCCGTGTCAGGTTGACCAACGGCATGGAAGTGACTGCTTATATTCCTGGCGAAGGGCATAATTTGCAGGAACACTCGGTAGTTTTACTTCGTGGTGGCAGAGTTAAGGATGTTCCTGGAATTCGCTACCATATTATCCGTGGCACCCTGGACACCGAAGGAGTAGCAGATCGCAAGCAAGGTCGCAGCAAATATGGAGCCAAGGCACAAAAATAGTAAGGATATCAAATGCCAAGAGGAACTAGAAAAATAGTAAAAAGAATACCACCACCTGATGCTAAATATAGCAGCGTCACTTTGGCTAAATTTATCAACAGACTTATGCTTCGAGGGCAAAAAACTACAGCCGAGCATATTGTCTACAATGCCTTGCAGCGCACTGCGCAGCAGGTGAACAGCAGCCCAGACGATGCTCTAGAGCGAGCGATTAGAAATGCTACGCCGTTTCTGATGGTTAAATCACGCCGTGTTGGCGGGGCTACTTACCAAGTTCCCATGGAGGTCCCTGAGGATCGAGGGCGTGCTCTTGCCATGAGGTGGCTCATTGCTTCAGCACGAGCTCGCAGTGGCAGGTCTATGGAAGAAAAGTTAGCGTCCGAGTTAGTTGACGCTATCCAAGGTCGCGGGGTCACAATCAAGAAACGTGATGACCTTCACAAGATGGCAGAGGCCAACAAAGCCTTTGCTCACTATCGTTGGTGAGAAATCGTGTCAAAAGCATTAGTTGAGGTAAAGGATAAACTCATGTCGCGGACTTTCCCTTTGGGAAAAATAAGAAATATAGGAATCATTGCTCATATAGACGCTGGCAAGACCACAGCTACTGAGATGATTCTCCACCACGCAGGGCGTACTTACAAAATTGGAAGCGTGGATGCAGGGACTGCGGTAATGGATTGGATGGAGCAAGAAAGAGAACGAGGTATTACCATTACTTCAGCGGCTACTACATGTCACTGGCGCGAACATTGCATAAACATCATCGATACCCCTGGGCACGTAGATTTCACCGCCGAGGTCGAGCGTAGTCTCCGCGTATTGGATGGTGGTGTTGTGATTTTCGATGGCGTAGCTGGAGTGGAAGCTCAATCAGAAGCTGTCTGGCGCCAGGCAGATAAATATGGCGTAGCCAAGATTTGTTTTATTAACAAAATGGACAGGGTTGGCGCCGATTTTCATCACACAGTGACCATGATTAACGAAAGGTTGCAAAGCAAGGCATTACCCATACAGCTGCCCATAGGAAGCGAAAAGGTCTTTCGAGGTATCATTGACCTTGTGGAAAATAAAGTCATCGCTTTCCCGGACGATTCTAATTCAGAGTCCATTGAGGAAAGCAGTGAGACTCCGATTGCATCGGAGCATCGCCAAACATTAATAGAGAACTTAGCCGAACTCGATGAACAGATTATGCTGCCCTACCTTAACGGGCAAGATATCCCCGCCTCTCAAATTAAGGCAGCCATCAGAAGGCTGACTATTTCTAATCGCATAGTACCTGTTCTTTGTGGCAGCGCCTTGAGAGATAGAGGCATCCAGCCATTGCTCGATGCTATTGTAGATTATCTGCCATCGCCACTAGATATTCCTCCCATTTCAGCCATTAACCCTAGAAGTGGAGAGACAATCCTTCGTCTGACGAGTGACGATGAGCCCTTTTCCGCCGTGGCATTTAAAACGGTTTCAGACCCCTTTATGGGCAGACTGGTCTACTTGCGTTTATACTCAGGCAGGATAAAGACTGGAGTACAAGTCTTGAACTCTAGCATAGATAAGAAAGAGAGATTGGGAAAACTATATGTTATGCATGCCGATCACCGTGAAGAGGTTGACCACACTGAGGCTGGAAGCATTGTAGCCGCTGGGGGGCTTAAGATGACCTCGACAGGTGATACCCTTTGTGAGCCCACACGACCAGTACTTTTTGAGGCTATACGATTTGCTGAGCCTGTGCTTTCTATGGCTGTTGAGCCCCAAAGTAGAGGCGACCAGGACAAGTTAGACGACGCTCTGGCTAAACTTACTGTCGAGGACCCTACCTTCAAAATTTACCATGACAAAGAAACAGGTCAAACTTTAGTTTCGGGAATGGGGGAACTCCACCTCGAGGTATTCATGGAGCGTATATTTCGCGAGTATGGCATAAGGGTCAACGCTGGTAAGCCTCAGGTCGCTTATAAGGAAACAATCACCCTGCCTGTGGAATCTGAAGGAAAATTCATACGTCAATCCGGCGGTAGAGGGCAATATGGACACGTTTGGCTGAGAATTGAGCCCGCCGAGCGTGGCAGCGGATTTGAGTTTCGTAACCAAGTTCGAAGTGGGGCTATACCGAGGGAATTTGTTCCTCCAGTAGAAGCTGGCGTTAAGGCAGGTCTGCAAAGTGGGGGACTAGCTGGTTACCCTATAATAGATGTGAAGGTGGCTTTGTATGACGGTAGTTTTCACGAGGTCGATTCTTCGGACGTGGCTTTCAGAATGGCAGCTTCCATGGCTATGAGGGACGGGATAGACAAAGCTAAGTCCATTATTCTTGAGCCAATTATGGAAGTGGAAATAACGACTCCCAATCAGTTTCTGGGAGACATCATCGGCGATTTAAACTCCCGAAGAGCTCATATCGAAAGAATCGAGGGGCGCGATGAAGTTTCTAGCATTTGTTGCCTTGTCCCATTAGCAGAAATATTTGGTTTCGCTGGCGATTTGAGGTCGCTCAGTCAAGGGAGGGCAAGCCATACCATGCAGTTTCACCACTATAAAAAATTACCTCAAAATTTGGCTGATCAAATTGCGACCAAAGTGAGAAAAAGGAGATGACCGACCAAAAAGTTCGTATCAAAATCAAGAGCTTCGATCATAGGTTGGCTGATCAGGCAGTCAGTCAAATAGTGGAAACAGTCGAACGTACCGGGGCTATAGCAGTTGGCCCGGTGCCTTTACCCACAGATATCGAAAAGTTTTGCGTTATCCGCTCGCCTAACATTGATAAGGATTCCAGGGAGCAATTCGAAATCAGGACTCATAAGAGATTAATTGATATTTTGCAGCCCACTTCCAAGACTATAGATGCCCTAAGTCAGCTTAATGTAGCATCTGGAGTGGAGATTGACATTAAGTTATAGTTAAAATTATGTTTCCAGGCATTATAGGTAAAAAAATAGGTATAACTCAACTGTTTCAGGAAAGCGGAGAGGCGATAGCAGTAACCGCCATCCAAGCCGGGCCTTCCGTGGTAACTCAAGTAAAGAGGCAGGACAGGGATGGTTATGATGCTATCCAGCTGGGCTTCATTGAGGATAAAGTGAAGCAATCTCGACTTAGCTTTCCAGAGAAGGGGCATCTTCGGGGATTAGAGAATGTTCGCCATCTTCGCGAATTCAGGACTAATCCCGATTTCATCGAGACTAGCTCGGTTAAATGCGGTGACAAAGTGGATGTTGCCTTCCTGAAGCAAGGTGACCTGGTAAATGTAACTGGCTTTTCCAAAGGCAGAGGCTTTGCCGGCGTGGTAAAGCGACATCATTTTGCCGGTGGACCAAAGAGCCATGGCCAAACTGACCGCCATCGCGCCCCCGGTTCAATTGGTGCTACCTCTTCTCCGGGGCGGGTGTTGAAAGGGAAAAAAATGGCAGGGCATATGGGAAATAGTAGAGTAACAGCGCGTAACCTCGAGGTAATTCAAACTGACCCAGAGCGTAATTTGCTTTTGGTGAAGGGTGCAGTACCTGGAGCCAACGGGGGGCTGTTAATAATTGAGAAAGTAAGGTAACAGGAAGTGCAAGTGCCAATTTATAGCTTAGAGGGTGAAATTGTTGATCAAATAGAACTTAGCCAGGCCATTTTTGGTCTTCCCTTTAATGAGGCGGTAGTTCACCAAGCAATGGCCAGACAATTAGCCAATAGACGCCAGGGCACTGCATCTACCAAGATGCGGGGCGAAGTTAGAGGGAGCACACGGAAACTTTACAGCCAAAAGCATACTGGCAGGGCACGAAGGGGAGATAAAAAATCACCCCTGCTCAGAGGGGGAGGGGTAGTTTTCGGACCCAAGCCGCGCATATATCACCAATCACTGCCCAAGAAAATGAGGAGGTTGGCTTTGAAGTGCCTCCTCTCAGCTAAAGTTAGAGAGGGGAATATAAAATTAGTTCAGGAATTTAACTTGGAGAAACCGAAGACAAAGGAGATGATTCATGTTCTGTCTTCGCTTGGCGTTGACTCTTCGGCTCTGATTCTTACTGCTCAGCCCATACCCGGTGTGGTTAAATCAGCGTCTAATTTGCCTGAAGTCAAAGTCCTACCTGCAGCTCTAGTTAATGTATTGGACTTGCTTTCTTACAAAATGCTGGTAGCCACTGTACCGGCAATACGCGACATTGAGCAAATTTGGGGTAAATAAATTGCATCTTTACGAAGTTTTACGGCGTCCTTTGATTACGGAGAAGGCTACTTTGCTTAAGGAGGGAGATAAATATGCCTTTGAGGTAGCAGGCAAAGCTAGCAAGTCTCAGATTAAGGAAGCGGCGGAACAAGCTTTCAAGGTAAAGGTGAGCAAAGTCAATGTGATGACGGTGCCTGGGAAGACAAGAAGATTTGGCAGGAGACAAGTAACTAACTCACCCTGGAAAAAGGCAGTAGTTACCTTGGCACCGGGACACAAAATTACTTTTTTTGAGGGTGTCTAATGGGTTCAGTCGTTAAGTGGAGAAAAAAGAAGATGTCAAAACACCAGCATAAGAAGCTTCTTAAAAAGACACGCTGGCAAAGGGTGCATAAATAAGGAGTGATTGATGGGATTAAAGACCTATAATCCAACTTCCCCAGGCAGGAGATTTATGTCTGGCGCTACTTTTGAAGAGTTAACCAAGGTGGCTCCTGAAAAATCTTTACTGGCGCCACTGAAAAAGAAGGGAGGACGTAATAGCCGAGGTGTTATAACAGTGCGCCACAGAGGTGGCGGGAGTAAACGCAAGCTTCGGCTCATCGACTTCAAGAGGGATAAAATTACCGTCCCAGGAAAAGTAGCTTCCATTGAATATGACCCTAACAGGTCAGCGCGCATTGCCCTAATTCATTATGCCGACGGAGAAAAGCGCTATATACTCGCCCCTTTGGGCATCAAGTTGGGTGATACCATACAGGCAGGCGAGGACGTTGATATAAAACCTGGAAATGCTTTGCCATTGGAGTCCATTCCTGTGGGAAGTTTAGTGCATAATGTTGAATTTGAGCCAGGCAAAGGAGGAAAGCTGATTCGTAGCGCAGGCAATTCTGCTCAGATTATCAGCAAAGAGGGCAAATATGTCGTACTTAAACTTCCTTCAGGTGAACTGCGTAAATTTCACCACAGGTGCTGTTCTACTATTGGTCAAATAGGCAATGTTGACCACGAAAGTATAAAATTAGGCAAAGCTGGGAGTAAGAGATGGTCAGGTTGGCGCCCTACGGTAAGGGGCACGGCTATGACCCCTCGCGACCACCCACATGGAGGCGGAGAGGGCAGAACTCCTCGAGGAATGCCTCCGAAAACTCCGTGGGGAAAGCCAGCTTTGGGAGTTAAGACGCGTCGCCGTAAAACGTCGAACAAGATGATTCTTAAGCGGAGGAAATAAAGATGTCACGGTCGCTCAAGAAAGGGCCTTTTTGCGATGTTAAATTGCTTAAGAAAATAGAATCGCTCAATAATTCGGGCGAGAAAACAGTGATAAGGACATGGTCTCGTGCCTCTACCATTTTACCCCAAATGATAGGGCATACCATCGCAGTGCATAATGGCAGGAAGCACGTACCCATTTTCATCACTGAAAATATGGTGGGGCATAAATTGGGCGAATTTGCGCCTACCAGGACATATAGAGGCCATACTACCAAAGCTAAAATAACTGAACAGGCGAGGAGAAAATAATAGGCGATGAAGGTAAGAGCTGTAGCCAAAGATGTCGGCATTTCGTCTCGGAAGCTTCGGCTAGTGACAAATATGGTTAGAGGCAGAAAAGTTGACGAGGCATTGACTATCCTTGGCTTCTTGCCTACTCCCACAGCTAGAGCCGTGGCTAAGGCAATTAAATCTGCGGCAGCCAATGCTGAAAACAATTTTCAAATGTCGCCTGCTGAGCTTACAATCACTGCTATATTCGCTGATCAAGGGCGTACCCTGAAGAGATTCCGCCCTCAGTCGAGAGGGAGAGTGAGCCCTATCTTAAAACGGTCTAGCAATATTACAGTTTTTGTCGAATAGGAGGAATAATTTTGGGACGAAAAGTTCATCCTTTTGGTTTCAGGCTGGGTGTCAATAAAGATTGGCTAGCTAAGTGGTATACCAGAAAAAGCTACGCTCAGTTTTTGTTAGATGATTTAAAGTTGCGCAGAGTTGTGGAACAAAAATGTCCTGGAGGAGCAGTTGCCCGGGCAGAGATCGAACGCTCGGGAGACGAGGTATATTTAACTCTTTACTCAGCTCGTCCTGGCATCTTGATTGGTCGCGGGGGACAAAATGTGGAAGCGCTGAAATCGGACCTGGAGAAGGTCAGCAGGGATAAAATTAGATTGACCATCAGGGAAGTTGAGCGTCCTGAACTCGAAGCTCTCTTGGTAGCTCGGAGCATAGCTCAGCGGCTTGAAGAGAGAATTCCTTTCCGGCGGGCCATGAGGCAAGCAGCTTTCCGAACTTCGCAAGCTGGTGCTAAGGGAATAAAGATAACATGCAGCGGAAGGCTGGGTGGAGGCGAAATTGCCAGAACTGAGACGGTCCGTCAAGGTCAAATGCCGTTGCATAAATTACGCGCCAATATTGATTATGGTTTTACTGAAGCCCATACCTTGATGGGGTGTATTGGAGTTAAAGTGTGGATTTATAAGGGCGATATCATCCCGGAAACAAAGGAGAAAGGTGTTACAACCGAAGCGAGTGAAGTACCGCAAGGTACATAGGGGAAGGCTAAAAGGTAGTGCCCAAAGCGGAGCTACTATTGCTTTTGGTGACTTTGGCTTGAGGGCTGAGGAATCCGCTTGGGTAACAGCACGACAAATTGAAGCAACTCGGCGCGTATTTGTGCGCCACTTGCATCGTGGG
Organism: Chloroflexota bacterium; assembly: GCA_030611015.1. Lineage (GTDB taxonomy): Bacteria > Chloroflexota > Dehalococcoidia > GIF9 > AB-539-J10 > RBG-13-51-36. The sequence continues at coordinate 12,872 of JAUWQP010000012.1, read as the reverse complement.
GGTAAACTATGGATACGAATTTTTCCTGATAAAGTTGTAACAAAGAAACCCGCAGAGACAAGGATGGGCGGTGGAAAAGGCTCTCCTGAGCACTGGGTAGCCGTAGTTAAGAGAGGCAGAATCCTGTTTGAACTGGCTGGTGTAAAGGAGGAGATGGCTGCGGAGGCAGCGCATCTTGCCTCCTACAAGCTTCCTATAGCTACTAGTTTTGTCAGAAGGGAAAGGCAGAAACTTGAAGGCTAGCGAAATTCGCACTCTGAATACTGAAGAGCTATTAACGAAGCTCGAAGAAGCTCATGAGGAACTGTTTAACCTCCGTTTTCGCCTGGCCACCAGACAGTTGGAGAATCATCGGGAGATTCCTAACGTGAAGAGAAGGATTGCTAGAATCCAGACTATTTTAAGAGAAAGAGAGCTTGGCATAGAATGAGTTATCTCGGGAAAAGAAAGGTTAGAGAAGGCTTAGTGGTAAGCGACAAAATGGACAAAACCGTGGTGGTGGCTGTGGAAACCAGGAAAGTCCATCCACTCTATAAGAAAGCTATCAGAGTTACCAAAAAATATAAGGCACATGACGAAAATAATGCTTGTAAAATTGGAGACAAAGTGAAGATTGGCGAGACTCGCCCCTTGTCCAAGGAGAAGCATTGGCGGGTAACAGAGATAATATCCAAGAGGGAAATGGCTGAAGACCGACCAGAGCAAAAGAAATGATTCAGACTTATACCAGACTCAAGATAGCCGATAATACCGGGGCGAAGCAGATTATGTGCATTAATGTGCCTATCGGGGCAAGAAGATATGCCCGCATAGGCGACATTATCGTGGCCACGGTGAAGCGGGCCATGCCCCATGGAATGGTGAGAGAGGGTGAAGTAGTGCGGGCTGTGGTCATACGTGTGGCTAAGCCCTATCGCCGCTTCGATGGTTCATATATCAGATTCGATGAGAATGCCGCAGTCGTTCTTGGTGATACAAATAATCCTAAAGGCAGTCGCATTTTTGGTCCTGTAGCCCGGGAACTTAGAGACAAAGACTTCACCAAGATAATATCCTTAGCCCCCGAGGTCTTATAAAATGAAAATCAGAAAAAATGATACAGTTATCATAATTACTGGTAAGGACAAGGGGAAAAGTGGAAAAGTGCGCCGCGCCTTCCCCAAGGAAGATAGAGTGGTAGTGGAAGGGCTCAATATGATTAAACGCCATTCTCGAGCCCCCAGGGCTACCCGCCAAGCCGGCATAATTGAGCTTGAAGCTCCAATCCGTCTATCCAACGTAATGTTGTTGTGTGATAAATGTGGCAAACCCACACGAGTCGGTTTCCGCTTTCTGGCCGATGGCAAAAAGGCGCGAATTTGCAATGCTTGTCAAGAAGTGATTGACTGAGAGATTTGACCGTGAAAGCTCGCTTGAAGGAAAAATATTTGACCGAAGTAGTTCCCCAGCTCAAGGCTAGATTGGACTACACCAACATAATGCAACTGCCTAGGCTGGAAAAAATTGTGTTTAACATTGGTTTGGGCGAAGCCATACAGGACCCCAAAGCCCTCGAAGCTGCGGAGAAAGACCTATCCACAATTTCGGGGCAACGTCCTGTGACCACAAAGGCGAAAAAGTCTATCGCCCCTTTTAAGCTGCGGGCTGGTATGCCTATCGGCATGATGGTAACGTTGAGAGGTAAACGGATGTACGATTTCTTTGACAAACTGGTTAATATCGTTCTACCGAGGTTCCGAGATTTCCGCGGAGTATCACGGGATTCTTTCGATGGCCGAGGAAACTATAGCCTGGGCATAAAAGAACAGATAGTTTTTCCTGAGATTGATTACGATAAAATAGATAAAATTCGCGGGTTCGAGGTAACCATTGTTACCACGGCCAAGAATGATGATGAAGCCAGAACCTTGTTAGAATTAATGGGTATGCCTTTCAGGAGAACTTGATATGGCGAAGTTATCTAAGATTGTTAAGTCAAAACGACCACCCAAGTATAAGGTACAGCGACGTAATCGTTGCCAATTATGCGGTAGGCCGCGTGCTTATATGCGTAAATTTGGCTTATGTCGTATTTGCTTCCGAGAACTTGCTGTAACTGGTGTAATCCCAGGGATAACAAAGTCAAGTTGGTGAAGAAAAATGACAGTTACTGACCCTATCGCTGATATGTTGACCCGAATACGCAATGCTATCATGGCCGGTCATGATGATGTGCTTGTGCCTTCCTCCACGATAAAGCTGGCCATAACCAAAATTCTTAAGGAAGAGGGTTCTATTGAACGTTATGAAATACCTAAAGGGCAACCATGGCCAATGATAAAAATCCGCCTTAAGTACACAGATGACCAGCCTGCAATTTTAGGTTTAGAAAGGGTGAGTAAGCCGGGTCTAAGGGTTTACGTGGAAAGACGTAAAATCCCTCGTGTCTATGGGGGCTTGGGCATTGCCATTCTATCCACACCCAAAGGCATCATGACTGGTAAAGAGGCGTGGCGACAGCATCTTGGCGGTGAAATTCTGTGCTATGTGTGGTAAATTAACTCAGGAGTTGTAAATTATGTCTCGTATTGGCTCGCTGCCCATTGCTATACCTCAAGGTACCGAGGTGAAGATTGATGGAAGCGAAGTTGTGGTAAAAGGAAGTAAGGGAGAACTGCGTCGTCGGTTTCACCCCGGCATTTCTATCGCTTTGAAGAATGGGGACTTGATTGTAACTCGACCTAGTGATAGCAAGATTCATCGTTCTTTACACGGACTCACTCGTAGCCTGTTGGCAAATATGGTTACAGGGGTGAGTGAAGGTTTTGAAAAAGTCCTGGAAATAAATGGCGTGGGCTATAGAGCGCAGAAAACTGGCGACAAGCTGTTGCTCCAGGTAGGATACGCCAATACTGTGGAGTTCCCCCCCCCTCCTGGTATTAGTATCACCGTTGAGGGGACAAATCGTATTCGCGTCGCTGGTATTGATAAAGAAGTAATTGGGGAAACGGCTGCTAAAATTCGGGCGATACGCCCTCCTGACTCCTATAAAGGGAAAGGCATTAAATACATTGATGAGAAGCTACGTCTTAAACCTGGCAAATCGGGCAAAATAGGCAAGAAATAGTGGCTGTAATGAACGAGAGAGATTCAAAGGCAATCAGAACGATACGACACAGGCGGGTGAGGCAAAAAGTAACGGGAACAATATCACGTCCTCGATTATGTGTCTTCCGTAGCTTAAATCATATCCATGCCCAGCTTATTGATGATTCTAGTGACCAGACTTTAGTCTCAATGAGCACTCTTGACTCTCAGATTAGAGGCAAGACCAATGGAATGGTGAAAACCAAGAAGGCTGAGATAGTGGGAACTTTGATTGCGGAAAAAGCATTAAATAAAGGGATCAAGCAGGTGGTTTTTGACCGTGGTGGCTATAAGTATCACGGCAGAGTTAAGGTTTTAGCCGAGGCTGCCAGGAAAGCTGGATTGGAATTTTGAGAGTTAGCTTATGAAAGCGGTTACCAAAGTAAGAGGGAAGAGGACCGCAATCGATGCCGCGGACCTGAATCTCGAAGAGAAACTGTTAGGCATCGACCGTGTAACTAAAGTGGTCAAAGGTGGTAGGCACCTTCGGTTCAGAGCTTTAGTGGTAGTTGGCGATGGACAGGGGCATGTCGGATTTGGTTCAGCTAAAGCGTCGGCGGTTCCTGAAGCAGTTCGCAAGGCAGGTGCTATGGCGAGGAAGGGGATGCTTGAGGTGCCTATCAAGGGCGGTACCATCCCTCACGAAATCCTAGCTAAGTTTGGTGCCTCCAAAATCTTACTAAAGCCAGCGGCGCCTGGGACGGGCTTAATTGTCAACAATACCACTCGAGCATTACTTGAATTAGCAGGCATAAAAGACGTCCTTGGCAAATCGTTCGGTGGAGCAAGCAAGATCAATGTAGTCAAAGCTACGATGCTCGCTCTGGCTAACTTAAAGCAAACTGAGAAAGCGGCAATTCAAACCGATGTTGAAGCTCAGGAAGAAGAGGTAGATGAGACAGAATGAATTAAAGCCTCCTCTAGGTGCTAAGCAGAATAGAAAACGCATAGGTCGCGGAGATGGCAGCGGGCACGGCACCTATTCGGGGCGCGGTTGCAAAGGACAAAAAGCTCGCTCTGGTGGTGGCGTACGCCTTGGCTTTGAAGGCGGCCAGTTGCCTTTGATAAAACGGCTACCACAAAAAAGAGGATTCACTAACATTTTTAAAACCGAATATAACATTGTCAATGTGGGGAAGCTAGCCATTTTCTCACCAGGGACTGAGGTAACCCCTAAGGAATTGCTCCAGGCAGGATTAATTAGCACCCCAGACCGTCCAACCAAAATTCTCGGCCAGGGCGATATCCGGCACCCATTACTACTTAGTGCTAACAAATTCTCTTCATCGGCAGAGAAAAAAATCCTCGCTGCCGGCGGGAAAACAAAACAGATTTAAAATGCAGCGCAAAAGAACCCAACCGCGTCTCATCCAAGCAATGCTGGACATATGGACATTGCCTGATTTGAGACGAAAAATTCTTTTCACCCTCGGCATCCTGGTAGTTTTTCGATTTCTAACTCAAGTTCCCTTGCCCGGCGTGAATCTTGAGGCCTTACAAGGCTTCTTCGGGGAACAAGGCTTCTTCCAAATGATTGACCTCTTTAGCGGTGGAGCTATGTCGCGTTTCAGCATAGTTGCCACGGGTATCTTTCCCTATATCACTTCTTCCATAATCATGCAATTGCTGGTCCCGGTAATCCCCAGACTTCAGGCTATAGCCCAAGAGGGGGAGCTTGGTCGTCATAGAATCAATCGAATTACTCACTTGCTAACTGTACCTTTAGCCGCCATTCAAGGTTACAGTATGCTCACTCTATTCCGTACCCAGGGCCTTACTATTGAGCCGCTTGGACACTTGACCATAGCCAGCATAGTAACGGCAATGGTCGCTGGCACGATATTCCTCGTGTGGCTGGGCGAATTGATTACTGAGCGTGGTGTAGGGAATGGGATATCGATAATAATCTTTGGTGGCATCGTAGCCAGCCTGCCGGAGATAATTGGCCGCGCCTTTATAGCTGCCCAGGACCCGGAGGGCTTGACCGTCTTCATTATACTCAGCTTAGCTACTCTGGTACTTATAGTCATATTTGTCGAAGCCCATCGCCGTATTCCTGTACAATACGCTCGGAGCACTATTCGCAGCGGCCGCATGTATCGCCAATCTGGCTCGACTTACATACCACTGCGAGTCAATACCGCCGGGATGATACCCATCATTTTCGCCCTGGCCATAATGCAACTTCCCGGTATGATAGCTTCATTTCTTATGAACCCACCGGGGCAGGATCCCAATTTCTGGAATACAATCCGCAACCTGTTCGATTCCACTAAAGGAGCACCTGAAGGTTTGCTCTACCAGGGATTTTACTTTGCCCTGGTAATTGGTTTCGCCTACTTCTACACCATGGTCATATTTGAGCAAATGAACCTGCCTCAAACCTTGCAACAGCAAAGCGGCTTCATCCCCGGGGTTCGGCCCGGCAAGACCACAGCTGATTACTTGAATAAAGTCATAAAGCGCATTACCTTCGGTGGCGCCCTCTTTCTGGCTACAGTGGCGATTTTGCCCTTCATTGTCAAAGAAGTCACCGGCGTCACAGTGCTGGTAGTTCAGAGCACTGCCATGCTTATAGCTGTTGGTGTGGCTCTCGATACCATGAAGCAATTAGAGGCTCAACTAACCATGCGCCGCTATGAGGGCTTCCTAAAATAATGTACACAATCATACTAGGGGCTCCGGGGGCGGGGAAGGGAACTCAGGCAGACATTCTCTCTCAAGAGATGAATCTACCTCATATAGCCTCCGGGGATTTGTTTCGTCAGGCTTTAGAGGCAAGGGCCGAGTTTGGTCTCCCGGCTAAAAGCTATATGGATAAAGGGGAACTAGTTCCCGATGAGATAACCATAAAAATGATTCTGGAAAAAATCGATCAATCAGACTGTGCCTCTGGTTGTCTTCTCGATGGCTTTCCCCGGACTTTGCATCAAGCTGAAGTTCTAGACCAAGCCCTTGAGGAGCAGGGCAAAAGCATAGATAAAGCAATATATATCGAAGTGCCCAGTGAAGAGCTGGTGAAACGCCTCAGCGGGAGACGGCTTTGCCGCACCTGTCAAACGCCGTATCACACAATAAATTCACCGCCTAAAACACCAGGTAGATGTGATAAATGCGGTGGTGAATTATATCAACGTTCTGACGACAGGGATGAAACAGTAAAGAACCGACTAAATATTTTCTTTGCTCAAACTCTTCTCATTCTTGATTATTATAAAAAACAAGGTAAACTAATTAAAGTCAATGGTAATCAGGGAATACAGGATGTAACTAGAGAAATACTCTCTGCACTTAAGCACCAATGTCAGCCTGAGCAAAGCGGAGAGCCTCTTAGATTCCCGTCGACAGGCTCAGGGCGCGCTCCGGTCGCCGAATTCACACTGAGCGAAGCCAAAGCGCTCCCTCAGAATGACATTAGGGGTGAGCATAGGCAAAATAAATGGTAATTATAAAAGCTACTGAGGAAATAGTTATTATGCGAAAGTGTGGCAAAATCCTCAGCGCCATTTTAGATAAACTGAAAACCGAAATAGGACCGGGGATTAAGACTGGCCAATTGGACATAATCATGGCCGAAGAATCGGAGAAGAGAGGGGTGATACCTTCTTTTAAGAACTATCGCGGCTTTCCTGCGAATTTATGTGTTTCTGTAAACGATGAGATAGTTCACGGCATTCCCGGCGAACGAATACTACAGGAAGGAGACATCGTTTCTTTAGATGTAGGAGTAAAACTCGATGGCTTTCATACCGATGCCGCTATCACTATTGGTGTGGGACGGATAAGCAAGGAGGCCGAGGAACTTATCGCGGTCACGGAAGGTAGTTTAATATCAGGCATCGCTCAAGCTAGAAGTGGGGCACGGGTAGATGATATCTCATCTGCTATTCAACATTATGTTGAAGCAAAAGGATTTTCGGTGGTTAGAGAATATACGGGGCATGGAGTAGGCCGCGACCTGCATGAAGAGCCCCCAATACCTAATTTTGTGGTTGGAAAAGGTCTCTTGCTGCGTAAAGGGATGACTCTAGCCATTGAGCCTATGGTTAACGCTGGAGATTGGCACACTAAATTGGCAGCTAATCAATGGACAGTGCTTACAGCCGATGGCAGTCTTTCCGCACATTTTGAACATACCATTGCCATAACTGACAATGAAGCTGAGGTACTTATTTAGGTAGGATATAACAATGGCTAAGCAGGAAAGGCTAGAAGTTGAAGGCACAGTGATTACAGTTCTACCTAATACCATGTTTCGCGTCGAATTGGCCAATGGACATAAAATACTGGCTTACATTTCAGGCAAGATGAGAAAGCACTATATCAAGGTTTTGCCTGGGGATAGAGTCCTGGTAGAACTTTCCCCTTACGACCTGAGCCGGGGCAGGGTTACCTATCGGCTTAGATAATTTGACAGGTCAACTAAGAAGGTTTATTATAACAAGGTTTGTTTATATGGTGATGGAAAATGAAAGTAAGAGCGTCGGTGAAGCCAATATGCAGAAAATGTAAGGTTATCAGGCGAGATGGTGTAGTTAGGGTTATTTGTGAAAATCCAAAGCACAAACAGAGGCAGGGATAAAATGAACAATCCTAAGCACACAAATCGAAATTCTAAACAATATCAAATTATCAAAACTGTTTTGAATTTGGGTAACCATACAGCCCCCTTATGTCGCCCTGAGCGAAGCGCAGGGTCATTGAGATTTCCTTCGACAGGGCTCAGGATATGCTTCGGTCGCGGAGTGTTACACTGAGCAAAACCGAATTTCTCCCTCAAAATGACATTATGATGAATAGTGACGAATTTGGAATTTAGAGGTTAAATATTAGAAATTGAAGGATAAGTAATGGCACGCATTATCGGTGTAGACCTTCCTAAAGATAAGCCAATCGGGATAGCCTTGCAGAACATTTATGGCATTGGTGATACATCAAGCCAGCGCATTCTGGCTGCCACTGGTATCGATCCCGGTATTAGAGTTAAGGAACTTAGCGAGGAACAGGTTGGCCAGATTCGAGACGTCGTTGGCAAACAGTATAAGGTGGAAGGTGACCTTAGGCGAGAGGTTCAATCTAATATAAAGCGGCTTATTGAAATTAGTTGCTATCGAGGCATAAGACACCGCATGAGGTTACCAGTTCATGGACAGAGAACCCGCACAAACGCCCGAACTAAAAGAGGGTCAAGGCAAACAGTGGCAGGGCGAGGGCAAAGACGCGGCATAGCTAAGAAGTAAGGAACTTATTTTCAACAAATGCCAAAGAAGAAGAGAATTCATAAAACCCATAAAAAGGTCAGCGAAGGCAAGGCTTATATCCAATCCACTTTCAATAACACGACTATTACCATTACCGATATGCAAGGTGATGTTATTGCCTGGGGGAGTTCTGGTCTTGCTGGATTCAAAGGTTCCAGGAAAGGCACCCCTTACGCTGCCCAACTAGCTGCCAGAGATGCAGCACGCCGAGCAATGAATGATGGCATGCGCCGAGTCGTGGTGTATATTAAAGGTCCGGGTAGTGGGCGAGAAGCAGCTATTCGCGCTTTACAAGCTTCCGGCATTACCGTCACAGCTATCAGAGACGTGACTCCTATTCCCCATGACGGCTGCCGTCCGCGAGGAAGGAGAAGAGTATAAAATGGCGCGTTACACAGGCCCGGTTTGTCGACTATGTCGCCGCTTCGAAGTCAAGTTGATGCTCAAAGGCGAGAGGTGTCCTACCCCTAAATGTCCTTTGGAGAAAAGAAATGTTCCTCCCGGGGGGCGTTCTCTGTCTCGACGGCGTAGCAGAATTTCCGATCGCGGACTTCAATTACGCGAAAAACAAAAGGTTCGCTTTTGCTACGGTGTCCTCGAGCGACAATTTCGCAGGTTTTTTAGCGAGGCCAAAAAGGGCCATGGTACCACTGGAGACAACTTTCTCATATTGTTGGAGCGGAGATTAGATAATGTAGTGTATCGCCTGGGCTTTGCTGATTCACGTGCCCAAGCCAGGCAAATAGTTCGGCACGGTCACATAGTTGTCAATGGTCGCAAAACCGATATCCCTTCCTTTCTGGTGAAATCGGGAGACGTTATAAAGTGGCGGGATGCCAGCACAAAAACAGAATATTATAAAAGAGTAGCTGAGGAGATTGAGGAAAAATTTGTCCCCAGCTGGTTAAGCCTGGACAAAGAAAGCATGACAGGTAGGGTGTTAAATCTGCCTGGCAAGGACGATATTGAAGCTGTATTTAATGCGAAAGCTATTGTTGAATATTACTCGAGGTGAACTATGCCCGTATTATCTATCCCCACAGTAACTTGTGTTGAAGGCACCAAGAATTATGGTCGTTTTCTTGCTGAACCTCTGGAGCTGGGTTTTGGTACCACCTTAGGCAATACCTTGCGGCGTGTGCTTCTCAATTCTCTGCCTGGCGCTGCGGTAACATGGGTCAGGATCGAAGGAATTCACCATGAATTCTCTCCAATCCCTTATGTTAAAGAAGATGCTATGGAGTTCTTAATGAATATCAAGCAACTGAGCCTCTGTCCTCTTTCTCGTCAGGCCGGGCGGTTGACCTTGGAAGCAGAGGGGGAAGGCAAGGTCTGTGCCGGTGATATTAAACCATCGGCTGATTTTCGGATTGCCAACCCCGAACTTTATTTAGCTGCTCTGGACTCTCCCCAAGCCAAGCTGTACGTTGAACTTAACGTGGAGCTAGGGAAAGCTTATGGGCCGGCTAAATCGGCTGACGGTTTACCTGTGGGAGCACTGCCAATAGATGCCATCTTCGCCCCGGTGCGGAAGGTGAACTTTTCTGTAGAATCCATCAGGCCTGGCCAGGAGGGAAGTCCAGAAAAGCTCATCCTGGAAATTTGGACCGACGCTACTATTTTTCCCTGGGAGGCACTCAGTCAAAGTGCTAGCATCTTAATTAATCAGTTTTCTTCCTTCAGAGACCTCGAAGTTCCCATGGCTAAAGAATTGTCCATTGTGCCCAAGCAATATGATACCCCTCTGGAAGAACTAAATTTATCAACTCGCTCCTATAATAGTTTGAGGAGAGCGGCCATTTCCACTCTGGGACAATTGATAGAGAAAAGTAGGGACGGTTTTCCACCGTTGCCTGGTCTGGGAGCAAAATCTCGCGCCGAAGTAGAAGAGCTAATGGCAAAACTAGGCTTTCCTGTTCCTAATAAGAAATAAGGAATGAGACACAAGTTAGCAGGACGGAAACTAAGTAGGTCGACAGAGCCCAGGTGGGCGTTATACCGAAATCAAGTTACCGCACTCCTGACCTACGAAAAAATCACCACCACTGCAGCTAAAGCTAAGGAGGTTCGCAGTTTAGCAGAAAAGATGATTACTTTAGGTAAGGATGGCAGCCTTGCCTCGAGGCGGGAAGCCTTAGCTTTTATTACTGACAAAAAAGTGGTTAACAAGTTATTTACCGAAATTGCTCCGGGTTATGCCGACCGTAACGGGGGTTATACAAGATTGCTAAAGCTGGGACCCCGCCTTGGTGATAACGCACCTATGGTTCAAATTGAACTGGTCAAGTAAGTTTATTTTGCTTATAGAATATGACGGCACGCAATATCATGGCTTTCAGTGGCAAGTTGGATTGCCCACCATTCAAAGTGAGCTTGAGCAAGCTATAAGGCGATTTTGCGGGCAAAGCAGCCGGGCCATGGCAGCTAGCAGAACTGATGCCGGTGTGCATGCCAAGGGACAAGTGGTGAGCTTCCGGGCGAAATCCACATTAGATACCATGACGCTGGTTAAAGCACTAAATTATTATTTACCTGGAGACATCGCAGTCAAATCAGCTTACAGGGCTAGCGATGATTTTAATGTCCGACGCGATGCTCTGAGCCGGGAATATCATTATTATATTTTGAATAGCAACACTCGGTCGCCGTTTAGTCGGAGATTCACTTTACTGGTGCCCAAACCGCTAGACATACAGGTGATGAACGAGGCCTGCCAGCTTCTCCTGGGTGAGCATGATTTTGCCTCCTTTGCCAGTTCTTTAGACGACAGCAGGAGCACACTGCGTAATGTTTATGAAGCGGGAATTGACACCCTCACCTGCCTCCTTCCTTCAAGAGAGAAGAATAAGCTTGCCCCGTACTTGATACCAGGGGAGAGGGTTGCCATCTTCCGCATCGTGGCTAATGCCTTTCTGCCTCACCAGATACGCAGTACGGTAGGTCTTTTAATCAGGTTAGGCCTGAGTAAGATAGGCATCGAAGAATTTCGTGATATAATGGAGGCGAGGAGTTTAGGTTTGGCTGGTCCTGTGGTTCCTGCGTGTGGCTTATGCCTTATGAATGTCAATTATCCTGCGCCCTTAGGAAGCTAGACCTGTACTGAGTTTATCGAAAGAGATGAAAAGTTATAGTCCTAAAGCGAAAGATATCGAGCGAGAGTGGTGGGTGATTGATGCTACGGATAAGACTTTGGGAAGGATGGTGACACAGGTGGCCAGTTTACTTATGGGCAAGCATAAGCCGATTTACGCCCCTCATATTGATACCGGTGATTATGTTGTGGTAATAAATGCTGCCAAAGTGAAGGTAACTGGCAAGAAAGCAAAACAAAAGTTTTACTATAGACACTCAGGTTACCCCGGCGGCTTAAAGAGCCAAAGCTTCGAGGAACTATTTAGTAAAGACCCTGTCCGTGTGATTGAACTTGCGGCTAAAGGGATGTTGCCTCATAATAGTTTAGGCAGAGCCATGTTTAAGAAACTGAAGGTTTATCCTGGAAATGAGCATCCTCACCAGGCTCAAATCTCCCCTCGTCACCACGAGCGGAGCAAAGGACTTAGAACGACCGAGAACAAAGAAAGTGAAACATTACCAAAGGAAGGGTGATAACTTATGAGCGAGGAAAGTTACGTTTGGGGAACAGGTAAACGCAAGTGCGCTATAGCCCAGGTCAGGCTTTTCCCCGGCGAGGGGGAGATAATTATCAATGATAAGCCTTACCAGGAGGTTTTCACTCGCCCCGAGTATCGCCGTATGATTGAACATCCCTTGCTGGCCACCGATACCATGGGCAAATTTCGTGTCACTGTGAAAGTGAATGGCGGTGGTCTCAGCGGGTGGGCTGGAGCCATTCGCCATGGCATTGCTCGATCTCTCGTCAAAGAGAACGAGCTATTTAAGCCCATGTTACGTAAAGAGGGCCTGCTTACCCGGGATGCCAGAATCAAAGAACGTAAAAAATACGGACTCAAGCGAGCTCGCAAGGCACCACAATATACCAAGCGCTAGCCGTGCTCCGACTTATCAACTGGCAACAGGGAACTGGTTTTTTGGATTTTCTTTAACCCCAACTTTGTAGGCATCGTGCTATTGCTCCAGATAAGAGGAACATCTATAATATGAACCTGCTGGGGATTAGTCTAGCGGTAGGACGACTGACTCTGGATCAGTTAGGCCAGGTTCGAATCCTGGATCCCCAGCCAGTGTTTACCTGCCCCCAACAGCGATACCACTTGTTAAGTCATAACCACGCTTAGTATAGCCTCAGGTGCTGGGGGTCGATATCCTCGAGCGACTATGAGGTCGTACTTGATTATACTCTCTTCGCCATTGTTCTAGCAATACTTTGTACTCGTTCATATGATTAGTGACACCTCCTCCTTTCTTTTATTTTGTTGATGGAGCTTAAGAAATTCCTTTGGAGTAAGGTATCCCAGTGCCTGATGAGGGCGGATAGTATTATACACATTCTCCCACTTCAGCAAA